>DATJAY010000003.1 GCA_035515795.1 Candidatus Acidiferrales bacterium | reverse complement strand
TTCAAACAGATCAACCTATTCGACAGAGCTGCTATGCGTACCACAAGGGGCGTCGACGTCGTCTTCGCCGCCAACGTCCTGATTTATTTTGACTTTAATTCGAAACAGACCGTTGTCTCTTTGATTTATGACACCATGAACAAAGGCGGATATTTATTCGTCGGCTATTCTGAAACTCTTTACGGTCTGACACAGGCGTTGATGCCCGTGCATTTTGAAAAAGCAATTGCTTACATGAAGGAGTAAAAGATGTCATCAAAAGCAGTATTGATCGTTGACGATTCAGAATCGATTCGAAAATTTCTTGTGTTCGCCATCCGAGCCCAGGGATTCAACGTAATTGCCGCAAGAGACGGAATGGAGGCACTTGAAAAACTCTCCAAGACTAAAGTCGATCTGATCATAACCGATCTTAACATGCCGAACATGGACGGCTTCGAATTCCTGAAAGCGGTTCGTGAAGATAGGGAGTACCGCGAGACACCGGTCATAATCTTATCTTCACTGACGAATGAGCAGGATATCGAAACCGGGATGAAACTTGGTGCAAATTCATACCTCTTGAAACCGTTCGATCAAAAAAGAATTCAGTACGAAGTTGCGAAGTATTTAAGTTAAGGAGCCGTAAAATGAAGTTTCTGGTCGTTGACGATTCTCAGACTATGAGGAGAATCGTCAACAATGCGCTGAAGAGTTTAGGGTACGATGATATTATTGAAGCAGAAGACGGCAAGGATGCAATCACAAAACTTTACGTCGACAAAATAGACTTTATAATAACCGACTGGAATATGCCGAACATGAGCGGCCTCGAATTCACAAAAGCAGTGCGCAGCGAGGAACAGTTCGCAGAGTTACCCATACTCATGGTTACGACTCGCGGCATGAAGGAAGACGTGATGGAAGCGCTCAAAGCGAAAGTGAACAACTACATCGTAAAACCATTTACACCGCAGGTATTGAAAGAAAAAATAGATCTAGTTATGAAAACTGTTTGAGAATCAAAAACATGAAAGAGGGCAAAATGGATTCGAAAAATCTCGGCGGGATTCTTGACAAGATTAATGAGTTGCGCGCTCTCTTCATTTTCGGGCAGCGGGTCATTCCTTTTCTTGAGGAGCTGTTCCAATTCGTAAACGACATCGTTCCTGTCCTCGAAGAGATTAATTTGTCGATCTATGAGAGCACCAGCAAGATGCCTCGCGCGTCATCTCAATTGAACAAGGTGAGGAAAGCTACCGAGCTGGCTACAACGGAAATCCTTGACAACTTGGACCGCGTGCTTTCGCGATTGAATACCATCGATTCACATTTTCAGACGGCCACCGGCGACCTGGCAGCGATAGACGTCCTCGATAAGAAAACCATCGAGGCTGTCCGCAATTCGATCAGCGACAGCAATAAGACACTTCTCCAGGAAATCATCGACCTGCATGAAAAGAAACAAAACCACCTGAAGGCGGTCAAGTCAAACGCCGAAGGTCTCGAACGAAGCCTGAAGGAAATTCGTGCCAAGTCAAACGACATCATGTTTTCCCTCCAGGTTCAGGATATCACCGCCCAACAGATCTCCTCTGTCAATCACCTCATCGAATCGGTGCAAGAAAGGCTGTCGGGTCTGATCGACAAATTCAAGTTGAGCGGAAGTGAGTTGGTGACGGAGATCAAGAAAACGGAGAACCACACTTTTGATCCAGATGCTACGTATGATCACTCGCCCAAGAGGCAAAAAACGGCTGATGAGATGATTAGAAATGCAAATCGTATGAAAAAGAAGGCCGACTCGATCGGAGAGAACTCAGCGAATCCGACTTCACAAGAAGAGATAGACAAGCTTTTCGGGAAAGGGCGCCAATGAGTCACCCCATGTTTGCCGACGAGATGAGAGATATCGTCGAAAGTTTTGTAATTGAAACAAAGGAAATATTCGAGAAACTCGACAACGAAATCCTTGAGATAGAAAAGAGGTCGGACGACAAAGAACTGATCAATTCGATCTTCAGGGCCGTTCACACGGTAAAGGGAACATCGGGTTTTCTGAGCTTCGAGCAAATGAGCACAATCGCTCACAGGTTCGAGGACGTACTGAACAAATTAAGGCGGGGTGAGCTGAAATATGATCCGGGGATGCTTGATGTAATGCTCGAAGCATTCGACTTAATGAAGGCCCTTTTAAAACAAGTCATAGACCGCGACATACAGGAGATCGACCTGTCTCCTACGATCAGTAAGCTAGCGGCCCTCTCCAGTGGGGCTAAGCCGGAAATCGCAAAAAGAGGGAAACAGGTGGAGCAAAAGACAATTTCTCAAGACCCCGCCCATGATGCTCCGCCGCAGGAGATTTCCGGCTCAAAGGAATCTGCCAATCAAGCTTCTCAGGCTCAAAAACTGGACCGGATGGCCGATACCACTATCCGCGTTGACGTCGGAAGGCTCGATCATCTGATGAACCTGGTCGGCGAACTTGTTCTCGGAAGAAACCGGCTGACTCAGATCGTCAGCAACGTGGAAGATAATCCAGGAAGCAAAGACTTCGCTCACCAGTTGAACGAAACAAGCTCTCAGATAGATTTCATCACGACCGAACTCCAGACTGCCGTGATGAAGACAAGGATGGTGCAAATCGGAAAAGTATTCAATAGATTTCCAAGGCTTGTTCGCGACATTGCCAGAGAGTTTTCGAAGGAAATAGACCTCATCATCCAAGGCGAGGAGACGGAACTTGACAAATCGATCATCGAAGAGATAAGCGATCCGCTAGTCCATCTCATAAGGAACGCCGCCGATCATGGTATCGAGTCGCCGACGGTCAGAGAATCGATCGGCAAACCGCGACGGGGTACGATCCATCTATCTGCAGGACATGAAGGGAATCACATCGTAATTGAAATACAGGACGACGGCGCCGGAATAGATCCGGAAAAAATTAAGCAGAAAGCGCTGGAAAAAGGGTTAATAACTCAGGAGGAAGCAAATGAGATGAAGCCTGAGGATACATATTCAATCATTTTTATACCAGGCTTCAGCACTGCACAGAAAGTAAGCAGCGTTTCAGGAAGAGGCGTCGGGATGGACGTAGTAAAGACCAATATCACGAAGTTGAACGGCATGATATCCGTCGAATCCTCGGTAGGCAAAGGGACGAGATTCACTCTGAAACTCCCATTAACGCTGGCGATCATCCAGGGTTTGCTCGTCAAGGTCGGAGGAGAAACATTTGCGGTTCCGCTGAGCAGCGTGCTCGAAGTGGTGCACACTCCTAAGGAGGCTATCTCCACTGTACATGGTCGTCCGGTGATAAGATTGAGAGAAATAGTTCTGCCGCTTGTCGATATATCCGATATCCTCGAAGTCCCGGGACAGGATGAATCGACGCAAGTTTTTTATACCGTGGTCGTCGGTATTGGAACCCACAAGTTTGGAATAGTTGTGGACCGGCTTATCGGGCAGAAAGAAATCGTTATAAAGCCTCTTGGTGCGTATTTAAAGAACATTCCTGGAATTGCAGGCTCGACAATTCTCGGTGACGGAAGAGTAATAATGATTTTGGATGCGGGCGAACTTCTTCGACTTGCGCAGAAGGCAAGCTCGGCAAGGGTTTCCAGAGAAGTAAACGAATAATGCCAATTAGAATCCTCGTTGTTGATGATTCTGCCTTCATGAGAAAGGCAATATCCATGATGCTTGAAGAGGATCACGGCATCGAAGTCGTGGGAACGGCAAGAGACGGACTTGAGGCAATCGAAAAAGTGAGAGAGCTGAACCCAGACTTGATGACGCTCGACGTTGAGATGCCACGGATGGATGGAATAACGGCATTGAAGCAAATCATGAAGGATAACCCGCTGCCTGTTTTGATGGTGAGCTCTCTGACGCTTGAGGGTGCACGCGCGACTATCGATGCACTCGCAGCAGGAGCCGTTGACTTCATACCAAAACAGCTTTCTTACATCTCGATGGATATCACAAAAATCAAAGGAGATTTGATTTCGAAGATCAAGGCAGTTGCCCGGAGGGGAACAAGGATCATTTCCCCTCCATTGTCGAACACGGCCTCCGTCCCGAAAAAATCTTCCTTAATTGACGGATCGAATGCACAGATAGTTGTCTTAGGAATTTCTACGGGCGGTCCCTTCTCACTCCAAAGGGTCATCCCTTCGCTTCGGGAGGATTTTCCACTGCCAATTGCGATAGTCCAGCATATGCCTCCGCTCTTTACAAAGTCCCTCGCGGAGAGATTAGATTCCATCAGTCGCCTTGAAGTCTGCGAGGCTGAAGACGGGATGGAATTGGTAAACGGGAAAGTTTTTATCGCACCGGGCGGATTTCATTTAAAATTTTCCCGCGAAGATTCAAAAGTTTTTCTCGTAGTTTCGAAACTTCCAAACGATACGCTGCATCGTCCTTCGGTTGACGTGATGTTCAGTTCGGCTTACGACACTTTCGGCGGGCGCGTGCTCGCGATAGTAATGACCGGAATGGGGAAAGATGGACTTGAAGGTGCAAAGATGATTAAGTCCGCCGGCGGCAAGATACTGGCACAGAGCGAAGACACATGCGTCGTTTACGGAATGCCAAAGGCGATCGTCGACGCAAGAATTGCAGACTCCGTTGTGCCTCTTGAGGAGATCGCATCTGTAATTACTTCCTCGGTCTCAACTGCCGGGACGACGGTCTGAAAGTATTCCACTGCCAAAGAGCGGGTAGCCGCTCTAATATATTGACAGGAGGTGATCGGTCTCGCGCGCGTTATTTGCCAGGTTCAAGGTTTTTTCACATTCATCACAAAACTTCGCCAGCGGATTCGATCTCAGCTTCTGGACATCAATTTCTTTCCGGCAAAACAGGCAATGACCGTAACTCCCTGTTACAATCTTGTGGAAAGCTTCGAACAAATTCAACAAATCGTCGTCAGCTTTGAACGATTTGAGCCGTTCGATTCGTTTGAGGGCTGCCTCGGTTTGTGGATAATCTTCGATTAGGGACATCGGAATATCCTGGCCGTATCTATCTAACACGATATTCCGAATGCGCGAGAATATACCGCCCCTCAGCGTGTTCAAATTTTCCTGATCCATCTTGGTTCTCCCTCCTCTTAGTCCTTCCAAATCTCATCTCTAAGCATTTTCATGTTTATCTATCCTCTAGTCGGTATAAGCTCCATGAGGACACCTCGACGTCCCGAAGCATTAAAAAGTAAGATTGCTACCGGCTTTGCTTTTATGCCACTAATGTCCAACATTTTTCAGTGAATGTCAAATGTAGAAATGATACTTAGGTAAGAATTAGCAAACCGGCAATTGTCTTCAGTTCTGCCAAAGATATTGCAGCTTCACGAAAAATTGCTGGACTGTTCTTCGCATTCCGTAAGGCTCGTCGAACCTTGCGAAGTTGTGATCTGACCCGGCATAGAAGACCGTAAAGGGATTGAGCTTGTAGCTGATGAGCGGATCGATTTGAAGCTGCTTTGCAAATTGATCGTACTGGCTGATCAGTCTCACGAACAGTTGAGCCGAGAACTGATACACGACGGCACAACGTGCGATGTAACCGTCGAAGAAAAGTTGCTGCGTGTAAAAAGACCAGAGCCGTGAACGAGTGTAAGTCAAGTCGAGGGAGAACTTATCGGTCGGCTTTACGACAGTCTCGCACGACAAGTTGTAACCTCTTCCAAGGTCCGGCGAGTCAACACGGTAGATAAGTCTTCCCGCCTGAGCCCACAGATACAATGCAAATCCGGTGATTGGATTCGTATTCAATTGAACCTCGGTACGGTAGAGTTTATGGAACTGGACGCTGTGAAAAAGCTCTTCTTGAACCGGATAGTAAGCGGCCCATACATAAGTTTGACCTCTTAGATTCGCCTGCGCTTGGATCGAACCCCATTCACCTTTACGAGCGCCATCATAGTTAAACGCGACTCCTGAGTTCGTCTGCAAAGACGCGTTTTCGACGAAGGATCTATCGAAATAGACTGTGTAACCCTGCCAGAAGTTGATCTGGCGCTTGTCTGTTGAGGTTGTGTATCCATCATACGCTTGGAACGTCGGGGATACGCTTACACCGCCGAGGTCGAAACTATAATTGCGGGCGTTTCGTGTTATATCTACCTGATAGCCGGAACCCTCGTAGCTTTCTCCGTCGAACGCCGCCGTGTAGGACGTCGATCCAAAAAGTCTATCGCTGGAAAATAGAGAAGGATCATTTATTTCTTTTGTGTGCGTTAAACCGGCTTGCCCGGTTAAATAGTAGTTGCCACCGAAGAGGACACTCCAATCGACAGTGCCAACATAGTTATGTGCGTCCATGAAATTTCTCGTAGTGACCAATCCGCCGACAAACGATTCTTTTCCGATGTTATATTTTGCTCGTAAGATATTGTTCCATGATTTCAGCGATGATGATACGAAATCGCTCTCCTCTTCGCCGGGGATAATGAAAGGCGATTCTCTGTCTTCAGCACCGAGGTAGGCAAGCGAGAACGAGCCCGATTTTTCCGTGATCTTCACCGATGCGAGAGGATTGTTTATCATACGTGAATAGAATATGCTTGCAACTGTGCTGTAAAGATCTGCACCTTCCAGGAAAAACGGTCGCTTCTCGGGATAGAAAATGGCAAATGTATTGTTGACACTAATCTGCGCGGCATCGGATTCGATCTGGCTGAAATCAGGATTCAAAACTCCTGCAAGTGCAAACGAAGATGATGGTGCATACCTTATTCCGGCTCCGATCCGGCCCGTGACTGGTCCCTTGGCAAATCCCGACGCAGGGTCCCCTGCATCATTCAAAGAACTCGATTGAACTCCCATGACATACGGCAAGAGTTCAAGATTATTAGAGGCTTCTGCTCCCTCAATGCCATCGATCGTACCACTTTGGCAGAAAAGGCAAGGATTATTCCTGTCTATCGGCGTCCATGTCATTTGATAGCGGCTTTCTCGCGGCATGTTCCGCACAAACTCAGCTATCCAGTGCTGCTCGGGAGCCGAAGGAAATCGGAGGCTTTTGAACGGAAGTGCGATTTCTACCGTGTAGCCTGTGTCGTTCACTTGAGCGGCAGAGTACCACATGCAATCGAAACTCGCATCCTCACTTTCGCCAGTTCGTGCAGCGTCGAACTGGATGCCCTGAGGATTAACCATGAACTCATACCCGCCTTGTGTGTTGCCGTAAGTATCAAGAAGGATTCCGACAAAGTCATCGTCAGTCATCTTATCACGGTCCGTAATGTGCGCGCGGACCAGGTTAGCCGTGGAGTCCAGGCAGTTAAATCCAAAATAAATATAATCTGAATTATAGAGAACGTAGACAGATGTTTTCTGTCGGGCAGGCGTGTTCTCGCCGGGCTGAATCTCATAACTTATTTCTATCGGCTCAGAAAGCTTCCACAATGGATCCGACAATCTCCCGGAGAGATCTATCTTTCGGTCAATATGTACAGCCTTAACACGATATTTTTCAGGATTGGGCGAATCATAAGAAAGCCCCTGCTTCGGAAAGCAGGCAAGGCACGCCGCGATAAAACCGGTCGCTACAGAAAAACATTTCTTCATTATGATTCCAGTTCTGACTTTCTGATGATTGACGTAAGACCCTACGACAGATGTTAAGATAATGTTACCCGGCTCCTTCTGGGATGCACTCGATCACATAGCTCCATACAGATACGGAATGCCGCCTTGCTTCAAGAGTTCATTTGAGGTAAGCTCTTGTGAAGATTTTTGTCGGGAATTTCTTTCCAACAACAAGTTAGGGATCACCGTGGATCAATCAATCAAAGAATTTATTAAATCAAAAAGATTGGCGATCGTCGGGGTGTCACATGCCATAAAGAAATTCAGTAACGGCGCCTACAGAGAGTTGAAAAAACGCGGTTATCAGGTTTTCGGAGTTAACCCAACGCTTCCTGAAATTGCGGGAGAGAGGTGTTACAAAGATCTGACGTCCCTGCGCGGACGGATAGATGGCGCAGTGATCTGTGTTTCCCCTGAAAAGGTCGAACCGATCCTACGCGAAGCGGCATCAATTGGACTTCGCAATATTTGGCTCCAACAAGGTGCAGAAAGTGGGGCAGCAATCAAGATTGGAAAGGATCTCGGGTTAAACGTGGTCGCGGGTAAATGTATTCTGATGTATGCGGACCCGGTCCATGGATTTCATAATCTCCACAGATTTTTCGTCAAGCTAAGCGGTAAATTGTAGCGTGTGACCGTCACCTTCGAGCATGTTGCCGTCAGTGACGGTCACCTTTATGTGGGCTGTTATTTTGCCAGTACCTCGCGAACTCTTCTGACAAGAGCTTCAGGGGTGAATGGTTTTTGCATAAATTCAATTCCATCTGTCAAGACGCCATGAGGACGAAGCATGCCGGCAGCAAATCCAGACACGAAAATCGTTTTCATCTGCGGTCTTTTCCTCCTTACCCACTCATACAATTCCTTCCCGCTCATCTTGGGCATCAATACATCGGTTATGAGGAGATGAATTTCATCCGCAAATGCTTCGCATATTAGAATGGCCTCATACGGATCCACAGCAGTCAACACATTGTAACCGTAATCCTCAAAATTGATCCTGATTATCTCAAGAAATTCCATATGGTCGCCGACGACAAATATCGTCTCCGTTCCTTTCATTAATTCATGAGAATGATTTTCGCGAGAGGGGGGATTCCCGCCTCTTCGGAGTATTGATTCGGCAGGACGTTGGTCCGCTATCGTGTCCTCTACATATTCGATATTTTTGTTATTCTTGAGCCACATGATTTAATTATAGTGGTTCAACCTCCGTGCCATTATTTGCATGGAAATTTAGTCCGGAAATTAGAAAACTTTTTGTGGTACAGTCCCATAATTACAGCTAAGTAATCCTTGATGTGGATGTTTCGTTACATCTAACCCCATAATTTTCGACGACTAGAGCCAGGATTTTGATTCTCTATCTTGGTTTCATTTTATGGCAGTATTTTTTGTTCAAGCCCCGCTTTTGACTAATAATTTGCCCACTCCATTTTACAAATCCTTAACATAGCCTTAACAAACACGTCAACGTCACCGGTTAATTTTAGTTCTAAAAAAGGAGTTACAGTGCATTTGCGTAAAATCTATACTCTTGCCGCCGTTCTGCTTTTTGCAGGAATGGCATCCGCTCAGAATCTTCCGAAATTTTCCGGGCTATTCTTCGGTGATTACTACTATGTGATCAACGCGGCTAACTTAGGAGTCGCGTCGACCTCCAACTATTCTCCATCAGGAGGATTACAGAAAGCCATGCAGGCTTTTGATTATAGGCGTATTTATCTCACCACAGATTACGACATAGCTCAGGATTTCAGCGCGAGATTCCGTTTAGAGTCCGATCCGAGTACATCCAATTTTCCAACCGCAACGGGTACGTCTAATGGTAAACTATCCGTTATGGTCAAGGACGCTTTCATCAATTGGAAAAATGTCACTGATGGTGCAAATATTATAATTGGTTTGCAAGGAACGCCGGAAATCAATATGGCTGAAGGAATTTTCGGTTATAGGTCATTGGAGAAAACAATCCAGGATCTTCATGGGATTTCTTCTTCGAGGGATCTAGGAATTTCATACAACCAGAAATTCTCCGATGCTTTCACGGCCGGATTGCTCGTTGGGAACAACAGTGGAAACAGCGCTCTCTCTCCCACAACTAGTAAATACAAAGCCGCCTATCTCTATCTGCAGATTAACCCTGTAAAGCAATTCACTATTCTGCTGAACGGACAATACAATGGAACGGGCGTAAGCGTCTTCAATAGAACAGGCGATGTCATTGTGAACTATGCAAATGACATGTTCAGCCTCGGCGCACAGTATTTCTTGAATGGAATTAACGGTGCTGGTGGCTCGACCACAAAGAAGAACGGTCTCAGTGTGAACGGTTGGGTAGGTCTGATAGATAACCTCCGTCTCGTCGCCAGGTACGATATGTATACTCCGGATGCCGACAACAAGAACACGGTTGCCGGAACTAGCGTTCAGAATCTAGTAGTTGGTGCTCTCGACTGGAGTGTCAGAAAGAATGTCCACTTGATGCCGAACGTCGAATATGTAGCATACGGTTTATCCGGGTCAAAGGCCGATGTCATCGGAAGAGCTACGTTTTTCATAACGTTCTAAACCCTTGCTGATGCAGCAGCAAAATAATCTTAAGACAAGAAATCAAGCACAATTAAACGGAGGAGTAGTAAAGAGATGCAAAAAAGATTTCTAATGGTAGTGGCGGCTGTATTCGTCTCAGCCGCCCTTTTACACGGTCAAACCGTAATTAACGGTGCCGGGTCAACATTCATCTATCCCATGTTTTCAAAGTGGTCTAACGACTACCATAAAGCACATCCTGATGTCGAGATTAACTATCAGTCCATCGGGAGCGGCGGCGGAATCAATCAGTTGACTGCCGGTACGGTAGAAATCGGCGCAAGCGATGCCCCGTTGAATGATCAGCAGATCGCTGCTTGCGAAAAAGCCCACGGCCCTGTGGTTCACCTTCCCGAAGCAATGGGAGCCGTTGCAGTGTCATACCACATTCCGGGCGTTGATGCGACACTTAAATTTACGGGAGAGGTAATTGCAAACATTTACCTCGGCAACATAACGAAATGGGACGACCCGGCGATCAAGGGACTCAACCCCGACGTCAATCTTCCTGACCAGCAGATCGTTGTTGTGCACCGCTCAGACGGCAGCGGCGACACTTACATCTTCGTCGATTATCTCTGCAAGGTCTCTCAGGAATGGAAAGACAAGGTCGGTAAAGGAACGAGTGTTAATTGGCCCGTCGGCATAGGCGCGAAAGGAAATGAGGGAGTTACCGGACAGGTAGAGCAAACCCCTTACTCGATCGGGTATGTGACCCTGATATACGCCCTCCAGAACAACGTGCCGTTCGGATCCGTCAAGAATAAAGAAGGCGAATTCATTCATCCGACAATTGAAAGCGTCAGCGACGCAGCAGCGAACGCAGCAAAAATTGTCCCTGCGGACTTGAGGTTCTCGATTACCGACGCACCTGGAAAAACTTCTTACCCGATTTCGAGTGCGACATGGCTGATCGTATACGTCAATCAGACAGACGAGAAAATTGCAGAAGAGACCGTCAAGTTCCTCAACTGGGTACTTACGGATGGCCAAAAAATGGAACCGGCGCTCGATTACGCACCGATCCCGAAGCCCATTCAAAAGATGGAGTTAGAGCTTCTCCAAAAAGTGAATTACGATGGAAAGAGTTTGATGTAAAAAAAGACCCATATTTTGGGCAAGAGGATGCGGGGCCAAGGTTCACCAAAAGGAACTACGGCCCCGTTTTTTTGAGATAATGTCGGGGGTAATCGGATCCACACATTGTTGAGGATTTTGAACATTCTTATTAACCATAGTTTACGTCTACTTAACCAAGACTTAACCTACACGTCACGTCGGCATGTTAAATTAGAGATGCATTAGAGTGCTAGAAGGTAAACAAGCCTGCATTTATTTTTTGGTCTATAGATTCTAAACGTACGCTTAACTAATCACAAACATTAGGAGACAAACTATGCTAAAACGAGTCGCGGTTGTAACTGCTATCATGGCGATGTCAATAGCAGCAACATACGCACAGACCATACTCAATGGAGCCGGGGCAACCTTCCCTTATCCCTTGATTTCAAAATGGTCAAATGAATATCACAATATGAAACCGGATATCCAGATCAACTATCAGTCCATCGGAAGCGGAGGCGGGATAAAACAAATGATCGCGGGGACGGTCAATTGGGGGGCAAGTGACGCTCCAATGACAGAAGAGCAGATGCACGCGGCCGACTCGGCACATGGTCCCATTCTCCACATCCCTGAGACGCTTGGCGCCGTGGTCATCGCCTACAGCATACCCGGAGTGACAGGAACGTTGAAGTTTGACGGAGAAACAATTGCAAATATTTACCTGGGCAAAATTACAACATGGAACGACGAGAGCATAAAGAAGCTTAATCCCGGCGTTGATCTCCCTAACATCCCCATTATTGTGGTTCACCGCGCAGACGGAAGCGGAACGACATATATATTCTCCGACTACCTCTCAAAAGTAAGCTCCGAGTGGAAAGACAAAGTGGGAAAGTCGACCAGCTTGAACTGGCCTGTAGGAATCGGCGGAAAAGGGAACGAGGGAGTCGCCGGACAGGTATCACGTGCTCCCGGAGCTATCGGATATGTCGAGTTGATCTATGCCCTCCAAAACAACATTTCATTTGCAGACCTCGAGAATGCTGAAGGCGTATTTGTTCACCCATCGATCTCCGGGGTTACCGAAGCTCTTGCGAATGCAGCCAAGACTTTGCCGGAAGACTTAAGGTTCTCGATCACCAACGCCCCCGGAAAAGATTCTTACCCGATCTCCAGTGCAACCTGGCTGCTAATTTACAGGAACCAGACAGAGTATGAGAAAGGAAAAGCTACTGTTGAATTTATGCAATGGGCTGTCACCGAAGGACAAAAATATTCAACCGCACTGGACTACGCGCCGCTCCCCAAGAATATTCAGAACCTCGACGTAGAGAAACTCAAAATGGTCCAATACAATGGACAAAGTATTTTGAAGTAATAAATTTTTTGGCAAGAGGATGCGGGGCCGAGGTTTGCTGAAAGAGACTGAGGCTCCGCTTTTTTTCTGTAGGAATTCCTTCACGCTCGGAAAAAGCCCACCCTTGGGTCTCGATCCGTAAAATTTACACCCTGGGTGCAGGTGTATCTATCTCGTAACTTTTTATTTTAAGGTAAAGTGTCTTAAGGCTGATCCCCAATGCCTGCGCAGACTTTGTACGGTTATAGCCATTAGCTTTAAGAACGTTTTCTATATGAATCTTCTCAAGTTCTGCAATAGATAGGCGTGTCGGAATTCTACGCAAGTCGGCCGACTTAGACTTCGAACTCAGTGCGATGTACTCCGGCGTTATCTCATCTTTCGGCGCGAGTATCGCAGCGCGCTCTATCACATTTTCCAATTCCCGTATGTTGCCCGGCCAATCGTAGCCCATTAGAAGCTTGAGGGCAGCGTCAGAAATTCTCTTTATTCGACGTGCCTTGTGTTTCTTCTGGAGAAAATGATCGACAAGTATTGGGATGTCTTCCCGCCGCTGGCCGAGCGGCGGCACTTCGATGTGTACTACGTTCAACCGGAAGAGCAAATCTTCACGGAATTTTTGTTCGTCGACTTCACGGTCAAGATCCTTATTGGTAGCGGAAATGATCCTGGCGTCGACGCTCATCTCTATCGTGCCGCCGACTCTGCGGAATGTCCCAGTTTCGATAAACCTGAGAAGTTTCGGCTGAACTAAATAACTTATATCGCCAACCTCGTCCAAAAACAACGTACCGCCGTTCGCAATTTCAGTGAGACCTTGTTTAAGAGAATGCGCGTCCGTGAATGCTCCCTTCTCATGTCCGAAAAGTTCACTCTCGATCAATGTATCGGGTATTGAAGCACAGTTGACGGCAACAAATGGTTTCTTCGCCCGTTCGCTGTTTTCGTGAATGAGATGAGCTATGAGTTCTTTTCCGGAGCCACTGGGCCCGGTGATCAGCACCGAAGCGTCGCTGCTCGCGACTTTCAATGCGATCTCGATGACTTTCTTCAGAGCAAGACTTTCACCTACAATCTCGAATTTGCCTTCGCCGATCTCCATCTTCATGACTTTATTGTCAACGAGGAGACGGCGCATATCAAGCGCGTTCTTTATCGAGACAAGAAGCTCATCAAAGTTATACGGTTTCGTGATGAAATCGAAAGCGCCCATCTTGATTGTGTCGACGGCAGTTTTTATATCGCCGTATCCGGTCAAGATCAGGACTTGTGAATCGGGCTGGTTTTCTTTCGCAAATTTTAAAACCTCTATCCCGTTTATCCTCGGCATTTTCAGATCGAGAAGAATGACGTCATACGGCTTGGCTTGAATTTTGTTTATGCCAACTGCCCCGTCATTCGCCGTGTCAACGGTGAACCCCTCTTCTTCAAGCTGAACTTGAAGAAGATCAGTTACATTTTTTTCGTCATCGACAATAAGTGCATACACACTACCAGCCATGTGTTCATTCAGATAAGTCTATCATTTTTATATTACCTATATAAGCTGTAACCTTGTCGCCTTTCAAGTCACGCAGCTTTGCCACGACCCCTTCGATGCGCTCGGTGTTTTCTTTCATGATCGAAAGATAGCTCATGATGTCCGGGGGAATCTCCTTCCGTTGCAGAACATTGATCGCTAACTTCAACGCAGCAAGAGGATTATTCAATTCGTGGGAGATGGTAACAATGAGGCTTTTTATTCCGTCGATCCTTTCACGCTGTGCCACTTTGTTCATTTCTGCTTCCGCGAGTTTCTCACGGAGTCTCACGCGCTCGACAAGATTCAGTATGATGCTGGGAAGAATTGAGGTTATTGCTTCTTCCTTCAGCAAGTAATCCTCAACGTCGAGCTTCATGGCCTCGATGGCAAGTTTGAAATCAACCGCATTGGTCAAGAAAACCACCGGTATGCGGACTCCCTTTTCTCTTATCAGACGGGTTGTCTCCAACCCGTTGAGTCCGGGCAACTGAAAATCAATAAGAATTACATCGAGATTTTGACTGTCTGCAAGAAACTTGAGGGCATCCTCTCCGGTCTCGACCCATACAAGGTTGAATTCCGCGTCCTTGTACGGTTTCAGGTAGAGTTTCGCTAACTTCGGTATATCGGGGTCATCCTCCACCATCATGATATTGAGTTCGCGTTTTTCCATAGCAAGCAGTTTCCTTATTTCGGTAACCGAGTTTAGGACTTCCATAATAATATATCCATTCAGAGACTTAATCCATAACTTTTCGTAAGAACGCAGGTCTTTCGCCCGGCTTCTGAAGGATTGTCTCGTCTTTTATCTCTTCATCCATTTTGTTCAGATGGATATTGATGCCGTTCCTCTCAAAAGTAGGCTCGTCGAAAGAACGCCAGTCCTTGATGCTCCACGTCTGATCTTTGATTTTATCTCTGTCCTTCAGCATCAACTTCTTCCTTGGATCCGGAGTAGAGGTCGGGAGCGGTTGCGTGCGATTGTTTATACCCGCAGCGATAACCGTGACGATAACTTCTTTTTCTATTTTCTCGTCGATCGAAACACCTACAATTACCTTACTCTCATCATCGCCGTTCTTCGCAACACTGCGAACGCTTTTTACTATCTCATCGAATTCATGGAGAGCAAAATTATTGCCTGCGGTAATACTGACCAGGATGCCTTCAACCCGCTCGAGGGAGACTTCTTCAAGAAGCGGATTGGAAATAGCCGCAGACGCTGCTTCTGCCGCACGTCTTTCACCGCTTGCGATTCCCGTTCCGATGATTGCGTCGCCGCGGGAAGCGAGCACAGTTCTCACATCAGCAAAATCAACATTAACAAATCCAGGCTTCGTGATTATTTCAGATATTCCACGAATCGCGTCGTATAAAACATCGTAAATTTTCTGCAAAGAAGCAAGATAACCTGCCGACTTGTCGGAAATGGTCAGCAACTTTTCATTCGGAATAACGATCAGAGCATCGACATATTTCTTCAATTCCTCGATGCCCGTTTCAGCATTTCTCATTCTTTCTTTGGCTTCGTTAATGAACGGCTTTGTCACAACCGCTACAATAAGGGGTGCACGCTCATCCTGGCCTTCCTTCTTCACGTCGTCCCGGTCCGCTCCCTTGAGGATACTCGCCACTACCGGCGCAGCACCGGTTCCCGTGCCGCCGCCCATCCCGGCAGTCAGAAAGACCATGTCGCTGTCTTTCAGTGCGCGATGAATTTCCTCGCGTGCCTCGACGGCGGCACGTCTGCCGATATCTGGATTTGAGCCGGCTCCAAGTCCACGTGTCGTCGTTTTGCCTATTTGTATCTTATTCGGCGCGACGCTGCGCTCAAGATCCTGCAGATCGGTATTCATAGAAATCAGATCGACGCCATGAATACCTCGCTTTGCAATGCTGTTAACGGCGTTGCCACCGCATCCGCCAATGCCCACAACTCTTATTCGCGGGCCTTGCTTATCTGTGTCTAATTCAAACACGTCTTACCTCCTGTTAAACGTTGTCAATATTTTTGCTGATGAATTTTTTCAGAAACTGTAAACTTTTATCCAAAAAACTTTTCCCGTTTTTGCTCGGACTTCCTTCTTCCAAAACATCCTTGGACGATTCGGCGAATTGAATCGTCGATTTCCCGGCACCGCGTTTCAAGCCATATTGAATCAGTCCGACTGCCGTCGCATAAATCGGATTTTCTACTTCTCTTACGAAACCGCCGTCAAAGCTCTGCGGTATTCCGATCTTAGCCGGCACACCAAGTACATATTCAACCAGCTCCGGCATGCCTTTCAGCAATGCACCTCCGCCCGTGAGGACTATTCCGGCAGACAAATGACGCGAGTAACCGGAACGCTTTATTTCCATCGCTACTATGTCCAGGAGTTCCTCCACGCGAGGCTGAACAATTTGTGCAAGGAGTTTCTTGTTTATCTCAATCGGTCTTCGTCCGCCGATCCCGGGGATTATTATCGGCTCGTCATCGACCACCTCGGACACCATGGCATACCCGTGGTTGACTTTCAATTCTTCTGCCTGTTCCGGCAATATGCCGAGTCCTTTACGTATATCCGTCGTGATGTGGTCACCCGCAATAGGAATGACCGCCGTGTGCCTGATCGTCCTGTCTTCAAACACTGCAAGGTCCGTGGTTCCGCCGCCTATGTCTAACAACGCAACTCCAACTTCCTTCTCGTCCTCGGTAAGAACCGAGTAGCTCGAAGCGAGCGGCTGCAGAACCAATTCCTCAACCTTCAACCCGGCTCTCTCCACACATTTGTGTATATTCTGAGCGGCAGTAACCAAACCCGTGACTACGTGCATCGAAGCTTCGACCCGGACCCCGGCCATCCCGATAGGATCGTGAGTAACGGTTTGACCGTCGATTATGAATTCCTGCGGAATGATATGAATGATTTCCCTGTCGCGTGAAAGATGAACACGTCTTGAGTCTTCGATCAGACGATCGATATCGTTTTCAGTTATTTCATGGTCTGGATTACTGATAGTAATAATGCTGTTTGTCTTGAAACTGTCGATATGCTCTCCGGCGATGCCGACGATGGCGCTTTTTATTTTCATGCCCGGCTTAGACTCGGCCACGTGCACAGCCTCCTGAATTGACTTTACGGTTCTATCAATGTTCGCCACAACGCCGCGGCTCATGCCGCCAGACTTACTTGTGCCGATTCCGAGAACGTTCAATCTCCCGTTTGAATCGGCCTCCACCACCAATGCGCAAACTTTAGTCGTTCCGATATCGAGTGCCACAATCATGTTGTTGTTCATTTATAACACCTTAGTTTACTTTTCCCAATGTTTGCGAAGTCCCGACCGCGTCAGGTCGGCCTCCTTTGGTTTGCATCCCAAGAACAATTTGCCCGTCAAATCTGAGATCGACATAATAATAGTCTGCATCGCCCCTGCCGGCGATTTCCGTCAGGAATTTCTGCAGATATAAAAGTTTCCTGTCAAAATTTCCCTTTCCCACCACTGCCGGAAGCGAAGATGCCGTCGTGAAGACGACCAGGTTACCTTCGTTCAATTGAACCTCGTCAATGCTGGCGGCAATTGCCGGTCCAAATCTCTCTGCCTCCGAAAGAAAGTTCACAGCTTGCATCAAGTCATCCTTTGCAGTGTCCCCGACCGCGACTTGAGCGGTTATATTGGTGATGATCGGCAAGTTATTTTTTCGCTCCAAAGGAACAGGAAGCACGATGCCGTCCTCGTCAATCGAAAGCATGGAACTCTTCAAGGCAAGGAGCGCTAAAGGATTTCGCTCTTGGACGGTTATCGTTAAATCATAAGGAAGAGCTCGCACTACAGTAGCTTCCTTCACGAAAGGATTTTGTCTGACGCGGGACGAAATTTTTGAAAGGTTTAATCCGTAGAGCCTGCTTCCCGCATGGACATCGGCAAGCGTTTTGACTTCATCGTCGGTCAATATGCTCGCATCATAGACTTTTACATCCTGCAACACAAGCTGGTTCTTCCAATTTTGTGAAGTCAGGTAAAGGGCAGCGAGCACGCAAACACCGAAAGTAAAATTCAGATATGTCCGCTCGATTCTTTTCATGCTTCGTTACTCGCCAATTCTTCGACCCGCCCATCGATTCTTTCGGGAAATCCTAACAGCCGCACATCAAGCTCCAACATCACACCAAACTTTGTTTGCACTTCATCTTCTATGCGGCGAATAATTTTGAGTATATCGCCTGAGCTTGCGTTTCCTAAGTTGACAATGAAGTTCGGGTGCTTCTCCGGCACTCTTGCATCGCGAATCTTCAAACCGTTCAAACCGCAATTCTCAATCAACCTTGCGGCCGAGTTCATCACCGGATTTTTGAATATCCACCCGGCGCTGGTGGAATCATCAGGCTGTGATTCTCTTCGCCGGAGTATCAGCTCACGGCAAACTCTCTTCATCTCCGTTTTGTCGCCAAATGGGAATTTGAACGACGCGCCGACCACAATGTCGTCCTGGAGCGAACTGTACCGGTAGCCGAATATGATCGCCTCTTTTGGGAGTTTTGTCGGCTCCCCTCTGCGAATTAATTCGACTTCTACGAGATGATCGGATATTGTACCGCCGTACGCACGCTCGTTCGACACGACCGCTCCGCCGAGAGTGCCATGAATTCCCGCAAGCATCTCGGCCCCGTGCAGATTTTCTTCTACACAGGCATCGACGAAATGTGCCAACTTTGCTCCTGCACCCGCTTTCACAAATTCCCCGTCAAATTCAATCTTACCGAGGCCGCGTTCGAGATTAATCACTGCTCCACGATAGCCATGGTCGCTCACCAAGATATTGCTTCCGGTAGTCATGAGCACGAACGGAAACTGGTTTTCGTTCAAGAGGCTGACCAAAACTGCAAGGTCACCTGGATCTGCAGGTTCAAAATAAAAGTCAGCCTGCCCACCGACCTTGAACGTCGTCAGCCTTGCCAGCGGTTCGCCGATCCCGATGTAGCCTCTGAAAAACTTTTTTATCTGATCAATAGAGAGCATTTACTTCTTCCTTGCCGCGGTTTTTTCGGCCTCACGTTCGGAGCTAGCGATGGGTTTTCCGGGATTCCCCGCATTCCGTATTACTGATTCGGTTCTCAACTTGACGATAAAATCTTCCCCATATTTCGTAATGTCGCCGGCTCCGAGGGTCACTATGATGTCGCCTGATTTTTTTAGCTTCATTAAAAACTCCGGAAGCTGTTTTTTGTCCTGAACGTAAAATGCTTCTTTGTGTCCGAACGATCTCGCATCGCTTACGATCAATTCCCCTGTGATGCCTTGAATTGGTTCCTCACGCGCAGGATAAATCTCTGTGACGACCAGGACATCAGCGTTGAGAAAGCTCCTTCCAAATTCATCATGAAAATCTCTCGTGCGTGAATATAGATGCGGCTGAAAGACTGCCACAACCCGCCTGTGAGGCCAGCCTGATTTCAATGCGGATAGAGTAGCCTGTACTTCGGTAGGATGATGGGCATAATCGTCGACGACCATGACACCGTCGACATCCGCTTTCAATTCGATGCGCCTATAAACGCCCGCGAACGACTCGATGGCCTTCTTGATCTTTGAAAATTCTATCCCCAACTCAAGTCCGATACCTATTGCGGCAAGGGAGTTCTTCACATTGTGCAATCCCGGAACGCTCAGCTCGATTTCCCCGAGATCCTTGCCGAACCGGAGAAGATTGTATTTGCTTCTGTTTTCAGCGAACGAGATATTTACTGCGCGCAAATCCGACTGAGCGCTGATACCGTAAGTAACTACCTTCTTCCTGATCGACGGGAGGATTTCCTGGATAGACGGTTCATCCAAACAAAGAATAACAAATCCATAGAACGGGACTTTGTTTGCAAATTCCATAAATGCTCGTTTTATGTCTTCGAGATCGGAGTAAATGTCAAGATGTTCGCGCTCAAGCGTCGTGATCGCTGCTATGACCGGGGTTAGTTGAAGAAACGATCTGTCGAACTCATCCGCTTCAACCACTATGTAATCTCCGTGACCGAGCCGCGCGTTAGTTCCACCTAAGCTCGAAAGCTTTCCCCCAACTATAACTGTGGGATCCATATTACCTTCCATCAATACAAGGCTTGTCATGCTTGTCGTGGTGGTTTTGCCGTGTGTGCCTGCAATTGCAATCCCGTATTTCATCCGCATGAGCTCGGCGAGCATTTCAGCTCTTCTTATCACGGGGATTTTCTTTTCCGCCGCCGCAACGAGTTCAGGATTATCGAGGTGAACCGCCGATGAATATACGACAACGTCCGCATCATCGAGATTTTTGGCGGCATGATCCCTGAAAATTTTTGCGCCCAATTTTGCGAGCCGCTCGGTTATTTCGGTAAGCTGCCTGTCCGAGCCGCTAACCTCAAAACCCTGGTCCATAAGGATCTCGGCAATTCCACTCATCCCGATTCCACCGATCCCGACCATATGAATTTTTCTTACGCTCTTAAACATTTTTTCTCCTGAAAGAACGCAGCCTTTTCTTCGGGAGAGTCGTAGGATTGATCTTTCCGCTCAGATCCCTAAAAATCTCCATCATTCCCTTTTCGTCGTGGAAATGGACCGGGTTGATGCGAACGGCTCTCAAGTGATTTTTCAATTTCATCTTTATGACCCGATAACTCCCGCGTACCTTCATCCGCTTCGGTCTCCCAACCTGGATCCATTCTAACTCAGTAAGATTGATCGTCTTGCTGTCAAACCTGTTCTGCAAAATGATAAAATCGTCGGTAACCACGACGTCTCGCTGAAAAAGCATATTCACCACAAGAACAACTACCGAATAAATCAGCACGCAGATGAAAGCATAAACAATCGGGTCTCTGAAGACCAATTTGAACTCGCTCTCAGCAAATGTTCCTCTTATGACGGCATATAGGATCAGAGCGACCGCATATACCGCCACGGACTGGTAGTAAAATTCAAATCTGCGCTTAAAATGTCTACGCATCTGTACCTGCAATCCTTAAAATTGATTCCGCAATAATTTCCGCCGCATCGTCACGAGACAGTCCGCCGATCTTTTTACTCATTTCCGAGAGCCGATCAGAGTCATCAACCAGTGCAAATAATTCCTTCTTAAACTTTTCTCCGATCTCAAATTCCTGTACCATGACGGCGGCGCCGCTCGCAACCAACGTGCGTGCGTTCTCCACCTGATGATTCGCGGCCGCATGAGGATATGGAACGATGAGTGCCGGAAGATTGAAATAGATAAGCTCGGCAACTGTTGTAGCCCCGGCTCTGCAAACGGCAATATCTGCCGCCGAGTAAGCATACTCCATCTTATCCAGGAATTTTTCGACGATGATTCGGCCAAGATTTTGCCGCTGCCTCCCGATGATTCGATCGAAATCAACGGAGCCAGTTTGCCATATCAATTGGTAATCGCGCTTCAACAGATCATCTACCGATTCCAACACGGCAGTATTGAGCCTCACGGCTCCAAGACTTCCGCCCGTCACGAGAAGAGTGTGCTTCTCGGGGTTCAAGCCGAAAAATCTTAGTGCATCCCTGCGATTAACCTTCGACATTTTCCTAATCGGACTCCCGGTCAGGAAGAGATTGCGCGTGGAGCGAAAGTATCTTCTCGATGAATCAAACGCAATATGAATTTCGCGAGCGAACGGCGCAAACAATCTCGTCATCACGCCGGGGTAACTGTTGTGCTCCTGAAGAATAATCGGCGTCCTGGTGACCACCGCGGCCGCGCACACCGGTCCGGAGACATATCCGCCGGTACCCACCACAACTTGAGGCTTGAATGTCAGGAGGAGTTTCAGCGATTGGAAAACGGAAACGAGTATCTTCAACGGAAGAAGAAGATTCGATAGCTTGAATTTTCGCGAGAAGCCGCCTATCCAGATAGCGAAAAAATTGTAGCCAAGCTGGGGCACGACTCGACCTTCAATCTTGTTTTTAGTGCCCACAAACATTACGTCTACATCTTTCTTTTCCATCAGCCTTTCTGCAATGGCAATAGCGGGAAAAAGATGACCTCCGGTTCCACCGCCTGCAAAGACGACTTTCACCATCAGCTGTAGACCCTCCCGACGACGGGCTCGTCATTATCTCTTACCGTATGTTTCTTCCTTCTGGCAATTGAGTAATACTCTTTCTCCGTAGCGGGAATTTGCTTCGAGACATTCAAAACAATTCCTACCGCTATCGAATTGACTATCATGGCCGTACCACCATAGCTGACGAACGGCATAGGAAGTCCGGTAGTGGGGAAGATGCCGATCGCCACAGCCGCGTTGACAAAAGCATAAAGACAAATTCCGGAAGTTATCCCGGCCGCTAGCAAGGAGCCAAATCTATCCGGCGCAAGCTTTGCAATCGCCGTCCCACGAAGAGCTATGAACAAGAAGATCAACATAACCAGGATGGATCCCCACAAACCGTATTCTTCGCCGATGATCGAGTAAATAAAATCACCGTAAGACTCCGGCAAAAACAGATTTCTCTGCCTGCTATTGCCGGGCCCCGCTCCAAAAATTCCGCCATTGCCGAACCCTATTATAGATTGCTGAACCTGATAATTTCCGGAGCCATGATTCATCCATGCTTGAACTCGTGCAATGCGGTACGATTCAAACGTTAATACTCCCGCGCCGATTATGATTACTCCGACGACTAAAATTGCAAGATGTGCTTTTCCGACGCCTCCGGCGACAAACATCAATCCGACGACTGCAAAAATCATCAGTGCGGTGCTGAAATTCGGCTGCAGGACAATCAATCCGGCAATTATTCCCGACGCGGCGAGAGGCTGTGATAAACTCCGGTAATCATGGAGTTTCTCCGAATTTTCAGTCAAGTATGCTGCAATGAAAAACAAGATGGCTATCCTGGCAATCTCAGAAGGCTCAAAGCTGAAAATCCCGAGATGGATCCAGCGAGCGGCACCTTTTATCATTACCCTTTGCCCGAGTGCGACAATAAGTAACAATGCGGAAATGACAAGAATGTGTAATGCGTGTTTCTGGTATTTATGGTAGTCGAGCTTCGCAAAGACAAAGATTAAAACGATTCCGACTAGAACTTTGAAGAGATGGCTCTTCAACAAGTAAGCAGGGTTTTGAAATTTTAATTCCGCCCAGAATGCACTTGCACTGTAAACGACGACGAGACTCATAAGCATGAGTGAGATCACCGCGAACAAAAACCATTTATCTGCGGGTTTCATCTTCTTCATTCCAGTTCCATTACCAATCTTTTAAACTCACGCCCCCGGTGTTCGTAATCATGAAACATGTCGAAGCTTGCACAAGCCGGCGAGAGAAGAACGACATGACCCGGTTTTGCTTCCCCGCGCGCCTTCGCAACGGCATCTTCCATGGATGAAGCCATGACGCACTTCGTCTTGTCGGAAAATTCTTTCTGCATTTTTGCCGCAGCCTGGCCGATGAGCACCATGGCACGGACTTTTTTCCTGACAAGATCGAAGAGAGGTGAATAATCGTTCCCTTTGTCTTTTCCGCCTGCAATCAGTACGATTGGAGATTCGAAACTTCCGAGAGCGTACCACACCGCATCGACATTCGTCGCCTTTGAATCGTTTATGTACCTCACTCCGCCGAGTTCACGCACCGGTTCGAGACGATGCTCGACTCCGGGAAATTCTCTCAATGTATCTGCAATTACACCCGGTGAGACTCCGAGAGACCTCGCAGCAAGAGCCGAAGCGATAGAATTATAAAGATTATGGATGCCGGGAATTTTTATTTCTCCTGAGCCTATAAGATGATCCTGTTTCCCTTCTCCGACGAAGAAGACTTCGTCGCTTTCAACAAACGCGCCGGAAGAAATTTTCCCTTTCACGCTGAATGGTAATTTGATAATGTCCAATTTGCTGCAATGCTTGCTGACTGCTTCATCGTCATGATTGTATATCGCAAAATCGTGAGGAGTTTGGTTCATGAAAATTCTGAATTTGGAGTTCTTATAAGCCTCGTAATTTTCATATCTGTCAAGGTGATCGGGTGTGATATTGAGAAGCACGGCAGCTTTCGGTTTGAAAGTGTCAATGTGATCTAACTGAAAACTCGACACTTCCACCACTGCGACGGACTTCTCATCGGTGTCAAGGACATAATCAGAAAAGGGGAAGCCGATATTCCCGGCAACGATTGTTTTCCATCCGGCGTTTTCGAAAATTTTTCCAATCAGAGTCGTCGTTGTCGTCTTGCCGTTGGAGCCGGTTATTGCAACAATCGGAGCCCGGCAAAACCATGACGCGACCTCAACCTCGCTGTAAACTTTCAGACCCACCTTCTCAGCATGATGCACTAAGTTTGAGTTTGATGGTACACCGGGACTGATCACGATGAAATCCGCATCAAAAATCTTGTCCGTATGAGCACCGAATTCATAATCAACTCCGAGATTATCCAGCGTCCTGCTTTCCTGCGCGGATTCCTCTTTAGGTTTTTTGTCGCTCACGAACACGACGGCGCCCTGCGACTTCAGAAGCCCTGCAACGGACAGACCACTTCGGGCCGCTCCCAAAACGGAAACTCGGGCGGATTTTATTTTATCAGGCTTCGCCAAATTATCTCACCTTGAAAGTCGTTAAACTGAGTATCGCCAGCAAAATCCCGACTATGTAAAAACGCGTAACAATTTTCGGCTCCGGCACGCCGTAAAGCTCGAAGTGATGGTGCAGCGGCGCCATTTTAAAAATTCGCCGCCCCTCTCCGTATTTTTTCTTCGTGTATTTGAAATAAAGCACCTGAATTATTACCGACAACTCCTCTGCGAGAAAAATTCCACCGAGTATCGGAAGTACCAATTCCTTTTTAATCATTATAGAGATTCCTGCTATCACTCCACCAAGTGCAAGCGAACCCGTGTCTCCCATGAACACTCGTGCAGGATAAGCATTGTACCACAGGAAGCCGAGAGACGCTCCGACTAGTGCCGCACAATAGACCGTAAGCTCACCGGTACCGCGGAGATAAATTATGTTCAGATACCGGCTGAAATCGATATTGCCCGAGATGTAACTCATGAGTGCAAGGGTCAGCGCCACGATTCCGACTGCACCGACAGCAAGACCGTCCAGCCCGTCCGTGAGGTTGACGGCGTTTGAAGTGGCAGTAATTACAAAAATCACCACCGGGATATAGAAGAAGGAATAATCAAAGTTCAAGTTTTTGAAAAATGGAACGGTGGTGACCGAATTGAAAGGAAAAAACTGAGGTGAAAAGTATAGAGCTGCTCCGACGATCAACCCGATTCCGAATTGTCCGATCAATTTGTACCGCGCGATGAGTCCTTTTCGCTTTTTCCTCACCACCTTCATGTAATCGTCGACAAATCCTAACATGCCCAGCCAGAGAGTAATCAAAAGAATCAAACGCACGTAAGGATTTGCGAGGTCTCCCCACAGCAAAAGCGGCACAACCACAGAGCCGATAATTATTATCCCGCCCATCGTCGGGGTGCCCGCTTTCGAAAGATGGGAGGCCGGGCCTTCTACTTTTTCCTGTTCTCCGATCTGGTGTTTATGGAGTTTCCGGATCACAACTGGACCGATCACAAAGCTGATCAGCAACGCGGTTATCGCAGCGAGTGCTGAACGGAAAGTAATATACCTGAATACTCCGAAACCGGGGGGGTGAAAATGTTTTTCAAGGAGATCGAACAAATAATACAGCATCAGCGAAACCCTCTATTTGGAAGTCGGTTCGTTAACGCACTTACGACTTCTTCCATCTTCATTCCACGCGAACCTTTAATGAGGACAATGTCACCTACTGAAATTATATCCAGAAGTCTTCGGGAAAGTTTTTCTTTGTCGTCGAAAGCTTCTATTTTCATTTTGCCGGCCGTGCCATGATATTCATGACTGTCGGCTGCAGCTGAAATCTCTTTCGCGAGATTTCCATATGTGAGGAGATAGTCAAAATTTATTTCCGCAATTTCATTTCCGATTTTCCGGTGTTCCTGCAACGCTGATTCGCCAAGTTCGAGCATGTCGGCAAGCACTGCAACCTTTTTCCCTTTCGCGCGGATCATGGACAGCCAGCGGATCGCTGAGAGGGCAGATTCCGGATTTGAATTGTACGTGTCGTTAAGAATCCTCACTCCCCGGGTTTCGATAAGCTGCATCCGCTTCTCAAAAGCCCTGTAATTTTCCAAGGCGCTCTTTATGTTTGACAGACTAATCCCATACTTACAGCCGATCGCTGCTGCCGCAAGCGCGTTCATCGCATTATGAATTCCCGGTATCCTCAAGCGAACCAATTCAGTCCTGCCAGAGTACCTTATCTCGAATAACGCGCATCCTCTTCTGTCTATGCCGA
Organism: Candidatus Acidiferrales bacterium; assembly: GCA_035515795.1. Classification (NCBI taxonomy): domain Bacteria; kingdom Pseudomonadati; phylum Acidobacteriota; class Terriglobia; order Candidatus Acidiferrales; species Candidatus Acidiferrales bacterium. The sequence continues at coordinate 294,576 of DATJAY010000003.1, read as the reverse complement.
AAAGTCTGCCGGAAAGATTCCTTCGCTTCGCCGTTCCGGATTGAAAACCGAAGCCGAATCTATGTTTCGGAAGTCTAGACATGCCAGTGATGTTCCTGTCATCCACATTGATAAAAGCGGTGCCGTCGGACACCGTCAGGAAATCAAAAAGACCTTCTTCTTCTTTCCTGACGCCGCTCAAGTCCTTGAAAAACTCCAGATGCTCCGCTCCGATGTTGGTGATGAGTCCGGCGTTTGGCTCGAGTATCTCGCAAAGTCTTTTGATCTCGCCAAAATGGTTTGTACCGATCTCGACAACCGCAGCATCGTGATATTTTTTGAAACCAAAAATCGTCGACGGAACACCGATTTGGTTATTATGATTTCCGGAAGTTTTAGCGACCCTGAACTTTTTCTCAAGGACTGCGGCCGCCATTTCTTTCGTAGTGGTCTTGCCGTTCGAGCCGCCGATTGCGATCACCGGCATCGAGAATTTCCTGCGGTAAATTCTAGCAAGGTTGCCGAGTGCACGGGTCGTATCTTCAACTACTACCAACGGCCCCCGGTCGAGAGCCGATAGTTGATGACTGGTTTCATACCATCTCCTATCTACCACCGCACATGCTGTCCCTTTGACAACGGCGTCCCGGACAAAATTATGGCCATCGAATTTGTCGCCGCGGATCGCGAAGAAGATTTCGCCGGCAGACAAGGTCCTTGAGTCAGTAGAGACCGACCTGGCCGACTTGAAATTCACATTATGAAATTCAGCTCCCGGTATTTCGTGAACGTCTCGCACAGTAATCAACTCTTCTCCGCAACGTAATTCTCTGACAATCCAAGCGCCTTCTCGGCTTCTTCGCGGTCGTCAAAATGATGCTTGGCCCCTTTGATGTCCTGGTAATTTTCATGTCCCTTCCCTGCAAGGACCACGATGTCGTTTGGAAGCGCTAGAGACAAGCTCTTCTTTATTGCTTCGCTGCGGTCGACGATGCGCAGGACATTTTGGTCATCTGGTTTTACGCCTTCAAGTATCTCATCAATGATCGAGCCGGGGTCCTCGAATCGCGGGTTGTCTGAAGTGACGATAGTTACATCGCTCAAATCCTCCGCGATTTTTCCCATCTTAGGGCGCTTTGTGCGGTCGCGATTTCCACCGCATCCGAAAACGGTTATCAACCTCCCGCCTTTTCCTTCCGATGTCAATATTTCCCGTGCAGATTGCAGTGTCTTCTGCAGCGAGTCCGGAGTATGCGCATAATCGACCACGACCAGGAATCCTTTTCCGGAATCGATGCGCTCAAATCTTCCTTTGACACCGGGGACTCTGCACAATGCTTCAGCGGCAGAAGCCGGATTATATCCTAAAGAAACCGCCGTCGCAAAAGCCCCAGCAAGATTATACGAACTGAATTTGCCGGCCAACATAGACTTTATTTCAAACTCCTCGCCTGCGTATTTGATTGTGATCTCCGCTCCATGAATGCCAAATGAAAACTTGACAATCCGAAAGTCGGCTTGAGGAGCGAAGCCGTAGAATATTTTTCGGGCAGAAGTACCGGCAACAATTCTCTCGCCATATTCATCATCCATATTCACGACGGCGAAACTTCCCTCGCTCAACGAATCGAACAAAATTCTTTTCGCCTTGAAATACTCTTCCATGGTATGATGAAAATCGAGATGGTCCTGGGTGAGATTCGTGAACATGGCTGCCTTGAACGGGATGCCGTAAACGCGATCCATCACCAGTGAATGGGATGAGACTTCCATAACTGCATAAGTCGCGTTCCTTGCTGCTGCTGCTGCCATCATGCGATTAAGCTCAAAGGACTCGGGGGTCGTGTTCACCGCCGACTCAAGGGTTTCACCGTTCAGCATATGCTTAATAGTTCCCATGAGAAGAACTTTCTCTCCGGCAGATCGCAGCATCCATTCGATGAGATATGTGCTCGTAGTCTTCCCATTCGTTCCGGTTACTCCGATTGTTTTCAGCTTTTTACTCGGCCAATCGAAAAAATTCGCTGAAATAAGCGCAAGAGCGCGGCGGGTGCTGGGGACAAGTAGTTTAGTGGTGTGGTGAGAGAGGAAGTATTCGTCATCAACGATACTTTTGTCCTCGAGCACGACCGCGCTTGCGCCACTGCCCATGGCATCGACTATGAAGCGGTGTCCATCAAATTGCGCTCCCCTCATCGCAACAAACAGCGATCCGTCTCTGACCTTTCGTGAATCATAAGCGACGCCGACGATTTCCTTTTCGGTATCGCCGACGATCTCCTCTACTGAAACGCTCCTGATGAGTTCGCTAAGCTTCATCAAAAAATCCCCGATGCATTAAAATTCCTGTCATCACAATTGATGACTACGATCGATTTCTTATTTACCGGTGTTCCGGGATCGGGGGCCTGGCTGACGATTTTCCCGCTTCCATTAACGCGAAATCGAATTCCTGCCGTGAGAAAGAAACTTGTCGCTTTCCTGACGCTTGCTCCGCGGAAATCCGGCATCTTCGAGATTTTTCTCGCATCTACAAAGTTTAGTTCGACTGTTGCTCCTTTGGGAAGCAACGTTCCAGCGTTCGGTCTTTCAGACAACACGATTAAACTGTTGCCCATCCCCTCATCCGAAATCGCGAGTCCGGAATTTTCCATGATCGCTTTCGCAGACGCGTAATCTAAGTACGAAACATCGGGAACCTTCACTAAATTTGTACTCGCTGCAGTTGTCGAGTTAGTTCTTTCAGAATTGCTGACAAAGTTCTGCGTGAAATCTTTTGGTTTCTGCTGGAAAGCTGATGAAGTATTCGAGACCATTCTTACACCATTATCCAAGAAGTCGGTGGTCCTTCGCTGCATAATTCCATAAATGCGGGATGCAATTTTCTTAAAAATCGGAGCCGCAACACTCCCCCCGGTGTAGCCGTTCATCGGAGAATCAACCATTATAAACCCGACAATTACTGGATTGGGGACAGGGAAAAAACCAGCAAAGGAAGCATGATAAAATTTCTTCGAATACTTTCCGTCGACCAATTTTTGCGAAGTCCCTGTCTTACCTGCAATAAGAAGATCATTTATCTTCGCCGGAGACCCCGTGCCGTTTTCAACAACGTCGACAAATAGTCCTGTCAGGGTTTGTGCGACTTCAGGGCTTACCACGCGCCTAATCTCCACAGGCGAATTCTGAGACAGCACATTTCCCCTCGCATCCACGATCCTGCTGACAACGTAGGGCTTCATCAGAGTTCCACCGTTTGCAATGGCCGCGTACGCCTGCGCCATTTGAAGCGATGTCACCATCACTTCATAGCCGAACGACATGAAAGGCTCGGAAATTTTCGACCACTCGTAAGGCTTCTTTAACTGACCGGCAGCTTCTCCAGGAAGCTCAATCCCGGTCGGCGCACCGAAACCAAAATCTCTTGCATACCTGTAAAAGCTGTTGGGAGGTATTTTCATTCCGATCTTTGAAAACGCGATGTTGCTTGACAATTCCACAGCTCGCCTGAATGTTACCCATCCTGCACGTTCAAAATCTTCAATCAACTTCCCGTACAAAAAGTATTTGCCGTTCTCTGCAAAAATTACATCGTTTGGTCTTTCAATCCCTTCTTCGAGCGCCGACGCTGCGGTCACAACTTTAAACGTCGAACCGGGTTCGAACACATCCGTTATTGCTCTGTCCCGGGAATCATCAAATGAATATCGTGTGTAATCAGATGGATCAAATTTGGGATAGTTGGCAACTGCGAGAATCTCTCCCGTGTTGGGATTCATGAAAATTGCCGTACCAGCAGAGCCTTTCGCACTCTCCACTCCAGCCGCAAGCTCTTCGTCAACGATTTGTTGAATATTCATGTCGATGGTCAGCTGCAGATTGCATCCCGGCACGGGATCTATCTTCGGATAATCAACCGAAGGCATTTTTCGTCCGATTCCGTCGCGTTGCATTATCTCATAACCGTCCTTGCCGACGAGAATCGAATCAAACTCGAGCTCGATCCCGCTCGCCCCTTTTCCATCGACGTTTGCGTAACCGAAAACCTGTCCTGCGGCGCTGCCATAAGGATAAAGTCTCTGCTGCTCTTGCAGGCTAATCAAACCGTATACATTGAAGTCCTTAAGGGACTCGGATTGTTTGGGACCGATATTGCGAGCAAGCCAGACAAACTGCGACTTTACATTCATCTTCTGCGTGAAGAATTCGATGGGCTTGTCGAAAACAGCACCGAATTTTTCGGCGATTCTCTTCTTGTCGGTTGAATCGAGAAGCTCCGGATCCGCCGCATAAGAATAACCGAAGTTGTTTGAAATTATCAGACTGCCATTCCTATCGTATACCATTCCTCGATTAGCTCGAAGTGGCACGCGGCTCTCATATTGGTTTTGGGCAATCTTGTGATAGTAAATGCTCCTGACTCCCTGCACAAATCCCAACTTCACAACGACGGCAGCAAACAGCAACATAAACAAGAGGCGGATGAAATTTATCCGAGCTCGGTGGCTTGCCTTATTTTGTTGTGTCTCTTGCATCCTTCCGGTTTGCCTCCTCCAATTTATCCGCATCGACCGTGACTTGATCGAGAGTCTGACTGCTATAAACAAGGCCAAGTTTTTCCGAGGCGATCCGAGTAATTCTTTCAGCGCTGGACAATTTTTTCATCTCCGCCTGTAACGAATCGTTCCGAAATCTTATTTCTCTGTACGCAGAATCGAGAGAACTTATTTCTCTCACCAACCTGTCTACTGTAACGCTGTTATTGACAATGATCAGAAGCACCGCGACAGTCCCCCCGAGAAATAGAATAAATTTGGAAACTGTTATCGGTGCCTGCTTCGGGTTCTTTGCATCTGCACTGCGGGCCGCGTCTTCTCGTTTACCTTTGAGTTCTATCTCGTCGCTCATGCTATTCTTTCGATTGCCCTCATCTTTGCACTTCGTGCCCTGCGATTGCGCAAGACTTCATCACGACTTGGTGAGATCGGTTTACGTGTCAGTATTCTGGCGCGAGCGGTTTTGCCGCAGGTACAAACGATTGCCTGCGGCGGACACACACATGTCGCGGCTTCGTACTTAAACCTTTCCTTTACTATCCTGTCTTCCAGAGAATGATAAGAGATCACCACGATTCTCCCGCCAAGAGAAGTCATATCAATAGCCGCTTTCAGTCCCGAGAAGAGAGAATTGAGTTCGTTGTTGACTTCGATTCGAAGCGCTTGAAAAATTCGCGCCAGAGTTTTAGCAGAGCTTCCACAGACTTTTCCGATTATTTCCACAAACTCCGAAGTAGTCTCGATATTATTTTTCCCCCTCCGCTTTACAATTGCCTTCGCCAGCAGACGAGAGCGGGGCTCTTCACCGTATTTGCCAAACACTGCGGACAGTTCTTCAACATCATATGAGTTAATTACGTCATAAGCAGAAGTTTTCAAATCCTTGTCCAGGCGCATGTCCAGTTTCTCATCCCGCCTATAACTGAACCCAGGCTCGTTGTCGAGTTGGTAGGAAGACACGCCAAGATCGAACAGGAAGCCGGCGGCTGATATAATATTTATGTCATCAAAAACATTTCTTATTTCCGAAAAATTCTTCTCCACGAATGAGAACCTGCCATCCTGGGAGAAAAATCTATCCGCGTTTTGTTTGGCATGTTCATCAACATCGAAAGCAATCACTTTCGCACCTGAATTCAACCTGGAAAGAAGCTCTCGCGTGTGTCCTCCTCCCCCGAATGTCGCGTCGACGTATGTTGCACTCAAATCAGTTACCAAGAAATCTATGCTCTCCTTCAGCAGCACCGGTTCATGAAATGGCACCATTACTTGTTGACATTAACCGTCATGATTTGTTCAACAACATTGGCATAGCTCTCCGGCTGAGAGTTAAGATACTCGTTGAAAATTTTTGGACTCCATAATTCGATCCGTTCGAGTGCACCGATGATCACCACGTCTTTCTCAATCTCGGCAAATTCGAGAAGGTTTTTGGGAATTGTGATTCGTGATTGCGAGTCAAGCGGAAATTCTTCCGATGCCCACATAAGAAGCGTGCGTGTAAAATATCTGTGTTTTTCGAGAAACTGATTAAGCGAGCGAAGCCTCTCTTCAAGGCGCTGCCATTCATCCAGAGGGTAGACGTATAAACACTTTTCTACTCCGCGTGTCACGACAAATGAATCGCGTGAATCGGGGGAAAGACTCTTTCGGAGCTTTGCAGGAATGCTGAGTCTCCCTTTTGAGTCTAAGACGTATTCGTACCGGCCTTTAAACGACGACATATTCCTCTATGCGTCCACATTTTTTTAGTAAACAAGGGAAAAACTGGGGTCTTCCCCACTTTTCCCCACCACGTTGGAAATTTAACCAATTGGCTCCAAATGTCAAGCGAATTTTTATCACTTTTTCCCGCCAAAACGAATTGATACAAAAATGAACAAATTTGAGGGCATTTCAGAGATTTACTGCCGTTATAATCTTTACACTAAACAAAGGGAACAAAAATTTAGTATCCTTCTTGACCGCTAAACTTGTGTTTTGTAATTTATTCCTGTCAAAAAAATTCTTCATCTCTTTACTTTGTTGTATCGAACTTGGCGCCGGAGCAGTAAAATCTCATGAACCATGAAAAGGTAATCTCAACGAGAAATGACTCAAGCAATTACATGTTTCTGCAGCAAACTGGCATCTCTGACTTTGCCAGCACTGCTGTTTTCTTTTGCAGGAAGACATTTCTTCGTTCGCTGCTCCAGGGAATCCTGTCAGGCCAATTCATGGTGCAACTCTCGTTCGATTGCGGCTGTGTTGGATTAGGTTGATGGCAAGAGGACTTACAAAACGACAGGGCGAGGCTCTCGAATTTATTCGGCGATTTATTAAAGAGCATTCTAAACCACCGACTTTCCGCGAGCTTGGCAAGCAGCTGGGAATTAATTCAACGCGAGCTGTCAGCGATTTACTTAAGGCCCTTGAGAGGAAAGGCTACATCGAACGTGAAGCGGGTCGCTCGCGCGGAATCAACCTTCCAAAAACCGAGCAAACCAATCCCGACTTGCCCCCCTCGGTGCGGACAATTCCAGTCGTGTCACGAATTGAGTCGCGCGAGATTATTTTTTCCAACATAGTCGACGTTCTACACTTCGACTCCAAACTTCTTCCGGAAGGTGAGCTATTCGCAGTGAAAGTCTCGGATGACGCAATGAATTATGTCGGATTGTATAAGGGCGATTACGTGATATGTAGGAGAGTGGCGGCGCCGGAGCAGAATTCGCTCGTCCTTGGAAGTGCATCAGGAATCTTAGTTGTAAGATTTTTTGAGTTGGTAAACGGGAAAGTACATTTGAAGCCGTCGAACAAGTCTTATCAGGTATTAAATTTTTCGCCCGACGACAGACAATTTTTTGTTGCAGGAGAAGTTGTGTTGACCTTCAGAAAGACGAAATGATGAATTGTGCCACAGACCAGCGGCTCTCCCGCAGCACACGGAGAAACGGCAGGAGCTTATTAGCTCCCGATGTATGTTACCTGTACCTTTGACACGCCTTCAAGCTCTTCCGCGGTGAGAATCCTCGTTACTCCCCGACGTAGGTTATCCTGATGCAAAATTCTTCCGCCGGTATCGAAGTTCAACGTAACTGCTGCAGTGGTGGCCGCATGGAACGTCATCCCGCCTCCATCGGTCTGATTCAGAGATGATGGACTTTTTGTCTGATTTGCTGGAGTGAAATTGATTCCGGGGCCGGAGATTACCGTTACAGTCACTTTAGCTGTTACTCTCAATAACTGCGCTCGCGTAGATGAAGTACAAGTCATCATTCCGAGTATCAGGACGATAATGAACATCGTATCTCTTACCGGGTCTGTCATTCTGCTAATCTTCCAGTGTGCTCAAATCACCTTCGGGCATCCCCAATGCCCGCGCCTTCAAGACCCTTCTCATTATTTTTCCACTGCGAGTTTTCGGAAGCGAGTTAGTGAAATTTATTTTCTCGGGTTTTGCAATCGGTCCCATCTCATGCGCCACATGTTGTATCAGCTCTTCAGCCAAAGGTTCGCTGCCTTCAAAACCGCTTTTCAACATCACATAAGCATGGATCGCGATTCCCTTTATCTCATGTGGTAGCCCTATAACGGCTGCTTCGGCAACCGCGTGGTGGCTCACCAAAGCGGATTCAAGCTCAGCCGTTCCCAGCCTGTATCCGCTGACTTTTATCACATCATCCACTCTACCTATTACCCAGAAATACCCGTCTTCGTCCTTTCGTGCAGAGTCGCCGACAAAATAATAGCCAGGATAACGACTCCAATAAGTATTTACGTACCGTTCCGGGTCCTTGTAAATTGTTCGCAGCATTGAGGGCCATGGTCGTTTGAGAATCAGGAAGCCTTCCTCACCTGGTTTGACCGGTTTGCCGACATCATCAACAACATCGGCGTGAACGCCAAAGTAAGGCTTTGTTCCGGAACCGGGCTTGAGCGGGGTCGACGGGAGCGGCGTTATCATGAATGCTCCGGTCTCTGTCTGCCACCACGTGTCCATGATAGGACATTGTTCCTTCCCGATGACTCTATGATACCATCTCCAGGCTTCCGGGTTTATCGGTTCACCTACGCTGCCAAGGAGACGAAGCGTGGAAAGATCATGGCGGTTGGGCCATGCCTCGCCATAACGCATAAGTCCGCGAATCGCAGTCGGCGTAGAATAGAGAACTGTAATACCGTACTTTTCTATCATGGTCCACCATCTATCAGGGTACGGAAAAGTTGGAGCGCCTTCATACATGAATGAAGTCGAGCCGTTAAGAAGCGGGGCGTAAACTATATAGGAATGCCCCGTCACCCAACCAGGATCAGCAGTGCACCACCATCTGTCTTCCTCTTTCAAATCAAAAACGTCCTTCAGGGTGGAATAAGTCCCAACCATGTATCCGCCATGGGTATGGAGGATAGCCTTCGGCTTTCCTGTGGTACCCGACGTGTATAAAATATAAAGGGGGTCTTCAGCGTCCATCTCTTCTGTTGCACACTTCGATCCGTTGCGAGTCAATGGCAGACTCATCAATTCATGGTACCAAAAATCACGACCGGCTTCCATCGGAACATCTTTGCCGTTGCGTTTCACTACGATCACCGTTTCAGGCGCAGCCGTTCTCCTCAAGGCCTCATCTACAATTTTTTTCAGTTCGACGATTTTTCCGTTCATAAATCCACCGTCAGCTGTTACGATCACACGCGATTCGCTGTCTTCTATCCTTCCGTGGAGAGCCTCAACTGAAAATCCGCCGTAAACTACGGAATGTATTGCACCTATTTTCGCTGTCGCAAGCATTGCTATCACAGTTTCCGGAATACGCGGCATATAAATAGTTACTCTGTCTCCTTTGCCGACACCCATGCTTTTCAAAACCGTTGCAAATTTGCATACCTCCCTATTCAAAGCGTGATATGAAAACGTCCGCAATTCTCCGTTTTCGCCCTCCCAAATCAAAGCAAGCTTATTCCGCCGCCAGGTATTTACGTGCCGATCAAGCGCATTAAGAACAATGTTGGTCTTCCCTCCGACAAACCATTTATAAAAAGGCTTGTTAGTTTCGTCCAAGACCTTGTCCCACTTTTTGTACCACTCGAGTTCACTTGCCCGTCGCGCCCAGTAGCCTTCTAGATCATCTTCTGCCTCTCGGTAGACGGCATCGGGATTCTGGACATTCGCCTGCAAGACTATTTCCTCCGATGGATAAAAGACTTCGCCGTGAAGTTCCTTTTTGACTTCATGGTCTTGTAGAACTCTGTGTACCTTTTCAGCCATCTCTTAGCTTACTCCTTCCCAATTCCTATTCTTGAATCATAAACACAACATTTTCTAACAACGAACAGTTTCCATATTACTGCTTATTCTTGACGACAGCATGGAACATTATCTGTAGAATAATTAAGCGGAAACGATCGTTTTTCGAGACAAAAAATTTACAGTGTCAGAATCGGACTTGCGTCTTTTTTTGTCCCACATCGAGAATTCGGACAATGAGCCGCACGTTTATTCCGACGGTTTAAGTGAAACATGGTGGCACAATCGTTGATAGTTTCTGCTTGATAAAACCCTGGCCCTTAATGAATACGATCTTTAAACTCAGCGAAGAAAACTTTCACAAGCTTTTTACCGCATTAAAAAGTAAAGACTATACGCTCGTTGCACCGGTCGTCCATGATGGTGCAATTATTTATGACAAGGTAGAGTCTCCCGATGAATTGCCTGTCGGATGGACAGACCAACAGAGCCCATCTACGTACAGACTCTCGAGGGAGACCAGAGGTAAGTATTTTGGTTTTCACACGGCACCGCAGTCGTGGAAACGATTTCTCTATCCTCCAAAAAGGAGTCTGTTCCAAATGAAAAGGAATGGGAAATCTCTGGAGTTTCTAAAGGAGACGACACTCCGACCGAAATACGCCTTCATCGGTGTGCGTCCTTGCGAGTTAAACGCAATTCTCATTCAGGACCTGATATTTAACTCGGAAGAGTATGGAGACGAAGATTATAAACTGCGACGCAAAGATTTGTTTATCGTCGCAGTAAATTGCACTGAAACTACGGAAAACTGTTTTTGCTCGTCCTTGAAAACGGGACCGAGGTCGAAAACCGGCTTCGATCTCGCACTAACCGAGGTTGTGAACAAGGGAGAGCATTACTTTGTGGCGGAAGTCGGAAGCGACAAAGGCGCAGCCGTCATGGAACAGACCAACCCTTCGGATGCAACCGAACAGGAGATAAGCGACGCGTCAAGGCTTGTCAAACACGCGGAAAACAAGATGAAGAAATCCGTGGAGACCTCCGATCTTCCGAAGATCTTATCCAATAATTTGGACCACCCGCACTGGGACAACATAGCGAAGAGATGTTTGACTTGCGGCAACTGTACCATGGTATGTCCGACCTGCTTTTGCTTCGCCGTCGAGGACATTACAGACATTACCGGCAACAAAGCGGAGCGGGTGAGAAAATGGGATTCTTGTTACACCATGGACTTTTCAAAGGTGGCAGGAGGTAACTTCCGAATAACACCAAAGTCGAGATACCGGCAATGGTTGACGCATAAATTTTCGTCATGGATGGAACAATTCGGCGTACTTGGATGCGTTGGGTGCGGAAGATGCATCACTTGGTGTCCCGTCGGCATCGACTTAACAGCCGAAATAAATTCAATAAGAGGCGCTTAACGAAAAAGGAAGGTGAGCATGGAACCGCAAGATCTAACCGAGTCATTACACAAGCATCCATTTCTTAGCAACATGGATGAAAGCCTCGTCAAGACCTTGACGTCATGTGCGTCCAACATCGTCTTCAAGGAAGGGACGCGGCTTTTCCGTGAGGGTGATGACGCAAAACTCTTTTTCCTGGTACGAAGCGGCAGGGTCGTACTTGAAACTCAAGCAGGTGAAAAGGGAACAATCAGGATCCAAACGGTCGGCCCCGGCGAAGTGTTAGGATGGTCGTGGCTCATCTCTCCATTCAAATGGCACTTCGATGCAATTGCTCTCGAACAAGTCCATGCTTTTTCAATTGACGCGAGCTGTTTGAGAACGAAATGCGAAACTGACAACCATTTCGGATATGAAATGCTACGGAGATTTTCAGAGGTCCTAGAAAGGCGACTTGCAGCAACGCGCCTGCAACTTCTTGACATTTATGGATCGGCCCCAGCAGAATCCCGTTGGCACACTAAACATCGTCGACCTACGATAAAACAGAAATCAAATAAGAAAGCGCACAAGGGGGCAAAAAAAAGAAAAGTTCATCGGATCTGAGTCCGGCGCAAATTCAGCAGAAGTGACAAGTTTTGGTCATCATGAAACCTAATTCACAATTTATCGGAGTCTACTTAATTGAGCGAAACAATTATTGAAAACACGGTCGACATCGAAAGCCCAATGGCTCCATCGTTGGCCGTGATTCGACGGGTCATCTGGGAAACCGACGATACGTTCACTCTTCTCATCGATCCTCCACAGAACGACGGAAGAGGATTTTCATTCTTACCGGGCCAGTTTAATATGGTTTACGCCTTCGGGATTGGAGAATCCGCCATTTCCATAAGCTCGGATCCTGCAAAACCGAACATACTGGCACACACAATTCATCGCGTTGGAACAGTGACGTCTGCGCTATCCAAAGTCAGGCGGGGAGACTTGATAGGGATACGGGGTCCTTACGGAGGCGGCTGGCCGCTGGAGGAGGCGGTTGGCAAGGACATATGCATCGCAGCCGGTGGAATCGGGCTAGCCCCATTGAGGCCAGTCATCTATTCGCTCATACGGAGACGGGATGAATTTGGAAGAATAATAATTCTCTACGGAGCGAGAAGTCCGCTGGATTTGTTGTACCGAGTTGAGCTTGAACAATGGAGCAAGCTGCCAAATACCGATGTGATCATAACTGTTGACCGCGGCGACTGGACTTGGAAGGGTTACATTGGGGTCGTTACAAATTTGTTTTCTTATATCAAAATGGACTCCAGGGAGACCGTCGCCATGGTGTGCGGTCCGGAAGTCATGATGAAATTTACCGTCGAAGAGCTCCAGCGAAGGGGGCTTACGCCGGAACAAATCTACATATCAATGGAAAGAAATATGAAATGCGGTGTTGGACTTTGCGGACATTGTCAATTTGGTCCGAAGTTCATATGCAAAGATGGACCCGTTTTTCGATTGCCGGAAGTATATCACTTACTTGAGAAAAAGGAAATTTAATATGCCAAGTCGTTCAACGGACAAAAAGCCAAAGGTAGCCGTTTTCAAATTTGCGTCTTGCGATGGCTGCCAGCTTTCTCTTCTCGATGCGGAAGACGAACTTCTCGCGGTGGCAAATGCAATCGACATAGCATTCTTTCCCGAAGCGAGTTCGAGAATGCTTAAAGGTCCGTACGACATCGGGATAGTGGAAGGCAGCATAACCACCCCTCACGATGTGGAACACATCCGGGAAATCCGAAAATCATGTTCGGCACTGATCACGATCGGTGCGTGTGCAACAGCCGGCGGAATTCAATCGCTCAGAAACTGGAAGGACATAAAAGATTTTATACGGATCGTTTATGCATCGCCTGAGTATATTTCCACCCTCGACAGGTCTCTTCCGATCGGCTCCTTCGTTCATGTGGATTACGAGCTTCGCGGTTGTCCGATAAACAAGTATCAGCTCATCGAGGTAATCAGCGCGTTTCTAAACAAGCGAAAGCCGACCATCGACACACACAGCGTGTGCATCGACTGCAAACGGAAAGGCAATACCTGCGTCATGGTCAGCCATGGCATACCTTGCCTCGGTCCAGTGACACAATCAGGATGCGAGGCGCTTTGTCCGGCTTATGACCGCGGATGTTTCGGATGCTTCGGTCCGATGGAATCTCCAAACACGTCGTCACTTGCAGAACACTTCAAAGAACTTGGTGAGACAAAGTTAGATATCTCGCTTGCCTTCAGAAAATTTAATGCTTATGCAGACGCATTCCGCAGAGAAAGTGAAGCACATGAGTAACACTAGAACCTTAAAAGTCGACTACCTTCCGCGAGTAGAGGGTGAAGGAACCCTCTTCATCAAGACACGAAATTCGCATGTCGAAGATATCAAGTTCAAAATATTCGAGCCGCCCCGTTTCTTTGAAGCATTCCTCCGCGGCAGGAAATATTCCGAGGCTCCCGACATTACAGCACGCATCTGTGGAATCTGTCCGGTCGCTTACCAGATGAGCTCCGTCCACGCCATGGAAGATGTCTTCGGCGTTAAAGTCGAGGGACAGCTTCGCGAACTACGTCGCCTGCTTTACTGCGGAGAATGGATAGAGAGTCATGTGCTTCACGTTTATATGCTCCACGCTCCCGATTTTCTCGGATACCAAGATGCAATTCAACTAGCAAAAGATCATCCCGAAGCGGTCCAGCGGGGATTGCGGATGAAGAAAACCGGCAATGATCTCGTTGCCCTTCTGGCAGGAAGAGAAATTCATCCAATAAACGTGAAGGTCGGCGGATTTTATAAACTTCCGCGTAAGGAGGACTTTTCCGAAATTCTCGAAAGACTTAAACAGGCAAGAGACGAAGCTTATGAAACAGTCCTCTGGACTGCGACTTTGCCGTTCCCGAATTTTGAATACGATTACGAGTTCGTGTCTCTGAGCCATCCAAACGAGTACCCGTTAAACGAAGGGAGACTCATATCGAACAAAGGACTCAACATCGACATTCGCGAGTATGAACTGATGTTCCATGAAACACATGCTCCGTATTCAAATGCACTGCAATCGACCATGAAAGGAAGGGGAGCCTATCTCACCGGACCGTTGGCGAGGTATAATCTCAACTTCGAGAAGCTTTCTCCGCTGGCGATGCAGGCGGCAAAAGAAGTCAAAGCTACGCCTCCCGTATTGAATCCTTTTAAAAGCATAATTGTCCGCGCCGTCGAGACGGTTTTTGCCTGCGAAGAAGCAATCAGGATAATTGAGAATTACACACCTCCTGAAAATCCGGCAATTAATTATCCCGTAAAACCCGGCTTCGGGTTTGGATGCACCGAGGCTCCGCGCGGGATACTTTATCATCGTTACCTGGTCGGCGACGATGGCCTTATCAAAGATGCAAAGATCGTTCCGCCGACTGCACAGAACCAGAGAATGATTGAATCTGATCTGAGGAATTTCGTTACGGCAAACATAAATCTGCCCAAACAGGACCTGACACTCCAGTGTGAACAGTTAGTTCGCAACTATGACCCTTGCATCTCCTGTGCAACGCATTTCTTGAAATTAGAAATCGAAGAGATTTGACAGACGAAACAAGTTGATCTCGGATATAATTCATCGGAGAAAAAGGGGAAGTCTCCGATAACGATTGTGGGAATAGGCAACGAATTCCGCGCGGATGACGGTGTCGGACTGCTTGTTCTGAAAAGTCTAAAAGGCGTCCTCTCTTCTCAAGTCAAAGTGGTCGAATTGACCGGCGATCAATCCAACCTGGTTGAACTGATGCAACGCACGGATAACATGATAATCATTGATGCGGTTTCCTCGCCTGCGCCCGCGGGAACCGTCTTCCAAATTAATGCCAGTGAAGAGGCGTTCCCTAATAATTTTTTCACCGTCTCCACTCACAGCATCGATCTTGCGCAGTCGATCGAGCTGGCGCGTACCATGAACCAGCTTCCTGATCTTGTCTTGATTTACGGAATTGTCGGGAAAGATTTTTCTTTTACCACATCGATGAACCAGCAAGTCAAGGAGTCCGCGGAGACAGTCAAAGACAAGATACTCATCGATGTGGACCGGATATTAGGAAGTGAGACTGCGAAGGCATGACCAACCCCCTCGAGCCGTTATGCCTGTCTCACTCGATTTTCGCTTCTGCCATATAATAATCTAGATTCATCGCGTAGGGAGAATCGGGAAAGTTTTTGCGAACCCGAGTGAGCAACTCGGTTGCCTTGTCTTTTTTTTCGATCTTGATGTAACTTCTCGCGGCACCCACAAGATACTGTGGAGTGAGAAAATTCTTCGAATCGCGAGAAGCTGCACGATCATAGTACTCTGCAGATTTCCTGTAATCCCCCTTGACTTCGTAAACTTCGGCAATGCCTGCATCCGCACTCGCTTCAAGCAGCTTGTCGCTCCCGTCGTAATCTTTGAAATATTTCAAAGCATTATCATAATCGCCGAGATAGTAATAGCAGTCTGCAAGGTAAATCTTAGCCTGTTCTCCGCTTTCGGAGCCTCCATAACTTTCGACTATCGATTTCAGCCCGGCGATATTACGAGCTGGATCACCGTTGATCGCTACTTGATACGCCCCGCCGTTAAATAGACTCAAGACCTGTGAAAGCTCAGTTGCGGCTTTCAGGTTATCGGCGCGCCTGTTGTTCAAATACACGACGATGACGATGGCCGCGATCACCAACCCTGTGATGGTACCGCTTACCATTTTCCTGTTGCTCCTGAAAAAATCCACCGCCTTGACGTAGGTGGTGATCAGTTGATCTTGCTTGAGTTCTTTCTTTGTTATTCTCTTCCTGGGTTTTAGCATGAATTATTCCTTTAGAAACTTATCAAATTCTTGACTGAAACGGAACAAAAATTTAGCCAAAAAAAGGGAAGAGTAAAAGAGATATTTTCGTCCCAAGTCTAATCTCAGAATGTGCTATCGAAAACAATGTGAAACTTTATTCCAAATTTATTACCGATTGAAATAAAAAATATCGACGGTCGTTCTACGTTGTAATCGCTGAAGTTTGCCTCGAAACCACCTTCACAATCCGTCGTGCCCGATTCATAATTCAGGGAAACCGGCATGGATATTTCATTGGTGATCCCATGGAACGATAATTTTCCCACCACGAACAAAGTCGAATCCGAGACATAGTTGATCGTATCACTTTGAAAGACAACTTGCGAATAATGCTCGGCATCGACAGCATTCATTGCGGTTTTATCGCGGCTTGAATTACCACTGTTGAAAGAAAGGACATTGGCAGATACATTGATCAATTTTAGCTTATGGCTGATGCTGTCTAATTGACCGGAACAGAATATTTCGCTACTCACACCGTCAACGGAATGAAAGATATGATAGACATGGTAAGTGATCGAAGACAGCCTCCTATCGGCCTCAATGTTTTTGGCCTGTCCGTAAACCACGGTGAGCGATGAGAGTACCGCAAATCCGAACGGAATAATTTTTCTCATTGAAGACCTCTTTTTGATTCAGGAAATTTTCTTTGAGTAATAACTAAGCCGATTGGACGACGGTTCCGACCGCACGGTAGAAAGAGATTTGAATCACACCCAAATGAGATCGTCTTAACAAATCCCCGATTTGTCTACATCTTCTCCGGAGCGCTAATTCCCAGAATCTCAAATCCATTTGCAAGAACAATCTTCGTCGCAAGGCACAGTGCCAATCTCGATTTGGCAAGCTCCCTATCAGGAATTACAACACGGTGGAGGTGGTAGAATCTGTGGAACGCCTCGGCTACTTCCTGCAAGTAGCTGATTATCCTATGAGGCTCGAATGTTGAAGCAGCCGCTTCGATGACTTCCGGTAGCTCCCCGAGCATTTTCGCGAGCTCGATTTCCTCTTTCTCTCTCAATAGCTCAAGGCTCTCGGCGGATAGTTTGCTACCGACAGTTGAGAGTTGTCCGGGGGCATCCTTTGGAGAAATTCCCTCGCTCTCGGCGAAGCGAATGATGCTCGCGATTCTTGCATGTGCATATTGTAAATAAAAAACAGGATTTTCGTCACTCTGTTTTTTTGCGAGATCGATGTCGAAATTCAAATGTGTTCCGATGCTTCTCATTAAGAAGAAAAATCTAACGGCGTCGGCTCCGACCCAATCAATCAGCTCATCGAGTGTTATGAAATTTGCCTTTCGAGTTGACATCTTGACGACTTCGCCGTTCTGAAAAATCGTCACGAACTGGTGGATTAAGACCTTTATTTTCTCGGTGTCGTACCCGAGCGATTTTAGAGCAAGCAGAACATCGGGGTACGTTGCAATATGGTCGGATCCGAAAATGTCTACGATTAGCTCGAAGCCGCGGCGAAATTTTTCGATATGGTACGCAACATCGGGGAGACGGTACGTTGGCTCACCGCTGCTTTTTACGATGACTTTATCCTGGTCGCCGCCGACCGCGGTTGCCTTGAACCATTTCGCCCCCTCTTTATCGTAGGCGAGCCCCGCAGATTCAAGTGCGGAGATGACTTCCTTTATTTTTCCTGTCTCGTAGAGTGAGTTTTCGTTATAAAATACGTCGAATTCTATTCGAAGACGGTTTAGAGTCTTCTTTATGTCTTCAAAGATTTCGTGTTCGGCTTTTTCTTTAAAAATCCCTTCGGGCGGTTCATTTGCTATGCCGGTCCCGTGCTCATCATACAAATGTTTCGCTATCTCTCGGATATATTCTCCCTGATAGTAATCGTCGGGGAAATTAATCCCTTCACCGAGTAGCTCCTTGTAACGCAGACGTACAGAGTCACCGAGCACACGCATTTGTCTTCCGGCATTGTTAAAATAATATTCTCGCGTCACTTCATGGCCCGTCCATTCGAGGAGGTTCGCAACCGTGTCTCCGAAAACTGCATTACGTCCATGTCCCACCGTCAACGGTCCTGTCGGGTTAGCGCTCACGAATTCGACTTGCGTTTTCTTTCCCGCACCGGCACTGGACCTTCCAAAAGCCTCGCCGTTATTCAGAACTTCTCTTATGAACGAAACAAAATATTTCTTCGTGAATTTGAAATTGATGAAACCAGGACCGGCAATTTCACAACTCTCGACTAACGACGAATCCACTTCGATATGTCCGACTATTTTTTGCGCAATCTCCCGCGGCTTCATCTTAAACTCTTTTGCAGCAAGGAGTGCGAAATTAGTCGAGAGGTCACCGTGTGATTCCGCTTTCGGTTTCTCGAAAAAGATATCCACAGATGTTTCAATTCCCGATTTCCGAAGGGCTTCCAGAAGTTTTGATTTAAGATAATCCTTCATTCTGCAGCCCGCTCCACATCGATGGATTTTTTCCGCCTTGTCGTTCCGCCCGATTTCCTGCTACGCGCGGGCGACGCCGCGTCGGCAACCCGCTGGACTTTCGCATCGCCCCAAAGTTTTTCAAGTCCGTAGAACGATCTCGCATCCTTGTGGAATATGTGTACCACGACGTCAACATAATCGAGCAGGACCCACTGCAAGTTCTGCATACCTTCGACGTGCCATGCCTTCTCTCCAAGTTCCTCCATACCGTACATAATCGCGTTGGCAATTGCTTTGACCTGCGTTTCCGAATCGCCGGTACATACGACGAAGTAATCTGTCATGGAAGTCAGCCTGCGTAATTCAAGGATTACTACGTCTCTGGCCTTCTTCGTTAATGCAAGCTCGGCAATCTTATATTGCATGGTTTTCTCTTCGCCGCGAGCGGGATTTTTGGCCGGCATACTATTCAATACTCCTGGTTGGTTTTAGATTTTGGTAATCCATTCCTATGAGGACTTCAACATCGACATAACTGCGGCGATCTAATTTGCTGACGACATTTTCTTTTCTCACGCCAAGGGCTTCGGCAACTCTAGTGGCGTTCTCGTAGTTTCCAGCAGCATCGACGACGGTCGTAACTTCCCTGTTCTGGATCGATCCGTTTGTTGTCTCTACGACATCGAAGCCCCTCTTCCGCAAATAAGATGTAAAGCCCATCGCTATGTTTTTTGTACCGCACTCGTTGCGCACGCTGATCTGAATCATCTTTTCAATTTTTGTAGGAGAACTTTTCTCAATTCGATCCGACCTGAACGGAGGATGAATCAAGAAACGATCAGCTAGAGAATAGACCAACACGACGGCAAGGAAAACGACAAGAACGCGTAATGCAACGACTGCGGGGCCCTTTGCACTCGATAAAAATTTTCCTTTACGCCTCTTCATCAACAAAAATTAATGCGCCAGCATAGCCGGGACATTCTTGATGACCTGAAAGAGAGAATGCAAGAAAAGTATTTAATTTGCCCGATACAAACCCGCGGCGGAAATGAGGGAGAATAATTTTGTTCAAATTACCCCGGCGGCCTATTACCATCCCCACGGATTGTAGTAGTAATAATAAGGATTGTAATATCGATAAAGCGGGTTCTGGTTAAACTGCAAGTCTATCTGAAAACTATTTGTCGGATGATAATTGAGATCTGCACGCGTCAAATAAATGCCGTTCAATCCTTGCGAAAAATTTTTGCCGAGCGAACTGTACGGAGAATTCAAAAGGCTGACATCAGCGCTCAATGTCAAAGGGTCACTGATCTTGTAGCTCATGCTGTTCGTATACGTGCCGAGAGCCAATCCCTGACCTCCGAAAGTCATGTAGCTCATCGAAACCGACTGTCGCATGGAAAAATTTGCGGGATTGAAAAAACCAAAAAGCAAACTACTTTCGTCCGAATGCACCAAGGAGCTTTGTACGCTCGGTTGATTCGAGAGTTGATCTTTAAACTGGGCAAAGCCCACCGAACTCATAATCAGTATCAATGCTAGCGTGCTACTTACCTTCTTCATCTCGATTTCCTCCGTGATGCAAACAAATTTTAAATAAATTTATGATAAATGTCAAATCATTAAGTTAGACGCTTCAACTAATTAACGGTTCAACGGCAGTTTTTCGTTCCACTGGAAACTTAAAATCTTAAGCCCCAGATTCGAATTTCTAAACGCTCATCTACGGTATCCGGACATACGAGCGTTTCCGCGGGGAAAATCAAGATCCAAAACTCTAAAGCACTGAAGTCCTTTACCGACCTTTTTTCAAGGTTTTGAAAATTCAGATTTTGAGGAATTAGGTTTGTTTAGAGTTCAGTGTCCGGAATTCAAAATTTCTTCTTTTAACATGTTCGTCACCCTGCATGCCGCGAATGCCGCCGAAAAGCCGCCGTTGATATTCATTACCGCGATCCCGGGCGCGCAAGAAGAGAGCATTCCAAGCAATGCAGAGAGTCCCTTGAAGTTGGCTCCATATCCGATGTCGGTGGGAACTGCAAAGATAGGTTTTGGCACTAGTCCCCCGATAACGCTCGGCAGTGCACCTTCCATCCCCGCAATGACAACGACCGCAGACGCTGCTTGCATCACATCTAAATTCTTCATAACGCGATGTATGCCGGCAACTCCAACGTCGTAGAGTTTCACAAAGGCAACCCCCATTGCTCCACAGACATCTGCCGCTTCTTCCGCGACAGGAATATCGCTCGTACCTGCCGTTATGATGCAAACGTACGGCTCATCTCTGTTATTCTCCCTCAAAGGAATGGGGTTAATAGTAAATGTGCTCGAAAGATGATTCGATCGTCCCTTCGGAAACTTTTTCTGCAACACTTTCATCTTTACATCGGAGAGTCTCGTAATTAAAATCGGCTCCTTTGCCTTGGAAAGTTTTCCCGCGATGCCGACTATTTGCTCGATTGACTTGCTCTCTCCATAAATAACCTCTCCCAACCCCAGTCTCAATCCGCGGCCATGGTCTATCGTGGCGTAACCAAGCTCCTCAGCGTCGAAGAGAGCATTTTTAATTTTCTCATAAGCTTCGTCCGTGCTCACTTTCCCTTTCCGGACATCAGCGAGGATTTGTTTGATAGAGATTCGCTTGCTCAGGCGTTCCCCCCGCCGGTTTTGTATCCTTCGAGGTCGAGTGTCACCCAATCGTAGCCGCGCTCTTTTGCCGCCTTCACTAGTCTGTCCTTCAATTGGATTGCGAGCGCGATCTCATCCGGCGATGCTTCCAGCCTCAAGAACCGCTTGCGGTTTAGTTCATGGAGGCGCAGACGGAAAATCTTCATTCCACCTTCGCGCAATATGTCCTCAAGGACATCGATGTCTCTCAATTCTTGTTTCGTAATTTCGACTCCTCTCATGATTCTTGAACTCAAGCATGGGCTCGAAGGCTTATCCGACAACTTAAGGCCGTGAGATCGCATCAACTCCCTGATTTCATCCTTTGTGAAATCATAAG
This sequence comes from Candidatus Acidiferrales bacterium, assembly GCA_035515795.1. NCBI lineage: Bacteria > Pseudomonadati > Acidobacteriota > Terriglobia > Candidatus Acidiferrales > Candidatus Acidiferrales bacterium. The sequence continues at coordinate 273,071 of DATJAY010000003.1, read as the reverse complement.
CTGCAAGAGGAAATACGACATCATTTTCAATAGCGGCTCTATGACCCGGACGAATATCGGTTTTATCGGATGCGTTGTATCCGTATGCAATTTTTTTACAATTGTTTTCCATAGCAACTTTTTTAGCGATGCCAAATAGTTCGGTCTTGCAATAGTAGCACCTCTCCGAATCGTTTTTTATATAATCCGGATTATCAACTTCGGTACTGTCTCTCCAAACATGTCGAACACCGGCATGTTTCACGAAGTCTTCGACATCGACTTTATCATGGACCGGCATGCTATCGCTATTTGTTGTTAATGCAACCAAGATACCGCCGTATTGCTTTCTTGCTTCTTCTGCCGCCCAAAGCAGAAAGCCGCTATCGACCCCTCCCGAAAAGGCTACTACCAGTCCTTCCACGGTATATCTTCCAAGACAACTTTTCAGTGCATCATATTTTTTGAACAAATCACTCATAGTCACATCTACATCTAATACTTCATTCATAAAAAATTCTTTTCAACTTTTCTCAAGCGAATCTCCGCACAATTTAATACCTTATCTGCCATTCCCGCAAACCGACAAATCTTGAATGGGAAAATTGGACCGTCGACAGCAAGAAAACAGACAGCGTTCGCTTATTCTTGCACCAGATTATACTCTTTGATCTTCCTATACAAGGTCTTCCGGTCTATTCCCAAAATCTGAGCAGCTTTCGACTGGTGCCAGTTCGTTCGCTGGAGTATCTTGACGATATATCTTTTTTCCACTTCCGTCAGCGGCATGTTGTCTGTCGCAAGGTCATCTATGAGATCGCTGGACTTCATCTGGAAAAGATGCTCCGGCAGATCCTTGGTATCAACCACTTCTCCGCTGGAGAGAGCGATGCTCCTCTCAATTATGTTCTCCAGCTCCCGGACGTTGCCGGGCCATGTGTACTTGAGAAGGCAGGCAGACGCTTCATGAGTTATCCGAATGTTCGGCTTCCCGAATTGTTCGCCATATTTTTTCATGAAGTGGTCGACCAAAATCGTGATGTCTTCGGGTCTATCTTTTAGATCGGGGACGTGAATCGAGATGACATTTAACCTGTAAAACAGATCTTCTCTGAATTGATCGTGCTTTATCAGTTCCTTTAGGTCACGATGCGTCGCGGCGATCACCCGGACGTCTACTCTTTTGACCTCATCGCTTCCGACAGGGCGAACCTCACCGGATTCGACCACTCGCAGCAATTTCGACTGAGACCCGAGCGGCATATCTCCAATTTCATCAAGAAAGAGGGTGCCGCCGTTTGCAGTCTCAAAGAGTCCGCGCCTTGAAGTTATGGCGCCGGTGAAGGCACCCTTCTCATGTCCGAAGAGTTCGCTCTCAAGGAGAGATTCGGGGATCGCACTGCAATTGACCGTCACGAACGGCATCGCACGCCTGTCGCTGTTGTAATGCAGCGCCTTAGCGATCATTTCCTTTCCTGTGCCGCTTCTTCCGGTTATCAGAACATTGCTCCGGGCGTGGGATAATCTCTGGATCAATGCAAATATATCCTGCATCGCCTTGCTCTTTCCGATAATGTTCGAGAAAGAATATTTGCGCTCTACTTCCTGACGAAGGAACTCCACTTCCCGTTGAAGTCTTCGCTGCTGCGTCGCGCGTTCGAGGAGCGCTAGTATCTCATCCATGTTAAAAGGTTTACTGACGTAATCGTATGCACCGGCTTTCATTGCATTGACCGCCGAGTCGACCGAGCCGAAGGCGGTAATAATAACGACCATGGTATCTTTCTGCAGTTCCTTAACGCGTCTCAAAATGTCCATGCCGGTCGCGCGCGGCATTTGAATGTCTGTGATGACAATGTCGTAGTTTTTATCATCGATTAACGACATCGCTTTCATGCTTTCGGAAGTTGTATCCACGGTATAACCTGCCCGCTTGAGAAACTTCTCAAGCATCGCCAGCATATTTACATCGTCATCAACTGCAAGAATTGATATGTCTGCTTTCATATTGTCCCGAAAAATTCATTGAAATTTAGTGAATGCACCAAAACACACATGAGGCAATCCGGCTCGCCGGAACTGTTTTCCGGCTTATCCCGAAGGAATGAACCCGGGCGAAATCCGATGAGCGCCCGCCCGTGGTACAAAAAAATCTTTGATGGCACAAAATGCAGGTGATAATTGACCGAAATATTCTTGCTGTTCCTATCACTCTACCGCAATACTTGTGTTTTTATCTTTTTCAATGGCAATTACATCATAAGCGGGAAAACTCAACTTGAAAATCGTTCCCTTGCCGACATTACTCTCGACTGAGATCGCCCCTTTGTGATCCTGAATTATCCTTTGAGTAATGGCAAGGCCAAGCCCGGTCCCCTTGCCCACTTCCTTCGTGGTAAAGAAGGGATTAAATATTTTCTCCAGATCTTCCTCGGAAATTCCGCACCCCGTGTCGGCGATCGTGACCTCAACAACATTATCACCCTTTCCTCTGGCAATCTCGGTTTTGATGCTGAGCCGGGGACCAACTGCGTTGCGCGCGATATTCTCCATAGAATGAATTGCGTTCACTATTAAATTTACGAAAACTTCCTGAAGTTGGGCAGCGTCGCCGAACACCAGGGGGAGATTTTTTTCCAGGTCCAATTCGAGCTCGATGGACGATTTGTCGATCTGGCTTTTCATCAGCTGAAGTACGGCATTGATTTCGGAATTCAAATCGACTTGTTTTGTTCTCATTTTTTTCGGCCGTGCAAAGTCGAGAAGCTGCTGAATCAGTTTTGCGATCCTGTTTGTTTCACCCGCTATCATTTTCAACTCATCATAGCCTTCCTCATTCGGCTTCAAGTCCATCATCAGGTACTCAGCATTGCCTAAAATTATATTGAGTGGAGTCCCGATTTCATGAGCAATGCCGGCGGAAATTTGTCCAATGAAGGAAAGCTTCTCGGTCTGACGCAACTCCTGCTCGTACTGCTTGAGCTGGGTTACATCCCGCATGATCAGAGCTTCGCCAATGGATATCCCTTGTTCATCTCTCAAAATGCTTCCCGTCAAGCTGACCGTGACTCTATGCCCGGACTTTGTCACACATTCAAGTTCGAAATTTCTCACAATTCCTTCACTCCGGATGCGTTCCGCGGTAACTTCGCCGGCCATTCTTTTCTCGCCCGGGAGTAAAACTGAAAAAGGTTCCCCGTTTACTTCTGCAGGCTGGAATCCGAAAAGAAGTGTGGCACCTTTGTTCCACGATGCTATTTTCCCTTGTTCGTCGAGTCCGACTATCGCGTCGGCAGAATTCTCAGTCAATATTGAAATGTATCGTGCCTTGGAAATGACTTCTTCCTCGAGCAAGAATCTTTTTAAACCGTAGCCCAGCTGATCCACCATGGCCAGCAGGACGTTCAAACTTTCTTCCGGTCCCAGAGGAATCCGTTCAGACAACTCCGAAATGCTGCTTTCTCTCATCGGAACCGGGAGAAATGCGAGAAGGAGCAAGCCGATCAAGGATTCGCCCGCAGAAACAGGAAGCATCAGCACAAGCTTTCGATGTCCGGAGATTTCCTGCATCATCCCGTAGCTGCGGCGCGCGCTCGATTCACTCCCGAATTGATTAGCAAGGGCTCTAAGAAAATCGCCGCTCGCCGTCGGAGTTTCTTCGGGAACTGCCAGTCTAAATGTCAAACATTGAGACGTGGCTTCAAATGCAAAGAACTCGACCGAAGCTGAACGCGATTCCTCCTTTATGATCCGGATCCCGGCGCTTAATGCTTCGTCGTAAGAATTCGCCGACCCGATCGCATTCGTAAACTTCATCAACGTCTCGCGCTGCTGCTCTATCACCTTTCTCTGCGACGCGCTGACCTCGGCCTGATATGACTGATAGGCATTTGCATACTGGTAGATTATTTCGTGGAAGCATCCGTCAACCCTTCGTGAGTATTCGAAAATGTCGTCTCTCCTTTCCATTTTCTCCTTGACGACGGAAATGATCGAGTCTTCTCCCAGCAGGAATGTTTCATGAACCGAGGTAAGAGTGAGCAGACCGTTATAAGGCGGCTTCACAATCCGTTCTGTGAATCTGATTAGACGCGATGGACCGACGCCCACAAGAAGGTCAACGATGCAATGGAGGAGCTCGGTAATCTGGCTTTTGTAGAACGATATTTGTGTACTGCCGAAATACTTTGGCATAGTTCCGACTGATGCTACCCACCGGTCGGCTATCGCATCGAAGTTATTCGCAACTATTTGGACGAGTTCATCCATATATCTGAAACAAATTTTGAATTTTAAATCCCAAATTTTCGGTTAAAAGAGGCGGGCGGCTGACCCGGAAAGCGTGGTGCACATTGATTTCATAACCTTGACCTCTCTTAATTCGCAATTCGCCGTTCACAATCTGAAATTGTTTTTTACCTCACTCCGAAATATGCGGTGGCAACTCCGAAAGTAAGTGGAAACGAACGCACTTCGTGGAAATTTATCTCTCGTAAAATATTCTCAAACGACTCACCATCCGGGAAAACTATGACGGAATCCGGAAGATACGAATAAGCTGCCCGATCTCCCGAAACCAACCGCCCGATCGACGGCAAGATTCTCTTGAAATAAAAAAAATAAATTTGTCTCACCAAAAAGAGCTGCGGCCTGGAAAATTCAAGAATCACAACCCTTCCTCCTTTTTTTACGACTCTGCGCAACTCGATCAGACCCTCTTTTAAACGGCCGAAATTTCTAACTCCGAAGGCAACGGCGGCAGCATCGAAAGTTTCGTCCGCAAAAGGAAGCTTCTCGGCATCTGCCTGGACCGGGTTAAGCTTTCCAGCGATATCTAAATTTTTTCCCTTCTCGACAAATATCCGAAGCATCCCTTCCGCAAAGTCGAGGGAGGCTATCCTTGCCGGATTTTTTTTCGCGGCTTCGATAGAAAGATCACCGGTACCGCATGCGACATCCAGGAAAAATTCTCCCGAACGCAGTTGTAAAACATCTATCGCCCGTTTTCTCCAATGCCGATCAATCCCGGCACTTAAAAGATGGTTAAGAAAATCATAACGATGGGATACATTGTTGAACATTTGCCGAACATAGCTGCTCTTCTGTTCTGCAGAAAAAAAATCCTCAACCATTCGTTCTCTGCGTCAGCTCGGCAATCTTCTGCTGATAAACTTCTGCCTGTTCGGGTTTTTTCCGCATCAAGATGCCGTATGCTTCGATTGCAGTCTTCAGCTGGCCCTGCTGCTCGAAAATTTGAGCAAGCGTCTCGGTTACAATTTCGGGGGTGAGCTCTATTCCGGATTCGTCGCTGCGATCCCGTGGATGATCCTCCTGTGGTTTTATCGGCCCCGCCGCTTCAAGCTCGCGCGCGAGATCATCAAGATTGAAATCACCGGAATCGAGTTCAGCCTCGTCTGGCCCAACGTCCCCGGACGTTTCAGGCGGAACGCGTGCCGATGCCGGCCGTTCCGCAGCCGCAGAGTCAGTCTGCGGGGGTGAGCTCCCATTCGTTGAGCCGCCGGAATCGGAAGGTGCCTTCGATTCAATTTCTCTCGTTACTTTTTCTATTATCGCTCTTGCGATCGTTGAAGACTCTTTTCTTTTGTCGCCGGGCAATTCCCGACCATCACGATCGACATCGCGATACTTTGACAACGTTTCGGCCTGAGAATGGATTAATGACGGTGTTTTTAATTCCGGTGTGATCTTTCCCGGCTCGCCGCCAACTATTGCATCGAGACCCGGTATTATGGAATCATCGTTCCGGACCTTTTGCCGATAAACTTCTATCGTGTCCTCGATGGTTTTCATCAAATCCTTGCCTCCGGTTCTGTTCGCATGGAATTGCTCGGCAAGTTTTTTCCCGATTTCATCTGCCTGCTCCTGTTTGTCTAAAGCCGCAGACAGGCTTTCGATGGTTTTTGAATCGGGATTCAGCTCGGCTGCCCTGACTAATTCCTTCCTGGCATCATAGAAAAGGCGGGCTTTCATCATGGCCATCGCAAGGATTGCATGGCCGGTCGAATAATTAGGGTGGGCGATGACGCCGCGCTGGGCTATCGACAATGCCTCCGCGACTTTACCTATCTCAAGATAAAAATACGACAGCATCGCAAAAAAAGATGACGACGGATTTCTCTCCACGCGTTCTTCAAGATAGCGAAGGAGGCTTACATCGCTGCTGCCATAACGATAGTTCATCGTCACGAAGAAAATTCTACAGAAGTCTTGTCGAAAAGTTAAACCGGAAGGTTCGGTAAATCCCGCAAAGATTTCCACGCTTAAGATACTTCGCAGCTCCTCGGTCTTTACATTCAAAATGCATAAGAATCACTTTCCGATGTTTTGTACGACCGGTTCCGTCTTCGGAGTAAATCGCACAGCCGTTTTTCTCGCGAGGACGGCCTGCTTTATAGAAAGGTAAGAAATTGCGCCGAAGCCCGAGAAATACAACAATTGGAATGGGATCGCGGCGATCTCAAGATCAACAATCGACATAATTATTCCCGCCAGGCAGTAAATCGCCAGAAGAATCTCGGCAATCGAGACCCAGTTCACTTTTTTCTCGGTATATTTCTTATCGGCCCACGAACCCTGTTTGCCGGTCACACCGTATTTCGGAGTTCGAACAAATTCGGTTTTCCAGCCCAACAAGCCTTCGATAACCGCCTTAGTATTGTTAACCGAGAGTCCCATGCTTCCTGCCATGAAAACAGGGAAGAGATAAATCCTTCTCCTCCAATCTTTGTAAACATCCTTCTGACTGTAAAGATAGAACATGAATGAACCAAAAAAAGCAAAAATGAACCCGCTCATTAACATAAATGTAGGATCATACTCGCCGCTGTGTTTTATGTAAACTATCGGCACTTGAAGAATCCCGATCAGCAAGACGAAAGGATAGACCATGGCAGCGGAGAGATGGACAGTGGAATGTATTTTGACTCGCAACGGCAGTTTGGACTTCCAAACTCTCGGCAGAAGTTTTTTCGATGCTTCGATTGCGCCTTTAGTCCATCTGAATTGCTGCGAACGAAGAGCATTCACATCGGCCGGAAGCTCCGCAGGCGACGTGTATTCCTTCAAGAACACAAACTGCCAGCCTTTAAGCTGAGCACGATAGCTCAGGTCCAGGTCTTCGGCAAGCGTATCGCTTTCCCAATTACCCGCGTCTTCGATGCAGCTTCTTCTCCAAACTCCTGCTGTGCCGTTAAAGTTGATAAAGAACCCGGCTTTGTTGCGAACCTGCTGTTCAATTACAAAATGGCCATCCAACGCGATCGCCTGCGCACGGGTAAGAAGTGAGTAGTTGCTGTTGATATGTTCCCACCGGGTCTGAACCAGGCCGACTTTTCTGTCTGCAAAATAAGGAAGTGTCTTTTTCAAAAAATCCACACGCGGGATGAAATCGGCATCGAATATGGCAACATATTCGCCGCGCGCCTGGGCCAGGCCGTATTTCAATGCGCCTGCTTTGTAACCTTCTCGATTTCCCCTTCTTATGTGTTTGATGTCAAAACCCTCGCGCGCTTTCTCAGAGACTTTCTGTGCCAGGATGGAAGTGGTCTCATCATTCGAATCATCCAAAACCTGGACCTCAATTTTGTCCTTTGGGTAATCCATGGCACAGATTGCGTCCACGACGCGGTTCACGACGTACAGTTCATTGTAAACAGGAAGCTGGATTGTAACAACCGGAAAGTCCTTCAGTTCCCCCTTACGGGCAACTTGTTTTTTGCGGTATTTGAAATAATAATAGATCATCAAAAAACCGTTTGAGCCGAATATGAAAGGAAAGCTCAACACAATTATGTAGAAAATCAATAATGCGTTCTCAACGCGGGGTGACATTTTATGCTCCTTTGGCATTTACCAATTCGTGACTACAGCTAAGAGAATATCGTCTGTTAGTTTATTTTCTGCCTCGTTTAAACCGAGATCTCTGTTCGAAGGACCTGCACTTGGGTCATAGTCGCCGTAATTCGAGAAGTCTTTCGTCCAGATGTTTTTCTGAGTTTTCAGGTTTTCAAATTTTATTGAAACATTCACAGTGATTCGCCATTCGCTGACTTGCTGGTTCCCGCTGACGGCGCTGGGTTGCGTATTCACGCTTGTCACCGCGCCGATTATTGCGGCATCGGCATTCGACATATTCGTTACTCTTAGCGTATTGTCAGTTATCAATTTCTGCGTCAACTGATTCGTCAGATTAGTTCTCAGATTCGGATCGCCGAAACCGCTATTGTCATCGAACACCTGCACGGCGACGCTATGAACACCCGGCGGCAGTGAAGCTCCCCGGAAAGAGTAAGCGCAGCCGCCTAAAACAATCAAAAACACCAAAACCGCGCAGTATTTCATCAGACATCCTTTAATTTATACTGTTGAACCTTGCGATACAAAGAACGCATGCTTATCCCGAGAGCGTTTGCCGCGAGCTGCTTGTTGCCGTAAAATTTTCGAAGAGCCTTCTGGATCAAAGACTTTTCCATCTCCTCAATATTCAGTTCTCTTCCGTCTTCGGATTCCCCGGACTCATATCGTGGAACGGGTAATGCCAGTTTTTTTTCCAATGCGTTTGACTCGATCGAATTTCTAAGATCCACTATATCATTTTTGATTTCCCACAGAGCCCGCAAAATCAATTCGCGGTCTGATTCCTCAGGTGTCTTGCCGACATGCACCGGGAGAAATCTGCTCGCCACCTCGGCGGAATAAGATGCTCCCGATTTCGGCAGGTGTTTATCCAAAGCTGCGGCGTTCACCTGATTGCCCCGCTCAAGCACGATAATGCTCTCAATCAAATTTTTTAGCTCGCGCACGTTCCCGGGCCATTCCAAGCTGCTAAGCATTTCTATCGCTTCGGGTGAGAACCCGCCAAATTTTATTTTTTGGCTCGCCGTAAATTCCTGTACAAATTTTTCAGCAAGTATGGGAATGTCTTCGCGGCGGTCTCTCAACGGCAGAATAAAAATATTCACCGATCTCAACCTGAAGTAGAGATCCTGCCTGAAATACCCGCGTGCGACTTCAGCTTCTAACGACTTGTTCGAAGCTGCTATGACCCTCACATCAACCTTTTGGTTTGAAGAAGAGCCGACACGCATGAACTCGCCGGTCTCAATGATGCGGAGCAATTTGACCTGAGTGGCAAGCGGGGTATCGCCGATTTCATCGAGAAACAGCGTCCCGCCGTCGGCAATTTCGAAATACCCCTTGCGAGACTCCACGGCGCCGGTGAACGCTCCGCGTTGATGCCCGAACAATTCGGATTCGAGTATTCCTTCGGGAATTGCACCGCAATTCACTGCAACAAGTTGGTTGCCCGCTCGTCTGCTTGCACCGTGAATCGCACGTGCGATTACTTCCTTTCCGACGCCGCTCTCACCGGTTACCAGCACGGTCACATCGGTCGGCGCAACTTGCATTACGGTTGCGACTACTTCCTTCATCGCAGTCGACGCAGCGATTATCCCATACCTCTCTTGAAACTCTTCGACCGTCATTTTATTCGCGACAAACCCTGGATTTTTCTGGATCGTTCTGGGTTATCAAATTGTGAAGATCTGCCCATCATGGATGATATTTATTTTTTGCGTTCCAAACTTTGAATACAATTCCCTGGCCCACGTTCCGCCGGTTTCGAGTTCCTGCGGGATGTGTGTGAAGAAAAGGTTGTTGTGTCCTTTCCTGGAAATTCTAGCGATTTCTTCGAGTTCCGGATGTGCCGCTTCAATGAACGAAATCGTACTGTCAGCATGAGAACCGATCTCCTCGATTGAATCGATGTCGCTGCTGAAGTAGAATGATTTCTTTCCTTCGCGGACAATTACAGAAAAACTCATCGCATTAATTCCGGCTTTCAATGCCGTCTCCATGTACCTATCAAGATGATTTGTCGGGCTGAACTCAAGCTCTATATCATCATACGGTTTTTTCTCACCCGGACTCAATGGGACCAAATCGATCCTGAAAGACCATCTCTCATTATAAATGAAGAAGTTCGCAAGCCATGATTTTACAAATTCAAGCTGACCTGATGGAACATGAACTCTTATGGGTTCCTTTCGCTCAAGCACATGCATAGCAGTTAAGACTGCTGGAATCCCGCCGCAATGGTCGGCGTGCATGTGAGTTATGAAGATATCCTGAATCGAAAACAGATCGGAGCCCGCTTTTTGCAAAGCGCGGAGTGCGTCCGAACCGCAGTCGATCATGAAGCATAAATTGCCCGTTTCCACCAGATAGGCGCTGTTAAACCTCGTTAGGTCGGAAAAAGCCGAACCGGAGCCCAATACCGTAATTTTCATTCTCTTGATTCTCCAACCTTCACCACTATACAATCAATCGACCGGTTTTTTAAGCTCGTCGCAAAAGTGACTGCAGCGTCGCGTGTCGGAAAATTTCCAGTGGTGACAACGTAAAGTGTCTTTGCGGCTCCGGCTTTTTCAGAAACCGACGCCTTAACGTCCTCAGCCTTCATATCAGCTGCGAATTTATCGGCATTCTCGCGGGTTGAGAATACGCCTAGCTGAACTTCATAGGTCCCCTTCTCATACGTCGTTGCCGTCTGTGGAGTCTCCGGACTTTGCTGACTCGCTGGCGACACTGCGCTTTGAAGCGAGTCTTTTTCCGAAGGAACCCTGTCGGACAAACCGAGAGGATCAACCAGCTGTGCCGCTCCGGGATATTTACACAATTCGACATAATCGGTGTGAGCTAAACGGTAGTCTCCGGCTGCATAGTGGTACTTGTAAAGCTGGAGGAGAGCTTCGCGGGCAATCGGCTTACCCGGATATTCATTGACAATCACTCTGTAAATACCGACGGCCTGTGCAGCGTTCTCTGTCAGAGCGGCGCGAACATACGTCGCAAAGGGGTTTTCGGGATCCGCTGAAGCCAAATATTTTCTCGCGTCATCGATTTCCCCTCCCTTAAAAGCGAGATATGCTTTTTCAGCATTTATGAAACCGGTATCGGGCTTCACACGGGTCTGTGTTGTCTGCTCCTTGCCGGTGAATCTCTGTGCACTAGCGGAGCTAGACATGACAACTACTAATGAGACAACAAACGGGTAGACTTTCATTTCAATTAAGGTTGCTGACGACCTCCCCGAATAGAGTGGCTGCCGATGCTCTATTTATCCTGACCTCTGCAACGTCGCCCGGTTTGAGTAAGCATAGAGGAAAAACAACAGTCTTGTTAGTATCCGTCCTGCCACTTTGCTGCAAATCGGATTTCTTGCTTACGCCGTCGACCATTACCTCGAAGACCTTACCAATTTCGGATTGATTTATTTCATAAGAAACTCTTTGCTGCAGTGCGATAATTTCGTTCAGCCTCCTGGTTTTTGTTTCTTCAGCTACATCATCGCCCAGCCTGTATGCCGGGGTTCCTTCCCGTGGAGAATACTTGAACATGTATGCCCCGTCATATCGCAGTTCTTCCATCAAGCGCATAGTCTCGCGGTGTTCATCTTCTGTTTCAGTTGGGAACCCGCTTATTATGTCTGTCGACAAAGCAACGCCGGGGATTCTCTCTCGAATCTTATTTACAAGCTCGACGTATTGCTGACGAGCATAAGTTCTATTCATCGCTTCAAGAATTCTGTTCGACCCGGATTGCACGGGGAGATGGATATACTTGCAGAGATTGTCATGGCTCGCAATTGTATCTATCAACTTATCGGACAGATCCTGCGGATGAGAAGTGGTGAATCTCACGCGGAGCCTGCGGTCCACGTTAGCCACTGCAGCAAGCAAATCCGAAAAATCGTTTGTATTGTCGCGGTAAGAGTTCACATTCTGACCAAGCAACGTAATTTCACGAAAACCCTGATCGACAAGCTGTTCCACTTCCCTCACAACGCTGCCGAGAGTTCGGCTTCTCTCGCGACCGCGGGTGAATGGAACGATGCAGAATGTACAGAACTTATCACATCCCCGCATGATGGAAATCCATGCAGAGATTCCTTCGGTTCTCAGAGGAACAATGTCGTCATACGTCTCCGTCCTTGAGAGTTGTACCCCGATACCTCGAACACCGGCAAACGCGCCTTCGAGAAGCTGCGGAAGCTTTCGGTAATCGTCAGGACCGACCACGATATCGACATTGTGCTTCTCCAAAAGACTCTTGCGCAACCGTTCCGCCATACACCCCAACACTCCGACCAACAGATCGGAATTTTCAGATTTCCGTTTCATTATTACATGAAGACGCTGGTGGATTTTTTCCTCGGCATGATTGCGAACGCTGCACGTATTCAAGAGAACCACATCCGCATCATCTATGCTTTTCGTAGGCGAGTACCCCCACTTGTTCATTATGCCGAGAACAATCTCAGAATCAGCCAGATTCATTTGGCATCCATATGTCTCGATATACACTTTCAATTCTCGCGACTTTCGATCATCATGACTGTTCATCAGCGCCATTTTGACACTTTTATGTTAATTTTCGGCAATAAGTTAAATCAAGCAGGGCGAACAAGCAATCCATTCAAGACAACTAGCAGTTGGAGTCCTAAATGATTGCATAATGTTCACCATTCATGCATGCCCTCACCATATCAGACGTCCCATGAACAGTGGGGCACATTGAGACTGAGGAATTGGTATTCCGAATCCAGGTGGGACTCTGCATAATGATTGGCAAATCTCAAGCTGGCATGAATCCCCAGCGGTCAAACAGAAATGACTTATCGACCAGGCAAAAAAAAGTGCCTGTTAGGCTGGCAACAGGCACCGTCGTGTCTTAAAGAAAATCAGACACTCCCCAAAGGGCTGGTATTTCTCCCCACCTCTGCCTAAAAATAATGATTTAGTCCTGCAATAGCTTTGACGATTTTCACACTTGAGCGGGAACAAATGGCACGCTATTCGAGAATTGTATTTCGCCAAGCCGTTAAATAACTTGTAACGGCAAGATTGGAATCAAAAAAGTTTTACAGCAAACCTATCGGGAAAAAAACCTTGGAGCTTGAGTGAAGATCGCGGTTCTGCTCGGCGGGAGTTCGCCGGAGCGGGAGGTCTCTATCGCCTCCGGCAAAGGAGTCATGAAGGGGCTCCGCGAATTGGGACACGAAGCAGTCGCCATTGACCCCGCTCTCGGCAATGATCAAATTTCTGAGACGGAATTGTTTTCACGGGCGATTGAGGCGGCTCCGCCGTCCCGGGAATTTCTGGCAAAATTATCTACAAAAAATTATTTGGCTACCGTTGAATCGCAGATTACCGGCAATTTCGATCTCGTATTCATCATACTTCACGGCAGATGGGGAGAAGACGGAATAATCCAATCGCTTCTTGAGTTAGCTCCCATTCGTTACACCGGCTCGGGGATCATGGCAAGTGCGATTGCGATGGACAAGGTCATGTCGAAAAAATTATTCATACACCACGGCATACCGACTGCAAAGTGGTACGATTACAAAAGGAACTCGCAGCCGAGGCCCGAAACGATCAAGAAGGAAATTACAAAATTAGGATATCCGAACGTTGTTAAGCCGAACGACCAGGGATCATCGGTTGCAATTTCAATAGTAAAAAACGAAAGCGAACTCGAGACCGCACTTGACGAGGCTGAGAAACATTCCGACGTGGTACTCGTTGAAGAGTATATTCCCGGCGCCGAATTAACGGTAAGCATACTCGGCGATGAGCCGCTTCCAGTGATTGAGATAAGACCTCATGACGGCTTCTACGATTATCTTCACAAATACACAAAAGGAATGACAGACTATCTCGTGCCGGCACCCATCGAAAAATCATTCGCGCTTAAACTCCAGGAAATTGCGCTCAACACATTCAAATCTCTCTGCTGCAAAACCTTTGGAAGGGTCGATTTCAGAATCGGCGATGACAATGTTCCCTACTGTCTCGAGGTGAATACAATTCCTGGAATGACTGAGACAAGTCTTGTTCCTAAGGCAGCGGCCGCTGTCGGAATTTCCTTCAAAGAGCTCGTTGGAAAGATCGTCGAGCTGAGCCTGCAAGGCAAATGACTTTAAAAAATTTCCGGGGATTTCTCAAAAGGCTGAAGAAAAAAAATGCAGCCATTCTTTTCGTCCTGTCAGTAGGCTTGGTCTACGTCCTCTTCGATTCACACGGGCTAATTCAGCGGATCAGGCTCGAAAGCGAAAAATCTTCACTCGAGAATAAAATCAGGGAGCTGGAGCAGGAGGATGCGTCTCTTCAAATTGAGATCCAAAAATTGGAGACTGACTATAAGGAAATTGAACGGATAGCGCGAGAGAAGTATTTTATGCATAGAAATGGCGAAAAGATCATCAAAGTTCAGCCAAAGTAAACGGACTCCTTTAGGCCGCGAATCCGGATTATTTGCTCCACCGAAAACAGTAATCCCGCTTGCAGAGAGAGTTAGGCCGCAGGAATTTGGAGAATTTGTCGGGCAGGATCATCTGGTCGGAGAAAACGGCACACTCCGCAAGATGCTCGACGCCGGCAACGTTCGTTCCATGATACTCTGGGGTCCTCCGGGAACCGGTAAAACGACTTTAGCGCGCTTGATAGCGGGAAAACTTCAGGCGGATTTTTTTCAGATCAATGCAGTTTCTTCGGGCGTTCAGGAACTCCGTGAAATAATCTCAACTGCGGAAAAGTCTCTTGAGGCGGGAAGGCGCACCATTTTATTCATAGATGAAATCCATAGGTTTAATAAGGCACAGCAGGACGCACTTCTTGAAAGCGTTGAAAACGGATCGATAATCCTTATCGGTGCAACGACAGAGAATCCTTCGTTCGAAGTGATATCGCCTCTTCTCTCGAGAAGCCAGGTTTATGTTTTGGAAAACCTCGGCGAGAAGGAACTTAGGTCCATTCTTAATCGTACTCTTCAACACGATGAAATTCTCAAGAAAATCGGCGACGAATCGGGTGAGGGTCCCGTTATTTCGCAGGATGCCGAACAGGAGATGATCAGGCTGAGCGGCGGTGATGCGAGAGTGATGCTGAACGCATTGGAAGTGGCTACCGATCTTGCTAAAAAACAAAAGCCTTTCCACATAAACCGAGAGATGATACGTGAGGCATACCAGATCAGGCATTACAAATACGACAGAACCGGCGAGGAGCATTACAATTCCATTTCGGCTTTCATAAAGAGCGTCCGCGGCAGCGATCCTGACGCTGCGGTTTACTATCTCGCGCGAATGCTGGAAGCGGGCGAAGATCCCAAATTTATCGCGAGACGGCTGATCATCCTTGCGTCCGAGGACATCGGAAATGCCGAACCTTATGCTCTCACGCTGGCGACGGCATGTTTTACTGCAGTCGACTACATCGGAATGCCCGAAGCAAGGATCATACTGGCACAGGCAACTACTTATCTTTCGAGTTGCCCGAAGAGCAACGCTTCATATATGTCGATCGAAAGAGCAACTGCAGACGTGCGCGAAAAGCCATATCTTCCTGTACCACTTCATCTGAGAAACGCACCGACGAACTTAATGAAGGAACTCGGTTATCACAAAGATTACAAATATTCTCACGAGTTTCAGAACCATTTCATCGAGCAACAATATCTTCCCGATGAACTCAAAGACAGAATTTATTATGAACCCACGGAGATAGGCCGGGAATTAACTCTAAAAAAATATCTTGAATCAATCTGGAACAAGAGAAAAAAATGAATTACATCATCGGAATCGACCTTGGCGGAACGTATATCAAAGCGGGTGCAATAACTAAAGAGGGAAAAATTCTTGAAGAAGTTTCCGTACCGTCGCATGCCGAGATAAATCCACAGGCGGTCGTCGGGCAAATAGCGGGTGCCGTGAAAATATTGAAAGAAAAATTTAAGAATGATGAACTATCTGGTGTTGGGATAGGCTCACCGGGAATGGTTGATCTCGACGGAGGCACGGTAAAGTATCCGCCGAATTTTGCGGCCTGGACCGTATTTCGTTTGGGCGAGGAGACCGCAAAGATCATCGGCGACAATGTTAGAGTCGAGAACGATGCGAACGCTGCGGCGGTCGGTGAATTGAAATTCGGTGCCGGAAGAGGATTGAAAAATTTCGTGATGATCACACTCGGAACCGGCGTGGGTGGCGGCTTCATAATCGACGGCGATGTTTTCCGCGGCGAGAACGGCGGCGCCGGTGAAATCGGGCACACCACTATCGATTACGACGGGCCACGATGCAACTGCGGCAATTATGGATGCGTCGAAGCTTATGTCGGACAAAAATACCTGTCGCAGAGAGTGATAGAAAAATTGAAGGCTCATCCTGAATCTGTTCTGAATGAGTTTGTCAGCCGCAACGGAGAAAAATTGGAACCCAAGATGATCAGCGAAGCCGCCGGCAAGGGCGACAAATTCGCACTCCAAATTTGGGAGGAGACCGGATCATATGTTGGCGTTGCAGTAGCATCTGCACTTAACATGTTTGATCTCTCAACGGTAATTGTCGGTGGCGGAGTCTCAGAAGCAGGAAAACCATTGTTGAGCTCGATCGAGAAGACAGCCAAGGCCCGGGTCCTTTCGCCGTTGAAACCGAAGGTGAAAATCTTACAAGCTCAGCTGCAAAACTCGGCGGGCATACTCGGCGCCGCAGCGCTCATTGCCGACTAGAATTCGATCTCTATCCGGGAAATAAATTTTGACCATTGATGTGCCGTGAAATCGTTCTGTCAAATACTAATCCTTTCTATTGCCATTTCCACCCTTCATGCACAGGACACGACAAAGATCCCGCTGATGACCGACACGACGAAGATCGCGCAGAAAACGGTCGAGGATACAACGAAAGCGCAGATCGATTCGGTCGTAACTTATAGCGCGACCGATTCTGTAGTCTATTCCATAGATAACCGCCAGATGTTGCTTTACAAAAATGGGGACATGAAATATAAAGATTTCAAGTTGAATGCCGGGCAGATCGATATCAATTGGGATACGTCGATACTTACGGCTCAAGGGAGAAAAGACAGTGCTGACAAAACCGTCGAACAGCCGGTCTTCAACGACGGTGGAGAAGTATACAATAGCTCTCACGTCACATATGATTTCAAGACTCAGAAAGGAAGGGTCAACGTCGCCAACACGGAGATTGACAAAAGTTATTACCATGGTGAACTGATAAAAAAATTCGGAAAGGATGTTCTCTTTATTGAAAACGGAAGATTTACTACATGCGATAATACGGCAGACCCGGACTATTGGTTTCAGAGTTCAAAGATGAAATTGGTTGTGAACGACAGAATTGTAGCGGAGCCGATAATTTTTTATCTCGATGGCGTGCCGGTCTTTGCACTTCCCTTCGGAGTTTTTCCCAGCAAGGGAGGAAGACGAAGCGGGATAATCACGCCTGCATTCGGCGAGAGCGCAAATGCAGGGAGGTACCTCTCGCATTTCGGTTACTTCTGGGCGATAAATGATTACTCGGACTTAACAACCACTGCAGACTGGTATACTCGCGGTGGTTATGCACTGAGAAGCGGGTTCAGATACAATGTTAGGTATTACCTTAATGGGAGCCTTTACGGGGCTTACGACTACAGATATACGGGCCAGCCCGGAGACGTCCCCACCAGTTCGGAGCCCCAAGGGTACTCACTGCAAAAAGACTGGGACCTCCAGTTCACGCACGATCAGGTGATCGATCCAACTACGCGAATCGTGGCCAATGTCAACATGAGTTCAGGAAGCTATTACAGAAACACGAGTTTGGATTACGGCCAGAACCTTCTGCAAAACCTTGTGTCAGACGCTTCATTCTTCAAGACCTGGGAGAATTCCGGCAACAGTCTATCTCTCAATATCCATAGAGATCAAAATTTAGGGAACGGGTCTATCTCTGCAACGCTTCCAAGCATGAGCTTCTCGCATTCGACGAGTTACCCTTTCAGGAGATCCGACCAGTCCAGCGACCTCAGCGACAACCTATCCTGGTACGAGATGATAGGATATTCATACAGCGGGGAGTTTGAGAACCAGACTTCAAAAACATGGGACACGACTGTTGCCGGTGATTACAGAAGATTTAGCGCCTATGGGGCATCCCACTCCGTTATTATCAACGCATCCCCGAAGGCGGGTTTCTTCACGATCACCCCTTCTCTTTCCATCACAGACAAGATGTACACGTCGCGGACAATTTATGACGAACAAAGATCCGGCTTCGGACACCCCTACCAGCTTGGAGATACGGTTGTAGGAAGAACGGAATATGGTCTCTACAATGTCGGGACATTCAGCACCGGAGTATCGGCAAGCACGAGACTGTTCGGAATCATGCAGCCCAACATCTTTGGAATCACCGCTTTCAGGCACACGCTCGAGCCGAGTATTGCTTTCTCATACCAGCCGGATTTTTCAAAACCATATTGGCACTACTATCAAACCTTCGTGATAAACGGAGTTTCGCAGCAGTACAATAATTATCAAACTGCGGTCTACGGTGGCGCTCCATCAGGGACGGTTGCGGCGGCAAGTTTCTCCCTGGCCAATATTTTTGAAATGAAGACTCTATCAAGCGACACTTCGCAAGCTGAAAACAAAATTCAACTCCTCAACCTAGATTTGAGTACATCATATAATTTTGCCGCCGACTCGATGAAGCTGGCACCGCTCTCCACAAGTTTTCGCACCAACATCGCTCAGAAATTCGATTTCAGCGGAAACGCAAATTTCGACTTTTATAAATTCGACACAGCCTCCACTGTCCGAGCAAGAATAAATAAATATCTGTGGTCGGAAGGAAAACTTCCCGACATGACAAGTTTTTCACTCAGCCTTTCTACTTCGCTGCAAGGACAGAGCAAGAAGTCTGCATCCTCTCATCAGTCGCAATCACCTGATTCTCTGGCGCAGCAACAAGACTCACTGAAAGCATTGCAGCAGTATAACGGTTTTTACCAGCAGGTTGAGTCTCCAGATCTCAGCATACCGTGGAATTTGAGCTTCGGAATCGTTTATACCCGAGACAAACCCGAGCCGGACGTGCTCCAACAAAGGGCAAGCCTCAGCTTGAACCTGGGATTTAACCTCACTGATAACTGGAATATCAAGTTCAGCGGCGGCTACGATATCTTAAATCATCAGATCGTTGTTCCTACGGTGCACGTCTACCGCGACTTGCATTGCTGGGAGATGAATCTCACATGGAACCCGATAGGTGCATATCGTGGTTTTAACCTTGAAATAAGAATAAAAGCTTCGCAACTTCAGGATATAAAGGTGACAAAGAGAGAGGATACGTTAGTTGGAGATTGATAACAAAACTTCAAGCATAAAAATCCGGCGTGCAAAAGTCTGCGATGTTCCGCAGATCGTCTCATTGATAAATTCCTACGCGGAAAAAGGAGAAATGCTTTACCGCTCTCAAAGCCAGGTCTTACAACAGGTAAGGAACTATTTCGTTGCGGCTTCTACGGACTCAGAGAACCGAAATAATGGAGGGTCTTCGCCGGAGGCTTCGGATTTGATACTCGCCTGCGGTGCATTGGACATAACGTGGAACGACCTCGCCGAACTTCGTTCCTTGGCAGTTCACACCGACACCCAAGGCAAAGGCCTCGGTACACAGGTCGTTGAAGCCTTAATGAACGATGCAGTCGAACTCGGCTTAAGGCATGTTTTCGCTCTTACTTACAAGCCGCATTTCTTCGAAAGACTCGGATTTAAGACTATCGACAAGCAGCTGCTTCCGCACAAAGTTTGGAGCATTTGTATCGACTGTCTGAAGTTTCCGGTTTGTGACGAAGTTGCAATGCAGATCGAAATGGAAGACTGGGTGAAGAATAAAATTCTCCACGAAGCAAGATAAGAAAGTTTTTACTTCGCTATTTCGCTGACAGTAATAACTTCAATTTTCCTCTTCCTCACTTTGTAGGCTTCTATCCCGTAGACCATTCCAACCATTGACGACACAACTCCAACGACGAGAAGAATTGCAACCGCGGAGTTTGTCCCTTCCGGAATCAGCTGCGTAAGGCCGAGATTTATCGGCGAACCGTAAACGACCATCAGGTGCACGACATAGATCGTGAGGGAATTCCTGCCGAGCGCCGGGATAATTTTCGGAAAATGCCTAACCTTCAGACTCAAGTAACCGACCATGGAAGCTACAAGTCCTACGATGCCGAATCGCAAAAAATTTATCGCCGGCAAGGCACGCCAGTAGTCGACATAGAGAGAAACAAACAGAAGCTGGATGGGAAAGAAAACGAGGAACAATAACAGAGAGACGATAGAGGCTTTCATGAAATTTCCGGACAACGCGCGGGAACGGCTTTCAATCGGCATAGTAAGCGAGGCAGCGCCGAAAGAAGCTCCGGCAAATAAATAAGCCGAAAAGGGGAAAAAAGTGAAAAACGACCCGGAACGGAATGTAAGGTAGGAATAGAAAAACGGAGCGAGAAAATTTTCCCACCTGATGGGCTCAACCACCGGCGCAATTGCGAGCGATAAAACGGCAGCGATAACATAAGAACGAAGCAATGCCTCTGCCTTTTTCGCGAACAACGCAATGACGAGAATTACCAGAAGTGACAATGAGATTACATGCAGCGCATCCACATAGAAAAATATCTTTAAGTTATATGATGGAACACCTGACGGCTCATAAAGAAGTTCAAGAGGAAAATGCAGACCATATCCCAATAGCAGCAGCGTCGCTATTCTTCTGATGCGCCTGGATTTTGTTCTGTTAGAAATACTAAGGCCTCCAAAATCGTTTTTAACCGTCGCCACCACAAACGCAAGTCCGGCGGAGAAGAAAAAGAACGGCGCGGTCAGTCCGCGAAAAAAAGTCCACAGCTGAAACATGAATGTGGAGCCATCTCTGTACAGTGGGCTCAAAACGGCATCCAGCGTATGCCCTTCAATCATCAACATGACACCGATTGCCCTGAGAATATCCAGGAAGATCAGCCTATTTCTGTTTTCCATTTCACACTAGAATTTTATTTCAATTACGATTTTACCTCAACGTCAGACGCACAACCAGACAAAAGGTTGAAATGGCCAAAAATCCAAAACCGTGGAGCAGAAGGACTCCTCTTGTTATCTCTTATTATCCTTCCACCGGGAGAAAGTAGGGATTCGTCTGGTGAGTGCTAATCGCAAACAGTCAATAATTGTTCATCTTTTATTTCGCCGGCACGCTCTGCGAGTTCAAGTAATCCTGGAAATTCATCTTTTCGTAATAGTTTTCGCCGATATATTTCAGTACCTGTAAAAATTCGGCCGGTTTCATGTATCCCGGAACAGAAGTAATCCGCTGACCATCGGCCGTTAAAAAAACCGTCGTAGGATAACCGTCCACTCGAAACGCGGATGCAATATCCGCCTGTGTTACCTCCTCATTGCCAACGGTTTCTTTAGAATCACTCTCCGCATTCAATCTTATGAGAACATAATTCTGTGCAAGGTAATTTTTTACGCAGTCGTCGCCGTAAGTATCCTTTTCCATTTTTTTACACCAGCCGCACCAA
Organism: Candidatus Acidiferrales bacterium; assembly: GCA_035515795.1. Classification (NCBI taxonomy): domain Bacteria; kingdom Pseudomonadati; phylum Acidobacteriota; class Terriglobia; order Candidatus Acidiferrales; species Candidatus Acidiferrales bacterium. The sequence continues at coordinate 251,634 of DATJAY010000003.1, read as the reverse complement.
TCGGTATAGACGTCGACAAGCATTTTCTTCTTTGCGGTCGATGCCTGTTTCATGCCATCGGTAATATTCGTCCACTTTAGACTCTCATCAGCACCATTATTCATTTTGCAACCCATGTTTATAAAGTTCAAAACGCCTAGAACCACCATCGAAATCAGATTCATTTTTCTCTCTGTTGATTAGAAAATGTCGTACTGATATATAAACGGTGCAGGAGCCTTAAAAAGTTCATCAAGTTTTGCTGCGATCAATTTTCCGCCGCGCGCAAAGCCGAGTTTCAATGCGTCGCTGGGCTTTAAGAAGCCGGCATAAATCTGCGAAAATATCTCAATATCCGATTCAAACTGCACGTTTTGTCTCGTTTCATCGATTGTCGTCTCGCCGTTGTGTACATGCAGGTTGAAAGTCCGCGAGTTCATCGGAAGGTTGCCATCACTGATCTTAATTACAAAGTCTGCCGGCAGATCAATGTTATGGCGCAACCTGCTGAGCGCGCTCGGGACATTTATGATTCTCATCATGAAACCTGACGCGAGTGTTGAAAAAGTTTTATACTCGAAGAACAATCTCCTGTAATGGGACTCGCTCGGTTCCTTCAGAAAAAGATGGACCGGGTAATCCGCTGGAGCGAGAAATTTTACGCGGGTCACCTGCTCCCGGAGCGCGCCAAGGAAGCCCCATAGACCACGATGCACCATGGCATCAAGTCCGACAAATTCTTTTATGTTCAAAACAGTCTCCCCGACGAGCCCATCGGCTGCAGCATGTTCCTTATAGACTTCAAATGCGACATATCCCTTTATTTCGCCGTCGTCGTAGACATAAGCATCCTTGAACTTTGGAAAGACCACCAGATCCCAGAAATTATCATTCCGCAGAACGGTGAATCCGCCATTCGCCTGTATTTCCTGCTGCAATACTCTTTTTATCTTGCTTTTGTCTCCCTTTGCGAATGCACGAACATGAGACCGCTCCTCTCTTAATGACGAATTTGCTGTCGAAGAAAAATTACAAATATTAGCCGGCGCAAATTCGTAATGCATCACGGCCCCAACATAGCCGTAACCGAACTTTTTGTAGAAGTGATGCCTGAATGGAAACAACATGGAGATAGGGTAGTCCATTTCGTACATCCTTCTCAATGAATCTTCCATGAGAGCTTCTGCAATTCCACGCCTTCTCGCTTCCGGTTGAACCGCAACTGCGGCGATACCGCCCATCGGCATCCTTACTCCGCGAGAGTAGACTTCAAGCGGAGTTATTCGCAAACAACCCACGATCCCGGCGTTCACGCTCTTGTCTTCGGCGACAAACATGTCGGACAACGAATAGCGCGGATTATTTTCTATGCTGACGCGGACGATGGAAGTATCTTCCAGAAAAGATTTTGACAGAAGTGAAGCTATGGAATCGACATCGCTGGAAGATGCCTGGCGAATTATCATCGGAGTCGCTGCATCTCGCTGGAAAAACCGGACACTCCGCTCACGGGAATTTCCTCGGTCTTGCGAATTGTCTGAACGGCGGCATCAAACACTTCCCTCACGGCGATTCCGCTCGTGCCATCCCCGAACGTGCAGACATGCGGGTCACCGGGGCATTGTGTCTTACAAAAATTTTCCGGCGGAAGGATTACTTTATGTGCTGAAGACGCGCCGATTGGCCCCCATAATTTCGGCGAGCAGGCAGTCAACGGGCAAAATGTCGAAACTGTAGGAGTGCCGACTGCCGCCGCTATGTGCATCGGCCCCGTGCTGGAAGAGATTAGCAAACTCATTTGAGAGATAACCGAAGTCATCTCGCGTAATGAGAGCTCACCAAAAGATGTTCTTATGTCTTTACCTGTGATCTTTGAGAAAAACTCCTCGATGTATTTCTCGTGGTCCGCGCCCGTCACGAACACCTGTGTACCGTTCCGTACCAGCATACTCGCCAACGCGGAATACGTTTCGGGTTTCCAGCTGGGAGAAGAATGCCCGCTGCCAGGATGGATGGCGATGATGGCACGGCCCAAATCAAACCCTTTTCGCATTAAGAATTCATGTGCAAAATCTTTTTCTTCCGTGGTCAAAAAGATTTCCGGCTGCGTCCATATTTTCTGCGCGCCGATCCTCCTTGCCAGATCAAGCATGTACTCGGACTCGTGCCTCAGCGGATTGTATTTTCTTCTTGAGACTCCATGCATGAGCGTAATAACTTCATACAGAATACGCCCAACTCCAACACGGTAAGGAATCCCTGCAAGAAACGTCATGTAAGCGAGACGTTTCGTCGGCATGAGAAGAAGGGCCGTGTCAAATTTGTATTTACGAAGTTCCCTTACCTTCATTCGGAGATTTTTTCTGGCAGGACCGTCCGTGATGACCGCATCTATGTAAGGATTTCCCTTCAAGAGCGGACCCGTGTAAGGTGAAACGAGGGCAGCAATAAACGAACCCGGGAATGAATCTTTCAGTGTGTGAAAGACCGGCGTCGAGAGGACAACATCACCTATTCTGTCCGGCCTTGCGACGAGGATTCTTTTATGATTTCTTCCGAAAATGCTCAATAAATTCTGCTCACTTCAAAATTTAATATAAGGAATTGCGCCGTATGTTGCATTATTCCTGGAGGGTTGATTGAAGCCTACCGACACCTTGCGACTTGACAAGGTTTGATGATCTAAAGTTAACCCAAGTGTAACGTTTACTTAAAAATTTCAAATTTTTCACTTGCATTAACAAAAACGCGCAACTATATTAAAGCCGGGTTTATTAACGAGTTTCGACGAGGATCCCACCCTACCCCAAGAATCCTCGGACTATCCGTACCGACCTGCTGGCTACCCCACAGCGGGTCGGTTTTTTTATGGGGTTGCCCGCCTAGCTTTGAATCAACCGCCGTCTTTTCATAACTTGTGAAAAACCCGGAGCATCCATGGAACTTCAAAAAATCCAAACCGCGATCAAATCCCTGGGCATCGATGGCTGGTTGTTCTTCGACTTCCATAACCGCGACCACATGGGCTTGAAAATTCTCGGGATGGACCCGCATGCCATGTCGACACGTCGATGGTATTATTTCATTCCGGCGAGCGGCGAGCCTGTGAAACTTGCTCACCGCGTGGAGCCGGCAAAATTAGACCACCTTCCCGGAAACAAGCTTATGTATTCAAGCTGGCGGGAGCTTCACTCAAATTTGAAAAAGATGCTTGGCAGTCCTTCGAAAATTGCAATGCAGTGTTCACCTATGAACGCAATTCCGTACGTTTCGATCGTGGATGGCGGAACCATTGAGCTCGTGAAAAGCTTCGGACATCAAATCGCTTCGTCCGCGGATTTAGTCCAGCAATTCGAGGCGCTCCTTGATGAGAAAGCGATCAAGTCGCACTTCAAGGCCGGAAAACTCATCGACAGAATTTTAGACGAAGCCTTCAACGAGGTTCGCAAGTCCCTGCGGAACAAGAAATACAAGACCGAATATGAGATAGAACAGTTCATCGAGAAGCGTTTCAAGACAAACGGTCTTATAACAGACGACCCGCTGATAGTCGGCACCAACGACCATCCTGTAAATCCGCATTTTGCTCCGACTCCAAAGAACTCCCGCAAAATAAAACCGGGCGACAAACTTCTTATCGACCTCTGGGCAAAATTTGACAAGCCCGGATCGATTTACTACGATATAACATGGAGCGCATTCGTCGGAGATGATCCGCCGGAAGAATATGTGAAGGCGTTCCATGTTGTCCGAGACGCGAGGCGAGCGGGCTTCGAATTCTTGAGTTCGAGACTAAATGAAGGGAAGCAGGTCGCCGGCTGGGAAGTTGATGATATATGCAGAGACGTCGTCAAAGGTGCGGGCTATGGAGAATATTTCACGCATCGCACCGGACACTCTATCGGCGAAGAAGTGCACGGCAATGGAGCAAACATCGACAACTTCGAAACTCAGGATACGCGGCAGCTTGTACCAGGATGTCTTTTCTCTCTCGAGCCGGGGATTTATCTGGAGGGCAAAATGGGAGTTAGGTCCGAACTCAATGTCTTCATCGACAGTTCAAACAAAGCCGTGGTAACCGGAAGGGAGCAAGACGAGTTGGTGCTGATCTGTTAGGGAAAAACGAATAGTGAACGTCGAAAAATCTTCTGCTATTCACTTTTAACTATTGGTTTTTCGCTGTTAAATTGAGTTACCATGTCCAGGCAAACAATCCGTTTCGCATGTCAGAACTGCGGATACGTCTCACCGCGCTGGATCGGGCGTTGTCCTGAATGCGGAGAGTGGAACTCCTTTGTTGAAGAGCTGATCAACGAAACCCCAAGGAAAAAAGAATCCAGAAGCAAAATTGAAATCGTCCCGCTGAGCGAAGTTGAGGTCAGTGAGGGAAAACGTCTCTCAACGGGGATCGAAGAATTCGACCGTGTGCTCGGCGGCGGACTCATGCCGGGATCAATCATCCTCATTGCGGGCGATCCGGGAGTCGGCAAATCCACCTTAATGATGCAGCTTGCGCGAAATCCAAAATTAGGCAAAATACTCTACGTCACCGGAGAGGAATCGCGTGCACAAGTCAGGGTGCGTGCTCAAAGGCTGGGAATAACCACCCTGGACAATTTATTCGTCCTTTCTGAAACCGATCTGGAGTCCATAGTAAAAGCGGTTTCTGAGTTCAGCCCGCCCATCTTGATCGTCGATTCTATACAAACAATTTACCACCCCGAAGTCGTCTCGGCACCCGGAAGTGTCAGCCAGGTACGCGAGTGCTCGGCGAAGCTAGCACAGCTTGCAAAGCTCACGGGCACTGCGGTCTTCGTGGTCGGTCATGTGACGAAAGATGGAATCGCTGCGGGGCCAAAGGTTCTGGAGCACATCGTCGACGCAGTCCTGCAGCTTGAAGGCGAGCGGCATTACGCCTTTAGAATTCTCCGCGCGAACAAAAACAGATTTGGATCGACCAACGAGATCGGAATATTCGAGATGCGCGAGACTGGACTCGTTGAAGTCGAGAACCCGTCGGAGATTTTTCTTTCTGAAAGAAGCTACGGCGCGAGCGGTTCGACCGTCACCGCTGCCATCGAAGGAACGCGTCCGATACTCCTTGAGATTCAGGCACTCGTCACGCCGACCGGCTACTCGGTGCCGCAGCGAACTTCTACCGGATTCGATTATCGCCGCCTGGGAATTATTCTTGCGGTAGTCGAAAAAAGATTGGGATTGAAATTGGGCGGCTTCGATGTTTTTCTAAACGTTGCCGGTGGAGTGAAAGTCGACGAGCCTGCAATCGACCTCGCGGCGGCTGTTTCCGTCATCTCAAGTTATAAGGATGTCCCGGTTGATTCGAGCACAATCGTTATCGGAGAGGTCGGGCTCGCCGGTGAAGTGCGAAGTGTCAGCCAGATCGAGCGGCGCGTGCAGGAGGCGGCCAAGTTAGGTTTCAAAAAAGCGATTGTGCCTCACGCAAACTTCAAGGGCGCGATGTCGAAATTAGATATCGAAATCTCAGAGGTGCGGAAAATTTCGGAAGCGGTAAAGCTTCTAATATAAAAATGAAAATTGTCGGACTCATCGGTTTGATTGCCATCGTCGCGTGCTGGATTCCTCAGACACTTGAAGTCGTTAGGTCCAAGCGTTCCGGCATGAAGCTCTCTTTTCTTTTGCTTTATTTTCCCGGGAGCATCGCACTGACCGTCTACGCGATTGGCGACCCGATCTTTGTCATTCTAAATTTGCTCACCGCGATCGGAAGCGCCGTGAATCTCTACTTCAAAGTTTTTCCCAAGAATGCGGAAGATAAAACTTCCTGAAATGATGTGTTGTGCTTCGTAGATGAAGATCGTTCTTGCAACCCACAACCGACATAAGGTTGAAGAAATCAGAAACATTCTATCGGACCTGCCTCTGGAACTGTCGTCATTGGATAATTTTCCGGAGATCGGCGAGATAGATGAAGATGGAGAGACGCTCGAAGATAATGCAAGGAAGAAAGCGAGGACTGTTTTTGAAAAGACAGGTATTCTTTCGATCGCCGACGACACCGGACTCGAAGTGGATGCCCTCGGCGGAAGACCCGGAGTTTATTCCGCGAGATACTCGGGCGAGAACGCGACTTACGAGGCAAACAACAGGAAGCTCCTTCTGGAGTTGAAAGGCGTCCCATTTGAAAAACGGGGTGCGAAGTTTCGATGCGTGATTTCAATATTTGGAAAAGGAATAGATGAGATCGCAGTCGGCGAAGTGCCGGGAAAAATTCTGAACGAAGTCAGTGGTGCCAATGGCTTCGGATATGACCCATTGTTTCAACCGGACGGATACAAAATGAGTTATGCCGGGATGGATCCGGGATTGAAAAACAAAATGAGTCACCGGGCACGTGCGTTAGAAGAAGCGAAAAGGACTTTGACGGACTTGATAAGAAACCGGTGATGTCACATCCGTACTCATCTCCAACCACTGCGTTGCAATTTCTGCAATCCAAAACTAAATTGATAAAAATCCGAGGCATCGATGGCGAGCCAGTCACCCAAAAAAGTATTCATCTCAATTGCCGGAAACATCGGCAGCGGTAAGTCATCCCTCACCAAGCTGCTCAGCAGACATTTCGGCTGGATTCCATTTTACGAGTCGGTTGAAGACAATCCATACCTGAGCGATTTCTACCGCGATATGAAGCGGTGGTCGTTCCACCTGCAGGTTTATTTTTTATCCAACCGCTTCAAGAACCACAAAAAAATTATCGAGATGCCGGAGTCGGTAGTACAGGACAGATCGATTTACGAAGACGTCGAAATTTTCGCCCGCAACCTCCACGAGATGGGCAACATGGACAGGCGCGACTACGAAAATTATCGCGAGCTTTTTAACATCATGGTGGATTACCTGAAACCGCCCGACCTCCTTATCTATCTTCGCGCGAACGTCAATACGTTAATGAAGCAGATAAAGCTCCGCGGCAGAGAATACGAACAGAGCATAAAAAAAGAATACCTTGAACGACTGAACAGCAGCTACGAAGAGTGGATCACAAAATATAACACCCGATCGGAGCATTCAAGCGAAGGCATCCGGAATCTTCTGATCATCGAATCGGACGAGATCGATTTTGTCAACAACACCGGCCACCTGGATGATATCATAAGAAAAGTAGAAGCGGCCATCGGGAATCATGGATCGGCATTCCGCAATACACCGGCATCCCAGCTAAATGCCGACACCTGACCGCTGAATGCCTGATATGAATTCCTCTTCCTTCAGCGGCAAAGGTTCGATTGCGGAGGACGATGTTAAGTATTTAAAAGGCGTCGGTCCTAAGCGGGCCGAGGCACTCGCCACCGTAGGTGTTAAAACTCAGCTCGACCTCCTCTACTATTTTCCCCGCAGATATTTAGACAGGAGCAGGATTCTCAAGATAAAAGATGCCCAATCGGCACTTCTGACGCCGGACGAAGTGACGTTCGTCGGGAGAATAAAATCGCTTTATGTGAAAAGAGGTGGACGACAATTTCTTTTCGCGAAATTGGCAGACGAAACAGGGACGATGCGATGCGTCTGGTTTAACGGAGTACAATATTTCATACGCGCCTTCAAAGAAGGCGAGCTCATTGCATTCTCGGGAAAAGTCACGACGTACCAGGACGAGCCGTGTCTCATCCATCCGGACTACGATTATCTGGAAGATGAATCGGACGAGGAATTCCTTCACACCGGCGGAATAATTCCGGTGTACCCTGCCACGGAGGGCTTGAGGAGGGTCGGCATGGATTCTCGCGGATTGAGAAGAATCATCCGGAATTTCTTGGAGTCACGGCAAGATTACGAATTCCCGGATGATATTCTTCCTGCTGAAGTCCTTTCCACAAATTCTCTCATGAATTTCAAGGATGCGGCAGCTTCGATACATTTTCCCAAAGATGAGCGGCATCTCGGTTACTCACAGCGCAGGTTCAAGTTCGAAGAACTTTTCTACCTAGAGCTGCTCCTCGGCATCAGGCGAAACTTGACAAAACTCGCACCGGGGATTCAGATGTCCGCGAAGAAAAACCATCTGGTCGGAAAGCTGACAAACGAGATTCTTCCATTCAAGTTGACCGATTCGCAGAAGAAGGTCCTGCAGGAAATCTTTATCGATCTGAAGTCAAGTCACCCGATGCAAAGACTTCTTCAGGGAGACGTCGGAAGCGGAAAGACAATCGTCGCACTCATTGCGATCCTCATAGCGGTTGAAAACGGCTACCAGACAGCCTTCATGGCGCCGACGGAAATTCTCGCGGCTCAGCATTTCGCGACCGTGAAACAATACGTCGATCTGCTCGGGATCAAGTCTGCAATGTTGATCGGAGGACAAAAGAAGGGAGATCGAACGCAGATTTATTCCGATATCGAGGACGGCAGCGCATCCATAGTGGTCGGCACACATGCGCTCATCCAGGAGAAGGTCAAATTCAACAAGCTCGGATTAATAGTTGTCGATGAGCAGCATCGTTTCGGAGTCGTGCAGCGAATGGCACTTCAGGGGAAAGGTGAGAACCCACATTTGCTGGTCATGACGGCGACCCCGATACCGAGGACGCTCTCACTCACGATTTACGGCGACCTGGATGTCTCGGTCATCGACGAGATGCCCGGCGGAAGGAAAAAAATCAAGACGGCACTGCGCAGCGAATCACAGCGAGAAAGCGTTTACAAGTTCATCCGTGAACAGGTGCTGGCCGGCCAGCAGATTTTTTTCGTATACCCGCTGGTAAACGAAACGGAAAAGCTAGACCTGAAAGCGGCGACCCAGAGTTTTGTGCGCTTGAGAGACGAGGTTTTTCGCGGGTTTAAAGTCGGGTTGATACACGGGCAGATGACCGAAACCGAGAAGAACGACATCATGCTCGCATTCAAGAAGAACGCGATAAATATTTTGGCGGCGACAACCGTGATAGAAGTCGGCATCGACGTGCCGAACGCCACTGTGATGGTGGTGGAACATGCCGAGCGCTTCGGTCTGAGTCAGCTCCACCAGCTTCGCGGGAGAATCGGCCGCGGTGTGCATCAATCTTATTGCATACTCATGACGGATGAGAAGTACCTCGATGAAAAGAAAATCCGAACCCGAGAAGATGCTGTCGCCTATCAGCGGCTCAGGCTCTTCACATCAACATCGGACGGATTCAAGATCGCGGAATATGATCTTGAGATTCGCGGTCCGGGGGAATTCTTCGGCACGAAGCAGAGCGGCGTTCCGCCGCTGAAGTTAGCAGATCTAATCAAAGACCGCGACTTGATAATTCAGGCGAGAAGATCGGCGTTCAGGATCGCCGAACGTGACCCGCACCTCAGAGAAGGCCAGCATGCGAAGCTGCGGGAGACTCTTTTGAAAAATTACCGAGAGAGTTTCGAATTCTTGAAGGCAAGTTGAAAGCTATACTAAGAATTGGAGAAATTTATCCCGGTTATCTCTTGACAAAGGTTCGAAAGTCGGAGGCTCTCAAAACTCTCTATCTTCGATTTGTTTTCAGCCTGCCATATGTGGTTTCTTTGGTCGCACTGTTTGGATAACGTCCGCCTGAACCACGCCTGCCCAGCACTCTTTCATTGCAGGGCCGTGCCACATTCCTATTTGGGGGTACATTATGTTTGCGGCATGGAGCGAGTTCGATCATATACGACAATCAAGCGTCTCTCTTGAGCGTACCATGCGATGCGCAAATGGAGACCTGCGCAAACGCGGAAGATTTCCGTTCATGGTTCAAGTAAATAGATAGCGGCGACCCCGCTATCGAATATGAATCTTTTCTCCAGAGTATAATGCTGTTCAAGAACGAGCGTCTTCAGACCTTGTCGGGTAATGAAGTCACGGTAGTTCGCATAATGCTCGCGGCCCGCGCTGATCTCCATTAGTGTAACGAGGATTTTCCATACCCAGCCCATCGGAAATGGATGCGGCCCGAAATGGTAATCCATGAGCATGATACGACCGTCTGTTTTCACAACCCGCTTGCACTCTTGCAGCACGGCGGAACGAAGCCGGGCCGGCATTTCATGAAGTGTCAATACCATCGTGACGAGATCGAATGTCCGGCTGTCAAATGTCATCTGTGAGGCGTCTTCTAAACGGAGGTCGGCGGTTTCGCCCAGTCGTTGCCGCGCAATCGCCAGCATAGCTGGTGATAGATCGATGCCGAACAGTTTACAGCCTCCCCTTTGATACAAGGCCAATTGTGTCCCGGTCCCGCACCCCACATCAAGGATTGAGAGATTTTCTCTTGGGGGGAATGCCTTCAATCCCACTTCTCTCAATCTCTTTGCGGCAGGCTCATAGAACCGATCGTAAATTTTTGCGTGAAACCTGTACGGGTCTTGCTTCATCGACATGCCCTCCTTTTCAAAGGCTTCAGAAAACTACCGCGCGGCTATCGATAATACACCGCGCAACTTTCCATCGGGCTGCGTTGCGCATAATGTGTCGCGCAAAAAAAATCGTGCCGATCTTTGAGGGAGGCATCTCTTTCGCGCGTGTTATGCACCGCTTGTCATTTATATTTATCCATAAATCTAATCACCTCATGAAAAGTGTTGCTTATTTGATTGTTGCTTAAACCTCCTCCCAGTTTATCAAAGGCGTGACCCAAGCCGGCCATCCTAATAAATTGATGATCAATATTCTTTTGACTCAACGCTTCATCCATTAAGATAGATTGCTGGAAAGGCACATCGGTATCCTTATCGCCATGAATGAGCAACACAGGAGGAAAAATGCTGGTAATATTCTTGACTGGACAGAGCCGGTCAAAGTATTTCGGTTCTTTTACCGGATCACGACCACTTATAATACTTGTCCATATCCCCTGTTGACGACAATATACATATAAGTCAGAACGCTCATTGGAGGAGGCACTTGTTATGACGGAGCTGCGAATTGATTCAAAAGCTTTTTCTTTAGTTACCATCCCAAGACTGACATAAAAAGAATCGGGTCGATTGCACCATTCACTTTGTATATCGCCATAACCATAAAACGAGACGATCGCACGCGGGGGATTGTCGAGAATATAGCCGGTCATTAAAGCTAAATATCCTCCCGCGGAGTGCCCGATTACAAAGATTCTTTTCGGATCAATTTGTAATCGTGCGCCATTATTTTGAACCCAGATGATCGCATCCTTAATATCTGCGATTATCTCACATAATTTTGTTTCGGGAGCCAGTCTATAGTCGATGGATAACACGGAATATCCTGCGTCCAGATAAAATTCCAATTGTTCTTTGGGTAAGCTATTCCTGCTGCCCCAAACGAAAGCACCTCCATGTATCCAAACGATAATAGGGCGCGCTATTGTATCATCTGATATCCTATAAAAATCGGATCTTATTGAATCCTGTCCGATTATTTTGTATACAAACGTCTTCTTCTCGTATTCTAACCTGACTTCGGTTTTTTGGTTATAGAAATCGGTGAATAAGAAAACTAGGACTATAGAGAATATAAATCTTGTCATATAGTACCTCCGTTCATTGATTCTGTGTTTAAATGCCGCCTAATGTCCGCCGGGGAAAAAAACCTGTCCTCGCTAAAGTGGCGGCTCGGCCCGCGCGTTTCGCGCGGCTCCTTCCACGCATTCATGATAGCCTGTCCCGACCTTGGAGGGAAGCGTCGTGATACGGCGTGCTATTCGCAGCGCAACTCATCGTTCTGATCGTCAACCAGTCCACTCTTTCTGGAAGAAGAAATCCTTTTCCTTTAATACGATTCCAACGGCCAATACACTCAGTAATATTGTTTGGATAATCTTGCTGTCGGGGTGTGTGGCAAATATCTCGTTGAAGTAGCCGGCTGTAATGTGGAAAACAATAGCGACAAGAATATTCCGGCCCGTCTTGTAGTACAGCCAGTTCATTAACAGTACATAGGGGACAATGCTGACCAGGAAATTGACGCCGTGGATCCATCCCGTTTCGATAAGATTACTCTGGTAGTAATCTCTGATGGTTGAAAGTGGTATGTGCCAGACGCCCCAGAAGACACCAAACAACAATGAAGTCTTGAAAAGGTTCATTCTGCTGCGTAGGCAATCGGTACCATACGAGTGCCAGCCTAACTCCTCTACTATGGGAGCTATGATGAGCATAAACCAGACCGGGAAGATACCCGAGGAGAATGTGAAGTGGCCGGTGATGACGAATTGGGTCGGACTATATCCGAACAACAATGAGATCGCTTGAGAAACAAGTATGCTCGCCAGCATCAGAAAGAGAGTGAGGATAAGGTAGACCGGCCTTATGGATTGAAGATTCAAGATCCTCTTCGATACGTCGGCCCGTAAATCGGGGTCTTTTGAGATCAGCCAGTACGCAACACCCATTGGGGCTAGAAGGCCGATAAATCCCAGGACGCTTGCAATGGCCATGTTCCGATTTGTGTAAGGAGTGATGTGGCTGACGTAGCCGGCAACGGACCAGAATGCCCAGGGAATGGCTATCGCCAGACTGTAGAAGAGAATTGGACGATTGTATTTGTGGATGGACACAGAATTATCTCAAGTTGTGAGTTGTGTTGCGCCTAACGTTTGCCAGAAAGAATTCGTCCCGCGCTCCATCTTCACATGTATAACACTATATTGTGGTACACCGTGAAAGACAGATGGTTCGCGCTTCGGTTGTAATTAATGCCAACGGTCATAGTGTCGCGGATATCAATAACCGTGTCGGCAGCAGCTGACAATTCAGGAATCGATGCTTGGATCCTATGAGACCCAGCTGACACAGATGGCGATAAGTGCACCGCTAAGCTCAGGACGGAATTGGTGAATGCGGAGTCATTATAAATCGTCCTGTTATCCAGGCTCACGGTGACCACGTCATGTTGAAATCCGTCCTGCAAATCAATTGCAAATAGTGGCCTCGTTTCGTCGGATACCTTCGTTGAATGACTGCATCCTTGACTTAAGCCGAGTGCCACCAAGATCACAAAGCCTGCTAAAATGGAATGAGTTTTCATTTTGCCTCCTGCGACTTTCGCCTCCCCTTCACGTGTATCACGCCGCGCTCCTTCTTGATATGCGTGCGGTGACCGACATATGCCGCCTTGCGGCATCTCCCGCTCCGACATCATAGCCATTTAAATGATGCGGGACCCCGAGCGCGCTTGCGCCATCCCGGCATACAAATAAACTGGTCAGGACTTCGCGGTGACCGCATACCAAATATACAATAATGAGGAGGACAAATACTTTGCACGGGACATGCTCCTGATCGGGGAGCCTCTCCCGCCTCGCTCCCGGTCGGGAAGCGTCTTTGTCCCGCTTGTTAGGCGCAGTGCGCGACTCATTTCAACAACTCAAACTTACAAGTATTGAAAAAGGTGGTGCCGCTTACTATTTCAGTTCCGCCGCCATTGACGACTACGAACAAGGTGTCCGAAGTTGCCGCGGCGACGGTGTCCGTTTGGGAATAGTACGTCCAAGTCATGCCAGAATCGATGCGAAGAGTCGCGACGAGAGATGAATTGGATGCACCAGGGCGATTGAGGTAAACGTACACACCGCCACTGATTCCTGTATCCTTCCCAAAAACGGACAATGCATATTGGTGACTTCCCACCTGAGGAACCACCGTCGCAAAGATCGAGTTGCTTGGCCATGGAGCGAACCATGCTGCGTGCATGACAATGGAACTTCCTGAACCACCTTGTGGCACATCTGTAGAAAAATGAACCGCTGAAGTGTCGAGGACAACCCAACCCTGCAAGCTCGGCGTTCCGTTCATTTGAAAAGTGGAATTTGTGAGTAAGTTCTGGTTCCCATTCGGCCCGGTAACTGAATTGCTGCAACTGGAGCTTACCAAGCCGCAGAAAAGCAGTAGTAAGATTGCATGTTTCATGGTATCATTCCCTTCCGCCTGTCGTGCCTAGCCTCCGCGCGAATCGTGCCGCGCTCCTTCTTGATATAATGTGTGCGGTGACCGATAAAATATTTTGCACGCGCCACGCTCCTGCTCGGGAAGCATCTTTGTCCCGCATGTCATTTGTCGCAGAACCGCGACGGTCCCGCGGCAAATCGCTCAATCTTGGGCGCATTGTGAATCGGACCCCGTTCAAGGATGATCTCCCGCATGAATGGGCGCATCCACAATTGAGTTATAAGCCGAATCAAGAGTAGTAAGTGAACCTGTGCTATTGACAGTCAACTCCACTCATCCATAGTTATAATGACCATTGCGGAAAAGACGCAGCCCTAAGTAGCATGGGGTCGTGCTTACAAACTGCCCAGACCATCGACCTGCTGACTGGGAAGAAACAGCCAATGGCCCCGAATACGATCCCCATCCGGTCGAATCTGAAATCAGTGCGCCGTTAGATAATGCCGAAGTGAAACCTGAGACCGACGTTTGCACCTCGTTGCTATCAAGACACTGCACATATAAATCGTCCCAAGTGGATGGCGGGATGGACATCGTGGTTCCACCCGTACAATGGAAGGCAAAGTCCGGATTGCCATCGGCATTTAGATCAAAAGACCGGTCCTGAAAAACGGGTGTAGTATACCCAACGAGGCTTCCCCCGTTTGTGTTGCAGGACTGTGTGCAGCAGGCAACGAAGGCCAAGGTTAACATCAGAAGAACCCGAAATCCTTCTGCGAACAATTTGACAAACATCATACTCTAATCCTCCTTAAGGCTGGGTGCCACACAACCTCCGCGCGAATCACAGCTTGGCGCGCGCTTCGCGTGGCCTGTCCCACGCTCCTGGTCGGGAACCGTCGTTGATTCGCGTTGTTAGCCGGCGCGCAACTGGTCATTGAAAGACTTTCCAACCTATACATCATATTACAGCTCAATTGACTGTAAACTTCAGTGAAAATGTCCCAAAGCCGTTGTCCGTTGCCAATACGTATGAACCTTGAGCATTCTGCGTTCCTTCAAGGTCAACTATTGCGATCATGATCTGCAACAGAGAAATCTGTTGTGATTGATGTGGTAGAATCGAATATTCAATCGCAGAAGCGCAACCATAATCGCGTGGCGCGCTATAACTCAATCTCGTGGTTCCCCTACTGTCCTGAACTGAGTACCAGGCTATCGGCCAGCAGACGGGAATAGCAAAGCGAATCGTGGTGTCCCCGGGGTTATATACCGTCGTCGTTGCCCTCAAGGTGTCATGAATTCCGTACGATGGTCGGGGAATGCTGAATGTGACCTGCAAGTTATCGGATTCAATAGTTTTGGTAACTTGTGATACGGGATTATCCTTGATACAGCCAGCCCATAGTAGAGAGAGACTTAGGATAACGATGCTACGTCGCATAAATACCTCCATATTATGTCCTTCAATCAACAAAGTCATGTTCTGTTGCGTGTCGTCTAACCTCTGCGCACACCGCGCTCCTGGTCGGGAAGCGTCGTGATTGCCGCTGTTGGTTGCAGTTGCCGATCGGATGAGAGCGAAAGCATTATGACTTTCATGGCACAACAATACTCGCTCTGGTCACATTTGGATTAAACGACGTGTAAATCTCCTTCCCTGTTGAATCGGTGTAGGTCGCTAAGCCAACATAAGTGCGCGCCGCTAAGTAGGCGACGGAGCCGCTTTGAAGACCAAAGTTATGAAATGTCTGTGTGGCGATTGAACCATAGAATTGCGAAGAGTCAGAAGGGATTTGCGCAAATATATAAAAAGCTGAATGGTTGTAATCGGCAATAGTAGAATCCATTCCGACAAATATCAGAGCAAGCTTCTGATAACTCCCAGAATCTGATAAACAGCCATGGATCGTTACAGTGCTATCTAATACAACGACTCTAAGTGCCGAAGCATAATAGCTGGGAATCTGGAACAAAATCTGAAACACAACAGGAGAGAAAGTATCATTTGGGACAAACTGATATGACTCCAGTTCGGCAGTGCCGAACCCTGACTTGTGAAAAATGATTCTGTAGGTCCCAGCTTTCAAGTCAGAGAATTTGAAATAACCAGAAGTATCCGTTGTCGTTGAAAGAGAAGTTCCTTGAATAGAAACCTGTACACCCTCTCCGTTGCCCGCAAACGTGCGGTCTTGCTGCATCAGGTCAATGTTACCGACAAGACTTCCAGTTGTGCCAGTCGTTGGTCCGACAGCATTATCGGGGCGCTTGCAGCCCGCCACCAAACAAGCTATCATTAGAACGATAAGCAAATTCGACTTCCCAGTCCCCTTCATAGAACAATTTCCTTTCTCATTACTTGGCCGAACCATCGGCAATTGCGCCTAACCTCCGCGCGAATCACTGCCGTGCTCCTGGTCGGGAAGCGTCTTTGTCCCGCCTGTTAGGCGACGGCACAAATTATTTCCAAATTTACTTGTGTCCATGCTCTTTCAAATAAGCATCCCAGTCATCCCAAAAGCGTTGATACCACCCTTGTCCATTTCGTTTTTCTAGATACTTGATGACGACAGCATTGTAAGCATCGGAACCAAATGAATTACATCCCAAAACCACGGGGGCAAAACCGTACTTCTCAGTAAATGCCGAGTCGGGGGTCGGAGATACGCCCAGTCCCGCGAACCAAATTCGAACAAAACCATTAGCTAAGTCAGACCTTGCCTGGTCTGCCCACTTGGCATCCTGGTCCTTGAAATAGATGTCAACGCGGGTAGTCTCATTTGCCGCGACCTCAACCCCATATCGCATAACCGCGTCATACCCGATGTATGATGCCCTTAATGAATGCTTCCCTAGAGGGACTTTAGAAATCAAATAGTTGCCTCCTGTGTCGCTCCCAACCATAAGCTGTACCGAGGAATCTAGAGCAATCGAGGCATTGTGTATTGGCTCACCAGTGGCGGAATCTCGAACCGTACCAGTGATTGTACCATAATGGCTTGAAGAGGTTCGCGGGACCACTTGTCCATAAGCAACGGTAGCTTCTACAAGCAGACCCCAGACGAACAATCGGATGACGAATCTGCGAAGTATAATACTCATTATCTTGTGCTGCTCCCAACCTCCGCGCGAATCACGCCGCGCTCCTTGATACAATGTGCGGGACACGCTCCTGATCGGGAACCGTCGTTGATTCGCGTTGTTAGCCGTCCGCTGCGTTGCAAGTTTGTAGGCACTTAAATGAGACATGATGCAAACCTTGTTAAAAGAAGTATCCGATCGACAATCCAATCGGGAATGTTCCGACAGGCCCGGCCAAACCGTCTGGTCTTCCGTCACCAGCATAGACATGGATATTCTCTTTCAAACTCCCAAGGTAGTCGGCGGTGATTGAAACGGCTATCGACTGAGTCATCTTGTATCGAACGCCACCTCCTAATGCCAGCGCAAATGCCCACGACTGCCCACTTAGCGAAAAGAAAGAGGCGGAGTCTGGTGAAATCGTTACCTTCGATATTCCTACTCTAGCTCTGAGGAATGGACTAATCACAGAACTTGTGGATAGTTCAATGCCAGCCAAAATGAAAGACTGGTAAGTTTCGATCTTTGGCGGATCACTCACCAGTAATCCTATCTGGACTGTCTGTATGGCAGCATATCCTCCCTCGGCAGAAAGAGATGCCGTTAGAGATTCGTGCGAAAACATCTGATAGTTTAAATAGCCTTGAACGTAGAATCCTGCGCGCGATGGCTCAAGAGCATTGGTTCCGTACAGGAAGAGACCAGTGACAGGGATTACGTCCACTGAAACCGACGCCATCAATGGTCGGTCTTGGGCAAATGCAGGAATCGTGACCACGGCAATGACGGTGGACCAAATCGCAAATAGCCTTTTCATAAACTGCCTATTTCCTTTAAAGGAGATGGATGCAACGCATTGGCGCCTAACCTCCGCGCGAATCACGCCGCGCTCCTTCTTCATATAATGGGCACGGGACACGCTCCTGATCGGGAAGCGTCTTCTTTGCGCGTGTTAGTTGCAGTTGCCCGCTCATTTCTATGAATCTATTCTGTTAGTTTTGCTATTTTCGTCATTTAATCTCAGTGTGCATAGTAGAAGGTAAGTCATAAGATTACATCCCGTCCTGTTGGTTATCGCTCACCTACAAGTTCTCTGATTCGATTATTAGCGGCTTGCCTGACAAACTCATCCATGTCCTCGATAGCAATCTTAGTTAGCAGCGTCTGATCTGTAAGCTTAGTGACGGCTATTGCACGGACATCCCAATGTTTGCCGTTGATAGCCACTTTGGCTACCGCGTTCTCATCGGTAAGTTTCTTGGCGGCGGCTTCGCGGACATAATAATCAATATGGTCATCCTCAATCGCCACTTTGGCCACCACTTCTTCATTGGAAATCTTCTCGAGAGCGGCTTGCCCGGCATTCAAATCCAAACCCTCAATCGCAACTTTGGCCAGCATTTCCTCATCAGTAAGCTTCCTAACAGCGGCTTCGCGGACCTGCCAATCACCGTTCTCAATAGCAATCTTGGCCAGCAGTGCCTGATCGGTGAGCTCATTGACAGCGGATTGACAGACCTCCGAATTTTCACCTTGGATTGCCGATTCTGCGAGCTTGTTGATAGCAATGACACGAACGTCCTCCCGCCTATCCCCGACAGCAATTTTAGTCAGCAGTGCCTCATCCGTGAGTTTCTCGACGGCGGCTTCGCGGACTTGCCAATCATCGTCCTCGATTGCAAGCTTTGCCAATAGCACTTGGTCCATGAGGTTCTTGACAGCAGCTTTGCGGATAACCCAATTATTGCCCTTAGCTACAAACTTGGCTAGTACCGACTGGTCAGTGAGCTTTTCGACAGCAGTTTGGCGGACATACAGATCCTTGTCTTCAACCGCAACCTTGATCAGAACATCCTGTCCGGTGAGCTTCTCGACAGCGGCTTCGCGAACTCGCCAATCATCGGCCTCAATGGCAATCTTAGCCAGCAGTGACTGATCGGTGAGCCTATTGACAGCGGACTGACGAACTCCCCAATCGTCCTCTTGCCTATCCTCGATAGCTACCTTAGCCAGCAGTGACTGGTCGATGAGTTCATAGATAGCCGATTGACGGACATATTCGTTCCTGTCCTGAGTCGCCACCCTTGCCAGCGCTGCCTGATCGGTTAGCTTGGTAACAGCGGCCTTGCGGACATCAGAGACCGTGTCTTCAATCGCAACCTTGGTAAGAATTGCCTGATCGGTAAGCTTCTCGACAGCAGCTTCACGGACATCAGAGACTGTGTCTTCAATCGCAACCTTGGTAAGAATTGCCTGATCGGTAAGCTTCTTGACAGCAGCTTCACGGACATCAGAGACTGTGTCCTCAATCGCAACTTTGGCCAGAACCTCTTGTTCAGTTAGCTTCTCGACAGCGGCTTTGCGGACTCGCCAATCCTCATCCTCAATTGCTGATGTGCAACCCATCAAGAAGCTGACAAGCAAAGAGAACAAGGTCATAAATAAAATAGAACGAATTGCAAGCATGGGACTTTTCCCTTTCAAGTATTAGTGTAACGCCATTGGCGCCTACCCTCCGCGCGAATCACGCCGCGCTCCTTCTTGATATAATGTGCGCGGGACACGCTCCTGATCGGGAAGCGTCTTTGTCCCGTGTGTTATCTGCCGTTTGCACCCTGACGAACCCGCTTTCCCTTCTCGTAGTCTCAATCATTGCACGACAGAAAACTTGATCTGTTCCACGGTATCTAGAGTGGTTTTGTCAAAAGAAGGGAAAGATACTTGAGCCGTGTAGTTGCCATCAGCGAGAACGATACTAGAATTTTCATATGGAGTGTCAGGTGCCTTCCATTGGGTATGAAGTGTGTCGTAAGGTTCGAGGAACATCGCTTCGATTACGACGTTTGGATGAGCGATAATGGGACCTGTCGGTTTCGGGTTTGAATAGACCACAACGCTATCCCCTTGTAGGATTTCAAATCTGACGGGTGGCATTGGAGGAAAGTGCGCTGTGAACGTATCCCCACTGTTGTTTGTCAGAGCGAATGACAGCAGGAATGGTTCTCCAGAACGGAACGTTGAGGTGGCCCTCCCTGTTGTATCGCTGATTGTGAACGTGGTCGTCAAGCCGTTCTTTGCACCACCATGAGTGTTGAGCAATCCGCAACCCCCGGCAACCAGTGAAAGCAATATCATCAAAATGATTCTTCTCGTCATGTTAATCTCTCCTTTCAAATTAAATCTAGTGCAAATGTCGCCCAACCTCCGCGCGAATCACGCCGCGCTCCTGGTCGGGAAGCATCGTGATGCGACGCGTGTTAGACGACGCCCCGCTTGCCTTGTCTATGTATATCTCTGGAGAGTAGCTGCTCATATCTACGGGCTGTAAAATGGGATAACCTTCCTTGTGGTTGGGTCGTAAGCCGATGCACTCTCAGCCCCTGGAGGATTGGGGTCTTGCAACGCGATCATAAAAATGTCCTTGTCATCATAATATTGCCAGAATGCGGAATGCAGACGAAGAATCTGTCCATCGGAGTATCCCATCTTATTGAAATAGTTCCGAAACATGTATGAGCTCACCTTTTTGAAGAAGTCACGGCGCCCATCGCCCGGGTGAACGGTATCTATGATTAGTTTGGTCATACCATCAAGGAAGATATTTTTTTTCTTGGAGAGAATACTGTCGTGTTGAGACGCGGAGGGCGCGTCTACCAGTTCATCATCGTCCACCCAGCCTGAGTCAATTTTGTGGAGCAGTGTGTCATTTCCAGCCATGAATTCCTCGGTCCAAGAAAGCGTGCTATCCCAACCATCACCCCAAAGATGATATTTTAGATACTGAGAAGGCAAAGAGGAATAAAGGGGTACCGAGCAAATTATTGTTGTGTCAATTGGAAACCTTTTAGGATGAACCGGGACACTCAGATGTGTGGAGGCACTTCGGTCTACCACTGGCTGTTGCTTACGGTTTCCGCAACCATAGAGGAGCAGAACCAAACATAGTGTCAGAGTGCGGGTCATTCTTCACCTACCTTTACACATGTTATTTGAAATGCGGCGTGTCGCATAACGTCTCGCCGGACAAAGTCGTGCCGCGCTCCTTGAAGCCTGCTATGTGCGTGCCATGAAGCGAACTCGACATATACGATAACTGAGCGCCTTTGTGCCGTTGTTATACGACGTGCGCCGCGCAGAAAAACAAATCTCAGAAAAGACTGGAAGCCGGACTGAGCGAAGCGGCCAATCGTGATATTCGCTACGGTCTTGTTGCTCAGAAACATGATGCGCCGTCATAGCCACTTTATGTACAGGTAAGCGAGTCCAATGACGATGCCCGCCAGACTTCCCCAGAGCATGTCCCGCCTTTGCCTTTCTGTAGTCCAACCCGGTTTTTTCAAGCCGTCTGGAACGAATGGGCGCATCGCTAGACCAGCGAGGCCTGCTAAGATAAGGAAGTACCCCGTTCTCATCCCGTTCAGGGGCCAGAGGATAAAAAAGATTATCACAATGAAGACGTACCAGGACGTGTAGACCAGGTACGGGCGGAGTGCATTCTTGTTCATCAGTCCCACGAGCTTAGCTCTATATGAGTGACACGGTTATAGACATCACGTAACATCGCTGCCATTGAACGTGTGCGCGGCGCATGTTCGCATAACGTCCTGCCGCATCTCGCCGTGCCGCCGTTCCATGAAATATAAAATGTCGGCGGCATGGAGCGAGATCCTTTTGAGCCTGTCCCGACACGATTTAGGTCGGGAAGCGTCGTGATGCGGCTTGTCAGACGACGTTTGCTCATGCGTCATCATAGATTGAATTGTACCCGCGCAGCGAGAGGTACGAAAATTTCATTAGGGACAAAGACCTGAGTGAACCTTCCTTCAATCGAAACACAGACCATCGAATTAATGGGCACCAGGAGACCAAAGCCAACGGCAGCAAAAAAGTTAATATTGGAACTGCCCGTGCCATTATAAGTCCAATGTGAAACATCTTGCGGAGTCGGATCAAACCACTCCGCCACGTCGATTTTTCCCGTAGATAGGTTGCGCAGGCCTCCCTTCACTGAAAGGAATGGGCTAACGACTGGCGTAGCTGCAGTAAATCGCACGCCCAACGATGCTTCCTCTGCAATCGAAGGTTTCCCGGTAACGGCGTATCTAAGACCTGCAACGGCTGGAAGAACAAGCTCCACGTGACCGCCTTCATACGGGTAACGGTCATAACATAGATCGAAATCAATATCCACGTTTGGCATAACGTGGTACGCTAAGCCTCCACCGACAGTCCATCCATTACCCCAGTTGCTCAGGGTACCGCCGCTGTTAACGGCATTGAAAGACTCTCCTCCGAGTACCTCGATAGCCAGTTTTGATTGACCAAACGCAGTACTGGAGACACAGAAAGCAGCAGCCATGACAGCCGCTAAGCTAATAGTCTTCATTCTAATATCCTCCTTTTTTAGAGTAATTGTAACATCCGCGCGAATCACAGCTTGCCACGCGCTTCGCGTGGCCTGTCTCGCGCTCCTTCTTGATATGATGTGCGCGTGGTGTGGAATCCGTAGCCTCGTTTGTGGCGAAGTCACATGACCAGCGATCCATGATATATCTCTTTTTCAAAATGAACCATTGACACGATTAGCATATCCCGATATGAAGCCGATAAGAAACCAGATGAGCCACAAGGCAAGGATGAACCACCCATTTGTCTTGCCCGTGTGATTCTTCGAGGATATGAGAACAACGGCGCATATCAGGGCCGCGGCCTCAAAAATAACCCCGAGAGATGAACCGAAAGCACGGTCAAAAAGCATAAGTACCGACACAACCCATCCCGACGCAATGAGAGCAGTCGGAGTCGGTCGCTCAACAACAGTGGCCTGAGCGGGCTGCTCTGAGGGATGGGGTAACGTCCCGAGAGGCGATCCACAATGTAGACAGTATTTCAACTCGCCTTGATTGTCTTTACCACAGTGAGGACAGAACATTTATCTTTTCTCCTTCAGTTGGCGTTGCACCCAACGCTTCGTCTGTCTCGCGCAACGGCAAACATTCAATGCCCTCCTTGCGAGATGGGCTGGACATCGGTGATCACGAACTCGAAAGTGTAATCCAGAGTTTTGTTCTGGTACTGAATCGGCAGATAAATGCTAAAGCTCTTACCCTTCGATTTCAGTATTGCATCCTTGTATTCAGCCTTATTGAAATCCGCGGTCGGGAATAGATCGTTTTCTTCCCAACCACCTGGATTGGAATAATATTCTCCGTAGTAGCCCTCCCGCCAATAAACATTGTCCGAGGGCAATAATAGGTCGTCTATTGAAGCACCCGGAGGTACTGCGGTTGAAGGATGTGATTCATTACGGTCGGTGTACTTGACTCCAGCGTGCATTACCTTACCAGCCTTCCCATATTGAACTATGGTGGCTTCGTCCCAATTTACTTTTATTACTTCGTTGGTCTTATTCCTGAGAGTGAAGTCCACTTCTTTGTCAGAGACGAAGAAAGAAATTGCAATTTTGTCGTCTTCCCATTTCATCCCGTTTGCAGAATCTGGCTTTGTCAACTTATAGCTATATTCGTATCTGGTACCGAGGTTGAGCGTCATACAGCCCACCAAGGAAGCAAGACTCAATGCGGTGAAAATTATTCTAAGTTTCATGATGCCCTCAATTTATTAATTCTGTTTGCCGCTTGCGCTTAGCGTCTGCGCGAATCATGCCTGTCCGAACATTCCATAGACATTCAAATGACTCTATTTCTTCTTGAGAAGATTGAGCGCATTCTCAACACCAACTAACATTTGAGCATACCACTCGACCATTACTGTTATCAATGCCGCAGTGTACTTTCCAATGACATAGCCTCCCACGCCACCAACCAGTGCCATTATTATTGTGACGTTTCCAGAGTCCTTCCAAACCATTGCAAAAAGGCCTAAGAAAATAAAAGTGAACACGATGATGATAATAAATCGGATGATCTTGCTGATCGTTATGAGACGACGCACTACATCTTCAGTTCGACTTTCTTCATATTCAAGCATATGTTTTCTCCTTACTAATTGTTGAGCGGCGGCACCGCTCTAGATATTCACACTTCACGACTTGTCTTTCTCCTTCTCGGACAAAATCAGTTTGGCAGCTTTGAGATTAATCGTTGCCTTATGTCCGTGTTTCTCAAGCAAATGCAAGAGGTTGCTTCCGTTGAGAAGTGTCAGCGGCTTGCCCTTTGCAAAATCGTAAGCGTCGGGTCCATAGTCGGCAGTAGTAACAAGAATTCCTTTCGTTGCTCCTTCGTTCATCACTGTCCCATATAGATCACGGACCGCTGAGACTCCGACAGTGTTGGTATAACGCTTGGCTTGGATAACAATCTTGCCACCACGAATTGGATCGGGATCAAATGCGACTGCGTCGACTCCACCATCCCGACTGGCTTGAGTTACCTTAACCTCTCCACCCGATTGTGCAAACTCTTTTTCGAATAACTCTCTTATAAGATGTTCAAAATCTTCCCAATCCATTGCCGCCAGGTTGCTAGACTCATCAAGTTCATCGGCAACCTCATAAGACGAGATGAATCGTTTGTCCTCGTGGCTAATGCTGAGAACTGGGGCAATGGGAGTCATACTGTGTAGCTTTGAACTGCCAATACCCTTGAGGTTTTTGAAACAGAGTTTTGGATCGACGCTCGCTAAATTAATGGAAAGAAACTCGGATCGATTAGCTTGAACCGATAATATGCAAGCATTTACGTGCTTCCCCGTCGCCTTATCAATGGACTCAACCCAACCGTTGAACACGATAGAATCTAAAGCGTTGATAACATCTGCTTCATAAAGCTCGTGAATTGTCCGAAGGGTAATTTGATAGATCAAGTTGTCATAGAGTTTGTCAACGGTTGATTCCGTGAGGTAACTCTCGACAAGTTCATTTCTAGATTGGACGTACTTGACTTCCTTAATTGTTGGCATGACATCTCTTGAGGGCAGAGAATACTCGACTATAAGGATCTTTGTTTCAAGATTATAGTCAAGATCAAACTCCTTTGGGAAGTAGTCTGGATAATGAGAGTTAGAGAGAACAAGTTCGCAATAGTCCAGAATAGCATCTCGGTTTCTAGCCAAATATTGGTCTTTTCTTTTTTCAATTGCCTCATTAGACTCTTTTTGTTTGACGAGAAATGCTTCTTCGTCAGCTTGCCATTGCTTTAATTGCTTTTCATACTCCTTATTAGATTCTTCATTCTTTCTCAGTATTTCCTCTTTTTGTTTTTCCCAACGTTGTAAATCAATCTTGTAGAGTTCTTTGGCGGCTTTAATCTTCTTTTCTCTCCGTGAAGAGAATATTTTATCAAGAAAGCTGAGCGCAGGTTGGTAGAGTGGTGTTGTCTCTATCGGTCCCTGCAAAATTTCTTCCGGTTTCGGGGCCTGAGGTTTCGGTTTCGAGAAAGGTGATGTATCCTTTAGCGCTTCCCACTTAATGGTATCATCAACAGCGAGTGTATGTTGCAGTATTTTCTCAAGTTCATCGATTGCGTCAAATGCTTCTTTGGCCCTCGATTGAGCTTCTTCAATCATAGATCGCTTGTTAAGCACTCGCCCTTCCCTTTCCACCTTCTTGCGCCACATTTCGTCCCAGACTGCTTTCTGCGCAGCTGCCTTTTGTTCAACGACGTATTTATCCGTTCCTTTGATCAGTCGGTATTTATTCAAGCCGTCATGTTTTAACTCGACTTCCCACATCTTTTACCTTTCAATTTAAATGGATAGACATCATTCATGCTGGCAACTTACGTGCGCGAGAAAAGGGTCGCGGCGCACTCCTCGTAGCCAGTAATGTGTGCGCCGTGAAGCGAGCACCATGATACACAATAACCGAGCGTCTCTTTTCTCGTTGTTATGCGCTCGTTGCTGCCCGTTCATCAATCCTCCAAAGTCAGCGCAAGGTACTTCTTGAACTTTCCTTCGGCGACACCGTATTGGTCAGCAAACCATATCTTAAGTCTGCCCCGTTCAGTAACTTTGTGTCTCCGATCCTCTGAGTTTATGTCGGGATCAGACAGTTCTTCATTCAGAGCCCACAGCTCTATGCCTTTCTTGTACAAGTCCATTAGGTATTCAGCAATTTCTTCCTTGAAGAGAAATCGTCCATCTGCAGTCTCTCGAATCATCTTGACGGCAGACTGGTCGGCGGGAGGCGTCGGGCGAACCACGGCAGTGAGGTATTCCACCAGCGCCTTGTAGACTTCTAATCTTCGCTGAAACAATTCGTGACGCATTTTGAATTTCGCAAGCCGATATTGCTGGATAGCAATAAATGTGGTGACGATTGCAATTGCGGGTGTCAATAAAGCTGACAAAACTCTAACCCATTCTTCCATATCATTCAACCGGAGCTATTTGCATTGACGGACAGTCGTGGCTGCCTAACGTCCGCCAAGAAGAAGTTGTGCCGCGCCTCCACGCTCTTTCCATGAGTGCGGCGTGAAGCTAACTCTATGTTATATACCATGATGAGCGTCTTTTTTCTGGCTGTTAGCTGCAAGCTGAAGAATCGCATCTACGTGTGTCATTTCTCGCAAGCCACGACAGATATTGGTTGATATCCTGCTGCCACCACGCGCCCACTTGATACGTCAAACATCACGCAATGTTGTTCGTTTATAACATAACAGATTTTGACTGGAGGGGTGTTGCCAATTCCAGTCGGCGTAATGGTAAGCCTGAATTGATAAGCGTAGGATGTGTCCGTCTTCGTTTCGGGATATTTCCACGTCACGTAAATAAGCTGACCTGTGGTTTCAACGCTCTGAGGACATGCCCAAGCTAACGTATCTTTACCACAGAGATCGGCAGCCCTGCTGAAGTACAGGCCGTCGAGATGCTGTGCAAGGCTATCACGTGTAAAGTGACCATAACTGGGGAATATGGAGTACAGAAGTTTGTCCTCTTTCACCATTCCACGTTCTTCAGCTTTGACGATCTCCTTGACCATTTCCTCATCACTTGTTGGGACGTTCAATTCCCCAGTAGTCCAGATAAAGTATGCCAACTTAGCCATCATGGCGTGATGAGCGTCTGCCCACTGCTCATCGGGATGGAGCTGATTTACACCCCGAGCAATCTGGCTTGGCTTGCCAAGGGCTTTTTCCACTTCATCATAAGTCATCCCCACAGCAATGGTCGGTTTCTTACTAGAACAGGAATTTACCATGAGGACCGTGGCAAGAACGAGTAATCCCAATAATATTTTCATTTCGTTTCCTTCTCTGCAATCTCACGTAACGCGCTTCCGCTCGCGGCTAACATCCTCCAGAAATAAGTCCCGCCGCGCATCCATGTTATTCCAATGAGCGCGGCATGAAGCGAGTTCCACCGTATATAATAACCGAGCGTCGTGATTGCCGTTGTTAGGCGGAGTCGCTTTGCTTTCATTGATCTAGTTAGCTTTATCTATTCGCATATCGAACCAGTTATTGTTATAATTGGATTCCTCGATAACAGGCAATTCAGCTCCACGGCCGCAAAGATTATTGGTATTGATCACGAAGAACACTGACGAGGTCGGTGGTTCGATGAAAGCGACAACTTCCACATCAAGAGATGAGTCAGGAGTAATTGTCTCTGCTTGTTGATTGACTATTGAGGTGTGGTCGCAATATCTTTTTTCAAAATCTTCCTGTGTAGTGGAAAACGAAATATAGAAAGGCTGTGCAAGCGGCGCATTGCCAAGGTTCTTAATCCTTAAAGTAAACTTGAATGTCGGACCCATTGCTATAGACCTTCCATATGGATCGTGCGAAATCTCTGATGATCTATTCACCGATACCTCCTCTATCACCAAATCTGGCTTGCCCGTCACATGGGGGTCACTTTTCTGCGCCAAGCCAGAAACGGACCACAAAGCCGAAATTATTAAAATGAAAATCCTTTTCATCACATTCCCATCCATTGTAAAGAGGTCAAGCTTCAAAACAATTTCGCTTAACCAATACATAATTGCATTGCTTTTATTTTTCTATTAATCATACTCTCCAAATTTCACTTGCGGAAGCCTTGCGGCCTCCGCAAGCTTCATACGGGCAATTCATGTCGAAGATCCCGCCTCATGCGGGAAATTGCCCTTGTCTTATTTCTCCGGGCTCGTCGGCGGCTCCGGCACAGGTGGAGCTGGCTTTGCCGATCTTCCTCTCGGGATCTTTATCGGCTTGATCTCTTCGAGCGCCGCCGCGTTTCCCTTGAATGCGGCCTTCGCAAAATTGCGCGTCGTCGTTATCTTCTTGCCCAGGGCGCGAACGGCGGCATCCCTCGTCTTGGTCGCAGCGTTCCGCACCTTCGCCGCGTTCTTCTGTGCCGCGATCGCCGCCACCAGGTTCGCGTAAAGCATCGGGAAGTTTGCGACGTCGTCGGCCGTCATTCCGTTTGCGATGAGCGCGTCGCTGTTCATGTGGACGGGTCCGGTCATGTAGTCCATGTACGTGACCCAGCCCTCGTCGCTCTTCGGCTTGACCGCGCCGATCCTGAATTCCTTCTGCTTCGCCGGGTCGTCCTCGAATGCCGACTTCGCCGCTTCGTCGACCAGTGCGACCGCGTCTTTTACGGACTTGACCGCATCGTTCTTTTCAGCGGTCCTGTCCTGCAATTGAGTTTCAGAGGCGATCTGACTCGAATTGGATTTGACGACGTTATCGTGAGATGAAATGAGGTCGTCGATCCTCTTCTGGCCGTTCCCTCTTGTAATGATGATGTCCTTGTGGTTGTCGAGAGCCTTTCCGAGCCCCTCGGACTCCACAAGTTTTTCATCGACTTTTACGGGGATTGTAGTCCTCCTTTTCTCCCCGGCAAGAGCCCACGCTTGCCGCAGCAGTTTGGTTATACGATGTTATCCTATCTATGTACCGTCCTTTATCGAAAAGGCCGGCATTATAGCCAACACCCTGAACCGCTTCGCATCTTGCTCGTCATGATGCCTCCCGACTATCGTCTCAGGAAGGAGGAGCAAAAAGACTCATGCCTCAAAGTCCTCTCTCGTCACGAGAGGATTCATTTGTATAAGGATCGAGAATCTGAAATAGCCCGCCGTCGTGTAATGAATAACCATGCTCCCTAACGCATCTGACATCCTGCTGCGGGCTGCAATGTTTATCTTATCGTTGACTTAATTTGATAAACGCCAAACACAAAGTCAAATGAATTACGCCGCGGGTAGTGGTTCAGTTTGGGGGTAGGTGGCCCGGTTTGAATGGAAGTTTAGACAATAAAAATGGCAGGCACTCAAGAACCTACCTGAAGTGTACCTGCCAGCGTTCAGGAGAGAATAGGAACATTGTTAATCTATGTATCGAGCAAAACAGTTGCAACTTAAGGGAAAGGCTGGTAGTGGCTCAGTTTCATCCTAGTTGTCATTCCGGCGAACGCCGGAATCCAGCCATTGACCTGGATGCCAGCTTTCGCTGGCATGACAAGGTCTCGCTTATTTAGATGTTCAAACTGAGACACTGCCTAACTTAAGGGAAAGGCTCGGTTTGAAACAAAAAAAAGGAGGAAACATCGGGGAGATGTTCCCTCCTACAGATATGTCAGGGGACAATGAAGTATAATCCATTTGGGGTTCAATGTCAAATAGATGGTAGTGGCTCAGTTTGTTTTCTCTTATAAGACTCGTATATTCTAAATGCGCAAAGTACTCTTTAATTCGTGCAGCTTTGTGCGCCCTGAAAAATGACCGCATCAGCACCCCGCTGGTGCGGTCTCTGTGTTTTCAAACCGAGCCGCTGCCTCAGGGATAGATTCTCCCCGGGAGCAGGCGGGAATCACAGGTATGCTCTGTTTGAATGATTTGAGATGGAGTCCGCTAAACAATCCCGAACTAATCTGAGACTGATGCACAATACCCAATCCCCGGAACCATGTAAGACATCCTTTTTCGACGGAAGAACCCGCTTGAGCATTCCTCCTTGCCCTTTGGATTCCATGTCTGGGCGTTTGGAGCGAATGTCGTAATGTCCGGAAAGGCTGTCTGAGCATCCGGAAGACTTGTCCGGGCATTCGGAACAGTTGCCGCAGCACTCGGAATACTTGTCTGAGTGTTCGGAACAGTTGCCGCAGCGCTCGGAAGACTTGTCTGAACGCTCGGAAGTGTTGTCGCAGCGTTTGGAACGACTGTCTGAACGCTCGGAAGTGTTGTCGCAGCACTCGGAAGCACTGTCGCAGCGTTTGGCGGTATCTTCCGACTACACTGCAAAGGGTCTATTCTATAAAATGTCCCGGATAGGAAGAGCGAAGAAGAATATTTGGCCGTGTCGTCGCGGCGAAGCCTGTTGATCCTGTCATTCCGGGTATAATACTCAAGAAATGTTGATGTGATGCGCTGCCTTATTTAGACTTATAGAGCCTTGTCACCGCAGAAACAAGATACCCGTCAAACGCCTTTTCGAAATCATATGCCGGCATCCATCCCCAGTCCTTTCTCGCTTCTGAATCGTCGACGTCCTCGGGCCACGTGTCAAGGATCGCCTGTCGTTTAGAGTCCGGCTTGAAGTTCACTATGGAAGAAGGGAATGCCTTCATAACGCGGAAGTTCAACTCGCTCGCCGAAGGGCTGAATGAACCGACATTGTAAACCTGCCTCCCGAGTTTCTCGCGCGGGGCCGCATCCAGCTTCAGCAGCGCAGAGACCGCGTCGGGCATGGCCATGAAAGGAATTCTCGTGTCCTCCCGCACGAAGCACGCGTACGGCTCACCCCTCGCGGCATAGTGGAGCATCTCCGGCGCAAAGTCGCTTGTCCCGCCGGTCGGGAGCGTGACTGCGCTGATGAGCCCCGGGAACCTGACGCATCTGAAATCGACTTTGCTTCCCACCTGATGTATATCGAGCTGCCGGTAAAACTTTGTATAATACCTGCCGAGCCTCTCGCAATACAGCTTGTTGATGCCGTACATCGTCCGCGGCTCCGTCCACTCGTCCTCCTTGATTTTCCCGACGACGTGCTTCGTCGCGATGTCGGGCAGACCATAGACGGCGATCGAGCTGGGATAGATGAACTTGATCTCTTTCCCCTGCAGCCGCGATTGCGTCACGGCCATCTCGAGAAGGTTCAATGTACCGTCGACATTCACTTTATGCGCGATTGTCGGCTGACGCTCCGCCCGAGTGGAGAGAAGGGCTGCGAGATGGTAAATGGTGTCGAAGTCGTGGCCGGTGGCCATGGAATCCAGGAAGCGCCCGTCGAGAATGTCGCCCGTATATGCCCTGTAACATTTCGATCGTGTCGAATCGTCGAGAGAATTCAGATCGAGCGCGACTACCCTGACTCCTTCGCGCTCGGCAAAATAAGAAATGAGTCCGTGTCCTATTTCGCCGTTCGCACCGGTAATTAGAATTGTGTCCATTTCCCGACTAAGTTAAATCCTTGCAGCCGAGTTAAGCAACCCCCGATGCTATTTTATTCGGAATACGATACTGAATTCATGAAAGAAATTGATTTTAAACTATGCGGCTTATAGTTTCATAAGAAGCTGTTTTCCAAAAACCAGTCCGGGAGTCTCATGAAACGAAAATCATACAGAATCTCCAAAGTCGGATCACTGAATAATCTAAAGTTAGTCGAAGAAGAAATCCCGCGCCCCGCCGACAACGAGGTTTGTGTCGAAGTGAAGGCGATCGGGCTGAATTTCGCCGATGTGTTTTCAATCCTCGGATTGTACAGAGCGGCTCCGAAAAGAGATTTCATTCCCGGACTCGAGTTCAGCGGGATCGTCATCGAGAAAGGCAAAGACGCGTCAAGTGTAAAAGTCGGTGACAGGATAATGGGATCGATCCGATTCGGATCTTACACGACGCACTTAAACATCGACCACAGGTACGTCTTGAAACTTCCGGACGACTGGTCGTTCGAGGAAGGCGCATCGTTCATCGTTCAGGCATTGACAGCATATTATGCGCTCGTCCCGCTGGGGAACATAAAAGAGAATCAGACGGTGCTCATACACAGTGCGGCCGGCGGAGTCGGAATCTACGCGAACCGGATCGCGAAGAAATTTTCGGCATATACCATCGGCACAATCGGAAGCCCGTCGAAGATCGAATTGTTGAAGTCGGAAGGATACGACGGCATCATAGTCAGAGATAGAAATTTCAAAAGCGAAATCGCAAACCGTCTCAAGGGAAGACAGCTCGACCTCGTACTCGACTCAATCGGGGGAAAAGTTCAGAAGATCAGCTTCGATTTCCTGGCGACGACGGGAAGATTGGTTGCTTACGGGCTCTCACAATTCGCATCACCCGGCCCGCGTCCCAATTACTTCAAGCTCGCGGTCAAGTTCATCACGATGCCCCGGTATCAGACGTTGACTCTCATCGAATCCAACAAATCTGTCCTGGGATTCAACTTAATTTGGCTTTACGAGCGCTACGATTTGTGGATGAAGTTGCTGGGCGAGCTTCAGGCGCTTAACCTAAACAGGCCTTACGTTGGAAAAGTATTTCCATTCGAAAAACTTAAGGATGCGGTAAGGACATTCCAGGCGGGAGGAACAACCGGGAAAGTCGTAGTGAAAGTGGGATGAAAAGACACCGACGCGCAAAGTTATTGCGCCGCATTATGTTGCACGTGGAATAAGATGGATGAAGTTTGATGAAATCCCGGAATAATAAAATAAAAATTGTTCCATTCAGGATACCACAGAAGCTGAAGAGGGAAGAACAATTGAGATAGGGATCCATCTTTGGACTCGCCCCTATCTTTTATTTCGGCACCACAACATCGTACCACGCTCTCTTTTCCCGTGGCACACCATCATCGACATAGATGTGTTTAACCTCCAAATATTCTTCCAGCCCGATTCTGCCAAACTCCCTTCCGATCCCGCTTTGCTTGTAACCGCCGAACGGCACGCGCTCGTTGAGCAGATGCCACTCGTTTATCCAGATTGTGCCAGCCTGGAGCCGTTCTGCAATCGCTTTGGCTCGCTCAATATCTTTACTCCATACCCCGGCGGCCAATCCGTAAGAAGAATCGTTTGCCAGTTCGACCGCTTCGTCGTCGGTCCGGAATTTGTTCACGACTAAAACCGGCCCGAAAATTTCCTCCTGCGCAATTTTAGATTTATTGTCGACATCTGCAAAGATCGTCGGCTCGACGAAATTTCCCCCCGCCAACTTCGGCGCCGACGGCATTCCGCCTCCAAGCAAGACCTTGAAGCCGTTTTTCTTCCCGCCCTCGATGTAATCCAGAACTCGATCTCTCTGCCTTTTCGAAATGAGGGGACCGATGTCGGTTGCAGGTTCGATCGGATTTCCGATTACCATCTTCTTAGATCGCTCAACAAGTGCGGGGACAAAATCGTCGTAAACTTTTTCGTGCACATAAAGGCGAGTCGCCGCCTCACAGCACTGGCCGCTGTGATAAAACATTCCGTAGATGCTTCCATCGATTGCAACTTCAAGGTCGGCGTCGTCCAAAACGATGTTAGCTGATTTCCCGCCGCACTCCAGCGTAAGTCGCTTGAAATTCTCGGCGGCAAGCTGCATGATCTTTTTCCCGACCGCGGTGGAGCCGGTAAAAGCGATTTTATTCACGTCAGGGTGGCTGACAAGCGCCTCACCCGCTTCCGCTCCGTACCCCGGAATTATGTTCACGACACCCGGCGGCAAGCCTACCTCGTCAATTATTTTTGCAAGCTCCATCGCCGTAACAGGAGTAAGCTCCGAAGGCTTCAGGATAACGGTACACCCGGCGGCGAGGGCCGGTCCGATTTTCCACGCAGCCATCTTGAGCGGAAAGTTCCACGGTATGATTGCTCCCACAACTCCCACAGGTTCATACCTTAAGAAATTTCTTGCAAGCCCCGGCTTCGATATTTCCGCAAGTTCGGACCCGTAGCTCATCACGCCCAATTTTCCGAACACGTTAAACGCGCGCGCGCTTAATGCTATGTCCTCCTTCGCTTTCTTTATCGTCGAGCCGGAATCAAGGACTTCCAACTCGACAAGATCGTTTGCGGCGTCATTTATTTTTTCGCTTATCTTTTTTAGGTAGTCCGCTCTCACCTCCGGAGAGAGTTCGCTCCACACGCCGGATTCATACGCCCGCCTCGCCGACCTGACTGCCTCGTTGACATCTTCGCCCATGGCCACCGCAAACTTTGCTATGGTCGACCCATCGAACGGATTTAACGTTACATCATACCCGCCGTTCTTAGGCTCCACGAATTTTCCGTCGATGTAAAGATTATATACGCGCATGATATGTTTTACTTGATCTTGAACTTGCTTTTTATCTTTCCAATCATTTTCACATGATGGTCGGCGTGTTCGACTGTGTCTTCAAGAAGACTCAAAAGTGTCACTTTCCCGGTTTCCGTGTGGATCCCGCATCTGTCAAAATCCTTGTCTCCCATCTTCTTCAATACGCGTGTCATGGAAGTTCGAAGCATGAAAAAAAGTGCGACCGAATCATCCACCGATGATTTGCTGTAAAACAAGCTGTCCGCCCATCTATCCTGATCGTATGCAGGAAGAAGCGGCGTGTCTTCCGCGATAATTTTTTTCATCCGCTGCACCATGTTCATTTCGGAATCCGCCAGGTGATTTACCTGCTGCCTGATGCTCCATTTGCCTTCACCAAGTCGTTTATCCAATTCAGAATCCTTCAAGCCCTCGACCGCGGCAATCAAGTTGCCGGGTTGATCGGCATACTTGCCAATCAATTCGGCAATCACGGACTTCATAAAAATATCCCTTTCTCGAATAAGACTTTCTACATCCTCGACAGCGTCAGCATCAAAATAATAAGGACGAGCACCCAATTGATCACGAAGAAAATAGTCTGTCTCTTGTTAATGGAATCCATCCTGTCATCGATATCTTCAGGCGGATTCGGCTGGCTCAAATGCTCGAGGAGAGCCAACCGCTGACGTGCATTCTTCGGACTCAACACCATCCCCATGGCAAGCAGCACGATGAAGATTAACAATTTTATGCCGAGCCAAGCCTGGCTTCCGAACAGATTTGCGAAAGTTATTTCAAGAGCGATCATATTCGCGATCCCGCTGATCACAAGGACAAGCGCACCGAACGGCGAGAGCAGACCGATGTTCCGGAGAAGTTTCGCGGAGTGCAGCTTCATCCTGAGATCATTTTCCCACCTGAAATTCGATTCGAGTACAGGTCCGGCAAAAAGGAGCGTGAAGATCATGCCGACTCCGACCAAGTGGAACAACAATGATATTGTAAGCCAGTTCATTTAGTTCTTCCCTGATATTGATTCTTGAATAGTGTTTTTTATGGAATTAGTCTTTTTGCGATTGGGTGTTTGTTCTTTGAAAACATACCGTTATCATTTCTGGCCGCCTGCTCCGCCGGCAGCGATTTTCCTCAAGCCATCAATATCGGTTTTCCCTAGGAACGAATACAATACCGATGAATCGGCGACGCTGTCTCCGTTGATCTCAACAAGGAATCTCGTCGCGACGGTAAGTTGCAGCTTTGCCTGATGCAATGTGCTGTCGTAGGTTTCAATCACGCTCAAGCCGCCGTAGCTTACGGTTTTCCTGTATCCCGTCCCGGTTGCCTGATTGGGGCTTGTTGAACTCGAAGGAGGAATAGACATATATGACGGTATGTTAAGCATATCGGTGATCTTGATTGAGATCATAGCCTTATTTGAATCCGGGTGCGATGAATAAATAACGGATGCCCACGAAGTTGTGAACCCCATCATGGTTGATGTTTCCCCGTCTGTTTTCCCGCGGATGTAATCTTGAAAATTGGCCTGTGGAAGGAACTGCTGCAATTCTCTGAAGTTCACAATTTGCGGCTGTGCCGCCGCGGACAGAGAATAAAGAGAAAAAATAAAAATCAATAGCCTGTTCACAAACAAATTCTCCTCGTTATCAATTTGACATCAAAAGACTCGGCCTGTAAATGTCGCCGTAAGCACGCCGCATGGCTTGAAGGAACTCTGCAATTAAATACTTTCCAATAGAATCTGCAAGCTCAAGCGGACCTTTTGGGAAGTTTGTGCCCAGCTTCATCGCCAGGTCAATATCCTCAGCTGCCGCGACTCCCTCTTCCAGCATGAAGAATGCCTCATTGACTATCATGGAGATGGTACGTGCAAGAATGAAATGCTGCATGTCGTTTAATGGATTCTTCAACTCGAGTTTCCCCGATATCTTGCGTGCCATTTCATGCATGCTTTCACCGACAATTACGTCGCGCCGGTCTATTTTCAGCGAAGCACGCGAACCTTTTCCGTTGTAAAAATAAAAGCCCTCACCTGTTTTCCTGCCGAGTAAGCCCGCCTCAATCATCTTCTGCTGCAAAACCACCGGTCTGAACCGGGGCTCAAAGAAAAATTGTTCGTAGATGGATTTGGAAACGAGCAGGTTCACGTCAAGTCCGACCAGATCGAGGAGCCTGAACGGTCCCATCGGAAAGTTTGAAGACTCAAACGCAAAATCTATCTCCTCAATACTGCCGGCTCTTTCGGAAATAAAACGAAGAGGCTCAAGATAAAAATGTCGCGCGCATCTGTTGACAACAAAACCGGGCGTGTCGCGTGCCAATACGGGGGTCTTACCGATCTGCCGAACAATCTGTGCAAGCTCAACGCCGATTTCTTCCGACAGGAAATCAGTTTTAACAACTTCGACAAGTTTCATCTTATGTGCGGGATTGAAAAAATGAAGGCCGGCTATCCTGTTTCTTCCCTTGCAGTTTTGAGCGATCGCTCCAATTGAAAGGCTCGATGTGTTCGACGTGAGGGGGACCGAAGGATCTGAGATCTCATCGAGTTTCGCAAAGAGTTCCCGTTTGACCGCAATGTCCTCACTTACCGCTTCGACAACGAGATGCGCTTCCGCGAAATCGGCGAGCACCAAGCGCGGATGAATTCTGGCAATCGATGCCTGCGCGTCTTCGGCTTTTATTCTTCCTTTGTCAACCTCGCGCTGGAACTCTTTGCTAATTACTTCAAGTGCGTGAGCGACGTTCTCTTTTTCCACGTCAAACAGAAGCACGTCCCATCCGCTGCGCGCAAATGAGATGGCAATGCCCACACCCATTGTGCCGGTGCCTGCAATACCTACCGCTCTCATCAGCCTGAGATCACTCCATCTTCTTCAATTCTCTCCCATTGAGGCTTCCAGTCAGGGAGGTTCAATCCCCATTCGCTGCATTTCAATCTCACTTCGTCGTGGAATGCCCGGCGGACATCGTCATTATCCCTTCGTTTGAGTCCGTATTTTCTGTAAATCTCATTTCTGGGAGTCCTCGGTTTTCCAAAAATGTTCATGGTACGCGGATACCATTTATCGAGCGCGGTCTGCACTTCGTTTTTAGTTGACTTATCGAGCGCCAGCTTTTTCACCCAGTAATCACCATGGTTCACATGCATCATTTCCTCTTTAAAAATGCGCTCGATCTCTCTTCTCCACGGCCCGTAGGTAGATTTCCTGACGTCTTCAAGCTGGTGACCTGCCCCGCGATCCATACAAAACTGAAACATAATGAAATCCGCCCATGTGTCTATCGGATAGTAAAAAATATTTACCCGCCTGTCGTCCGCGGCGCGCTTATCTTTCAATTCGTCCGACTGCAGTTCCACTCTGAAGGTGTAATCATGCTTGGCGACGTGAGAATCCACATCGACGCCGAGGTCCTCAAGAAGCCTGTACATCGCTCTGGCATGACGCACTTCATCCTTGACTATATTTGCAACGGCGAGCTTCTCTTCTGTAGTAGGCGCCTGCATGATCCATGGTACATAACCGAATGCACCCGCAAGCTCTGAGTCCGCCTGCTGGAGCATGAGGTTTGTCAAGTTACCAAAATAATCGTCGCTCATTTCATCGACGCTCTCTATCGATTCCCCGGAGCGAATTTTTCCCCACATTCGTCTTTCACGTTCCTCATTGGAAAGTTTCGATGTTTGTACCATCTTATCCTCCCTTCCTAGTACAGAAGAAAAATTAAATCATAAAGATCGCAATAGTTTGCTGTCTCTATTTGCCTCTAAAAATCGACGGCCGCTTGTCTACAAACGCTTTTATACCTTCCTTCGCATCTTCTGACTGCCCAGCAATTTCCTGCAAATAAGATTCGTATTCAAGACATTTTTCGAGATGTGCACCCGACGAAAAATTCAGTGATTTCTTTATGAGCGAATAAGCCTTTGTCGGGCCGTTGGCAAAACGCTCAAGAATTTTTTGCGATTCATCGAAAAAATTCTCTCCGTGAAAAACTCTATTCACAATCCCGAGCGCCAACGCTTCGTCTGAGGAAACCTCTTCTCCGAGTGCTGCAAGCTCGAACGCCTTCGAATAGCCGACGCTCCGCATTAGGAAAAAAGATGAACCGGAATCGGGAACCAATCCAATTTTGACAAACGACTGGATAAACTTTGCATCGTGGCTCATTATTTTGAAATCGCAGGCAAGCGCTACGCTCATCCCCGCGCCGGCTGCGACCCCGTTAATCAATGCAACAACGGGCTTATGCATTCCCGTAATCTGCATGATTATCTGATTATAGCGTTGCTTCAGTAAATCTGAGAAAGACGTCGCCTGAGAAACCTCTTTCAAATCTTGACCGGCTGAAAATGCGCGGCCGCTTCCGGTGATAGCCACGCATCGAACATTTTCATCACCCGAGAAGCTCTTGAGTGCAGATCCAATCTCCGAGGTCATTTTTCCGTTGAACGCATTGAGAGAGTCGGGCCGGTTGAACGTCAACTTGCCGATGTGATCTTTAATTTCTGTTCTTATTGTTTCGAAATCAGCAGCCTTTTCCATTAATGTTCGTAATTCACTTTAACGGTTTAAGCATCTCTCAAGCAGCAACCATGGCATCTGTTCTTAACGGTCTGAATTTACGCAGGTAGTTTAAGACGGATCGCATATCTTTCGGCATCTCCGCCGTGAAAGAAACTCGCTCTCTATTCACAGGATTGACAAAAGAAATCGATACAGCGTGCAGAGCGGTTCTTGAAAGAAGCGGTTTCTCATCGCCCTCTGAAAAATATTTCGGTTTGACCCGCGACAGGAAAAATGGCTCCCCGTCACCGTAGATGCGGTCGCAAACGATTGGAAGTCCGATCGATGCAAGGTGTACCCTGATCTGATGCATCCGGCCGGTCGCAGGCCTCACTTCGACAAGCGCATATCCGTCAAACCCTTCGACCACGCTATATTCGGTTTCGGACGATTTGCCGTGCTTGTAATCTATTTTCATGACGCCCGGATGTCTCTGGCTCTCCGAAATAGGGGTTCTGATAATTCCATGGTCTTCCTTCAGCCGTCCAACGGTGATCGCGCGGTAAGTCTTTTCTACTTCCCTGTTCTCAAACTGTGAATTCAGAGCAGCATGCATCTCCGCATTCTTTGCAAACACTATCACTCCGCTCGTCTCTTTGTCTATCCTGTGCACGACGAATATCTGACCAAACTCCTCCTTCAGCAAGCGAAACAAATTGTGAAGCGATTGATTGTACCTGTCGGGAAGAACGAGGAGCTGAGAGGGCTTGTCTATTGCAATAATATTTTCGTCCTCAAAGATTATTGAGCCGTTGTGCGACTTCAAAATAAAATCAATTTTACGTTTCATGTCATTTAATCATTTGCCGGCTATGAATTATTTCCCCTTCCATTGGGGTTTTCTTTTTTCGATAAATGCTTTCATACCCTCTTTCTGGTCTTGGCTCGAGAATAGCGCGTAAAAATTCTTCCTTTCCATTTCCAGCCCTTCTCTCAATGGCATCTCGAAACTCTTCAAGACTGATTCCTTCACAAGTCTGACAGCAAGCGGCGGCTTGGACGCGATGACTCTCGCCAACTTTTTCGCCTCTTCCAGATATAATTCTACCGGGACGACCCTATTTACCAACCCAAGCCGCATTGCGTCCTCTGCGTCCATCATTTCCCCGGTCAAGACCAATTCCATCGCCTTGTACTTTCCAACACTTTTTGTAAGTCGCTGTGTTCCTCCCGCCCCCGGCATGACGCCGATATTTATTTCAGGCTGGCCAAACTTCGCCGTTTCCGATGCGATAATCATGTCGCACATCATCGCAAGCTCGCACCCGCCGCCGAGCGCAAAGCCGCTGACGGCAGCAATCAAAGGCTTTTTGATTTTTCTGATCTTATCCCATATACTGAAATCGTCTCTCGACAGCATTTCAACCGTGTCCGCATCTGCCATTTCTTTTATATCGGCACCTGCAGCAAATGCCTTTTCATTCCCCGTAATGACGATGCACTTAACGGATTCATCGGAGTCGAGTTGTTCCAAACAACCGGTGAGCTCTATCATCAGTTCATGATTCAAAGCGTTAAGAACATCAGGACGATTAAGATAAATTACAGCGATTGGAATCTCTTTTGAAAGAAGGATATGTTTGCCGCGTCTCTCTTGAAACTCCATCCTCTCTCCAGATTTGGTAAGTATTTGTGCCCGATCGCGTGTCAAAATATTTTGACCTCCGGGCACGAGAAATTTATTGATGCACTTAAAAAGAAACAAGGATAAGTTTGGCTCGCCGCAAACGGTCAGTACCTGCTAAGACGTCGAGCCATGCGTCAAGGATGTCTTTCACCGAATATTGCGCTTCCTATCCTTATGATCGTCGCTCCCTCTTCAATCGCAGTTTCAAAATCACCGGACATTCCCATGGAAAGCTCCAGCATATCGACCCTGTTAATCGCTTCTTCTCGAGCGCGCAAAAATATTTCACGGAGTTTCACGAAACACCGTCGCACTACATTGTTATCTTCGTTCAACTCGATCTGCGAAACAGGAGCACCGACCGTCATCAAACCTTTAACTCTTATCGATTCAAATTTCGCAATGCCTCGCATCAGTTCGATTGCTTTTTCCGGATAAACCCCGCTTTTGCTGGTCTCGCCGGATGTATTCACTTCGACGAGGACTTCTCTCGACTCACCGCGTTTCTGCAGCTGTCGATCTAACTCAATGGCTAATTCCAATCGATCAACTGAATGGATGTATTTCGTCGGAACATCGAGAAGTTTCTTTACTTTGTTTGTTTGAAGATGACCTATGAAGTGCCATTCAATTCTCTGGCTTCCAATATGCTCGAACTTAGAAACAATTTCCTGCACGCGGTTTTCCCCGAACCCAAAAATCCCCGCCTCCATGGCGCCCACGATTTTTTCCACCGGGAAGGTTTTAGATACCGCAACCAGCTTAACCGCTCGGGACACGTCTTCCGACCTTGTCAGCGCCCGCAAGACTCTCCGCTTTACTTCCGCCGCATTTTCCGCTATCGAATCAATTGCTTCCTCCTTTTCACGCAGCGATAATCTTCACTAAGATGATAGTTCGGGATCAGTTCTACCTAATCCTGACTGAACCTCTTGGAGAGATAAATCGAAATTGCGATCACTTTCTCGTCTTCATCTCCCTGACGCGTCATGAGATCATATGTCCGGCAGATACTCTCGAGCACGCGCAAGACTCTGTTTGTGGAGTGCTGCGGAATATTTAATTCCTCGGAAAGTTTATGAGAGATCAGAGGGGAAAATTTATGAATGAGCTTCCATGCATCTTTCAAATTCCTCTTCGTGCGAAAGCCATTCGGGAAAATCCGCCGCATAGCATCGACATCTTCAAGCAACTGTTCGGACGGGCTGATGTCCTCATAGTCTGCTCCGTAAAATTCCCTGATCGTCATCTTTACTTTCTCGACCGGAGCATCTCTTTTTATCTTGTTGTTAAGCGGTTCCCTGCCGCTGATCTCGGCAATTTTCCTGTCGACATAGAGAAGCTTCCGAAGTGCGGGGGTCTTCGAATAAATCCGCCGCCAGTTGCTCCCGGGAGTCAGCCATACGGCAAACGTTTCCGCCCAATCTTCATCGGGATGTTTCTGAGCGTAATAATCGGGAAGATGCTTCACGTGGCGTTTGCTCCATGGATTGAAACGGTAATAGTCCGAATATTTTTTGTAAAAATTTCCGAACATATTTCTCCACTCGGGGTCGAGATAAATTTTGTACGCATAATTTAA
Source organism: Candidatus Acidiferrales bacterium (assembly GCA_035515795.1). Taxonomy (NCBI): domain Bacteria; kingdom Pseudomonadati; phylum Acidobacteriota; class Terriglobia; order Candidatus Acidiferrales; species Candidatus Acidiferrales bacterium. The sequence goes on along the minus strand of DATJAY010000003.1, from coordinate 209,758 downwards.
AGCATGTCCGAATTCGTGACGGAGTCCCATCTTTATTTCGCTTTCGTTTTCGACTCCGTCATAAGCCATCTCGTCTTCGATTTCGGTCAGCGTTTCACTCTGAAACCAGAACGGGATTTCAATTGAGACGCTCTTATTCACGCACCCCCAGCCGATGCCAAAATAATATTCCGGCCTGAATTTTATTTTTTTCCTTGCGGCTTCGGCCTCGACTTGCTTTATAAGCTTTTGAAAACTTCCATTGATTTTCGTCGGCAAATCACAGATCGGTACATCCAAATACTTGAGCTTTTCCAACGCTCTTTCAATTTCGATTCTGGTCATCAAAACCTTTCATTTGCTCTATTTTTCGCTAATTTTTGATTTTTTGCAGGCACATCCGCTGAGGACCTCATGCCGCGGGAGAGTTAAATAACACTAACTCACTTGAAAATGCAAGCCAATTTCTTGCACCAGATTCCCTTCTATTTTGCATCGAAAAACGTGATTGCATGTGTGAGAAGAATTACAGCGGATGTTATTTCCCGAGGTTAAATTTACCTAAATTAAGGAACGTGAATTTTATTCTTGCGATTCTTGTTATTATCGGAGCGCCAAAGGGACCTCAAGTTTTCTACTATGACGGAACAAATCTGACAAAGCTTAACCCTATATTTGTCCCCAATATCGGAAATGAAATTTTTCAGCTCTTCGTCAAATCGTCTTACGAACTAAAGTATGCATCAATAGATTCATCCGGAGTCGGAATGTGCCTGGTCGACCAAGCCGCAATGAAGGAGATGAAATTACGTGGAAGATGGTACAAGATTAGCTGGGAAACCCAATTAAGTCCAGGATCTAAGCAGCATGTTATTTTTCTAACGGCATTTTCAGGAATCATATTTAAAAGAAATTTTATTGTAAATGTTGAAGGAACAAGGAAACTAGAAAAACCAGCAGGAGGAAGCAGATGAAGAAAGTTTTATTAATCGGCATCATGGTTGGGATCAGCTTGACAGTCCGTGCACAGTCAGATGAGTCATCGGAAAAAGGCGATGCCGTCAAACTGGAGAAACCTTATGACTGGGAGCTTCGAAATGCGCCGGTGATACCCGCAGGAAGGCTCTTCAAAGCCGAATCGCAAACATGGGTCGGGATCGGGCCGACCCCGATGAACTTCGCCTTCTACGGAGACGTATCCGGAAGAATTACATCGCTTGCGGTCGATCCGAACAATTCAGACATCGTCTATGCTGCTGCTGCAGGTGGAGGACTCTGGAAATCTACGGACGGCGGTTCGACATGGTCTCCGCTGACCGATAATCTTCTCAGATTGTCATCCGGCTCAGTAGCCGTCGATCCAACCAACTCGTCAAACATATACTATGGCACAGGAGAACTGAACTTCAATATCGATGGTTATCCCGGAGCGGGAGTCTGGAAATCAACTGACGGCGGCGGCACATGGAGTCAAGTGATGACATTTTCAAGCAGCGGTGCACTTTACTACACGGGCAAAATTATCGTTGCATCAAACGGCACCGTGTACGCCGCAGGCTATTACGACGTTTACAAATCAACCAACGGCGGACAAATTTGGACCGAACTGCATCTGACAGATGGGGCGGTGGATGACATAGCAGTTGACCCGGCAAATCCAAACTTGATATACGCATCTTATGGGTCAACATGGTCGGGAGACAGCGTCCATTACGGAATATATAAATCCACAAACGGCGGCACATCGTGGACATGGCTCACTTCCGGTCTTCCGCCATCAAATCAGATATCGAGAATCTCTCTGGCCATGGCACCGAGCAACAATCAAGTTCTCTATGCCTTCATAAATGGGAACAAGCCGAGCAGCACATCACAGGATACAAACCGCGTTTACACATCGACCAACGGCGGTGCATCATGGACGGTCCTTTCCTCCGCAACTTCCAACAACGGTTTCGGCGGAAACCAGGGATGGTATAACAATGTGATCGGAGTTGACCCGACACATCCCGATACAGTTTATATCGGAGGGATCGATTTCTGGAAATCCACTAACGGGGGACAAACATGGACAAATCTTACGAACGGCTACGGTACATACAACGGCTCAAACATCCATGTTGACCAGCACGCGATTGCCTTCGCAAGCGGGAACGGCTCCGTATTTTATATCGGCAACGACGGCGGAGTCTGGAAAACTTCCAACGGAGCTTCGACATTCACCGACTGCAACACAAATTTGCAGACGATTCAATTTTACGACATCGATGCCGATCAAGGTAACTCGACCAAAACTGTCGGCGGGACACAGGACAACGGTACCGAATCGGACAACCAGCCATCAACCACATGGAACGAAATATACGGCGGCGACGGAGGTTATGTGTTGATCGATCCTAAGAATTCGAACATCGTTTATACAGAATACGTGAACGGTCAACTCTTCAAATCGACAGACGGCGGCAATAATTTTAGCGTAATTACTGCCGGAATCAGTGAGGCGGGTTACTGGCTTACACCGTATGTGATGGACCCGGTAAACGATAATCTACTCTACTGCGGCACGAGCAAAATATATAAATCGACGAACGGAGGGAGCAATTGGACTGCCATCAGTTCAAATCTAAAATCCTCAAGCGATCTCTTCACGACTATGTCGATTTCACCGGTTGAAGGAAGCGTAATCTATGCCGGAATAAGCGGATACCGGGGAGCAGCGGACACCGCGTTTCTCTTTGTCACAATAAACGGAGGAAGCTCGTGGAACAATATCTCGGGCAACCTTCCCAGCGGGACGAATTTCGCCCGTGTCACAGCAGATCCGACACAGAAAGGGGTCGCTTATATTGCAGTTCTGGTCGGCAGCTCTTATCACGTGATGAGAACAACTAACTACGGGGCCACATGGACCGGGATTGCTTCTACCAGCAACGGCTTCGACGATGTTCCAACGAAAGTGATCGCAGTCGATTCCACAAGCGGTTATATTTACGCCGGCACTTACTGGAGCGTATATAGATCGACTGACAACGGTGCATCATGGTCAAAGTTCGGCAGCGGCCTGCCTAACGCAGTCGACGACGATATTGCTATACAATATTCGACACATACTTTGAGAGTCGGAACACATGGCAGAGGCGCATGGCAAGTTGACTTGACCACCGGTATCGCCTATCCGTCGGGAACGCCTGACATGTTTGCGCTGAATCAAAATTATCCGAATCCATTCAACCCGAGCACGGTCATCACCTATCAGTTGTCCGGGGTCAGCCAGGTCACGTTGAAAGTGTACGACGTACTCGGAAGAGAGGTGTCGACTCTGGTAAATGAGAAACAGGTAGCCGGCGGGCATTCCGTACGATTTGACGGATCGAATATACCCAGCGGTGTGTATTTCTATAGATTGATTGCCGGAAAATTGACGGTGACAAAGAAAATGGTACTTCTTAGATAATGCAAGTGCTGAACTGCGACTCGCTGAAATTCATTTCGTTTTGCCGAAAAGCGAGTCGCAGTTTGAAAAGTTTTTTGTAACAAACCCACCTTATTTATTATCTTCATTTAAGAACATGAGTTCACAGGTGCTTATCCTAGTCGGCTCGCAGTTACTTTTCAGCACGGGCGATCTCCTTGCCCGAACTTATATGGGCAAGTATGGTTTCACCCTCGCGGCGTTTCTGAGCTTATGGTTCGCAGCTTATTTCACAATCAGAACTCTGGCAATGTTCGGGCAGCTTTATGTTTTCACTTCGGTCCAGCTCGGAAAGACCATGGCACTATTCGGTGCTGTCTCGATAATCTTATCGAGTATCCTTGGACTGCTGTTCCTGAAAGAAATTCTTTCCCCAACAGCGTATATTGCCGTTGCGCTTGCGGTGATGGCTTTTGTCGTGCTCGCGATCAAATAATAACCCGCTCAGGCTGAATGCCGATAAATCTCAATGAAATAATTCCTCTGGGAAGGAGAGCCAGCGAATACATTGGTATGTTCGGCCTGACAGAGAAGAAACAAAGGATCCTCGATTGCGGCGGTGGTCCTTCGAGTTTCAACGCCGAAATGAATGCGCTCGGCAACACAGTCATTTCAGCGGATCCATCGTACAGGTGTTCGAAGGAAGATATAAAGCAAAGGTTCGACGCGACGTTCGAAGACATAATGTGCCAGACGGAAAAGAGCAGAGAAAATTTCGTCTGGGAAACAATAAAGGACCCCGGGATTTGAGGAAGATGAGGAAATCCGCCACCGAGATTTTCCTCGAGGATTATGAACGGGGAAAAATCGCGAAGAAATATGTGGGAGAAGAGTTACCGGAATTATCATTCGTGGATAAGGATTTCGACATAGCGCTGAGCTCGCATTTCCTATTTTTGTATAGTCATATACTGAATCTGGATTTCCATATCGGTGCCATCTCCGAAATGCTGAGAGTTGCGAAGGAAGTCCGGATTTTTCCCCTGCAAAACCTGGAAGTCCAAAAGTCTCCTCATCTTGATTCAGTGATCAAGAAATTTTCCAGCGACGGATATGAAGTAGCCACGATAAAGGTCGGTTATGAATTTCAAAGGGGCTCGAACGAATATCTCAGGATAAGATAAAACTTCTCGCCCTGTCTTGTTGTTATTATCATGGCAGCAATGTCGACAGCCCAACATGCCATGAGAGACGGAAAAAGCAAATTAGTGATTCTGGGAAGCGGATTTGCCGCGCTCAGTATTGTCAAAAGCGTCGACCTTGATTTCTATGAAATCAGCATCGTCAGCCCTCGAAACCATTTCCTTTTCACCCCGCTTTTGCCGAGCACGACTGTCGGAACGATCGAATTCAGAAGCATAATTGAGCCGATACGGACTTCGAGAGACGACATAGAATATTATCAGGCAAACTGCGTCAGCATCTCCGGGGCCGATAATGTCGTCGTATGTGAAACAATCCAGGGCCATAAGAGGTTCGATCTTAATTACGACTACCTTGTGATCGCAGTCGGCGCAGTGAACAACACATTCGGAATTCCGGGCGTTCACGAACATGCGATGTTCCTGAAGGAACTTGCGGACGCGAGAAAAATACGAACTGCTATCATAGATAATTTTGAGCGCGCGAGCACTCCGGGTATCCAGGAAAGCGAGCGGAGACGACTCCTTCACTTTGTGGTGGTTGGCGGAGGACCGACGGGAGTCGAATTTGCGGCCGAGCTGAACGATTTCATCCGGGAAGATCTTGTTAAATGGTACCCGGCGTTCATCCGCGACGTACAAATCACCCTCCTTGAGGCGACAAAGCAGATTCTCAACTCCTTCGACTCCGAACTCGGCAGATATACAATGCGCCTCTTCCAGCGAGAGAGCATCAATATAAAGACGAATTCACCGGTTAAAGAAGTAAAAGAAGACTTCATTTTCTTGCAAGATGGCACAGCAATTCCCTACGGCTTGTTGGTTTGGTCAACCGGAATCGGACCCGCAGAACTTCTTCAGACCCTTCCTTTCGAAAAGAATTCTTCTTCACGGCTCCTAACCGACGACTTCCTTCACATAAAGGGCACCGATAACATTTACGCCGCAGGCGATTGTGCCACACCTGTCGACGAAATAATCGCCGCGACTGCACAGGCCGCACAGCAGGAAGGAAAATTTCTCGCAAAGAATTTCAACAGGATGGCGCGTGGGAATCCGGTCTCACGCTTTCACTACCACAATCTCGGAATGCTCGCCTACATCGGCAGAAACCGCGCTCTTGCCGATCTGCCGAACGTAAAGGGAAAAGGATTCGGAGCATTTCTTTTTTGGAGGTCCGCCTACTTGACAAGGCTTGTTAGTGTAAAAAACAAAATTCTCGTCTTATTCGATTGGATCAAAACATTAATTTTCGGCCGGGATATAAGCAGTTTTTGAATCAGCGGGTCTTCTCCCTTATTTCCGGCAATGACGCTGCCTGTCATTTTCAGAAATCGAAAAAGCCCTGCCAAGGTTCGTTCATCAGATTCTTGAATCTCCATGATTTCATTTGGAATTAAACTTCCTGCGTAGCATCTTAAATAGGCAGTTGTTATTACCCTGTAATGAGTCCTCGATTACATTCAGGCGTATAAGGCAAACTCGGCAAGCAGTTTGTGAAACCTATCAAAAGAAAAAAAGCATCGGACAATGTTCTTCGCGAGCTTGGCGAGCAAAAGCGGCTCTACGAGGAGTTATTTAAGAATGCCCCTATCGGTCTCGGTATATATAAAAATGCCAAGATCGTGAGAGTGAACGACACGGGGGCCATGATGCTGGGCTATGACTCACCCGATAAGCTGATCGGCATGCCTGTATACGAGATTATCCACCCGGGCGATCTATCCGTCGTCAATGAAAGAATAAAGCAGGCCATGCTTGATCGGGTTTCCACTGATCCTATGGAGGAAAGATTTCTCAAGAGGGGTGGAGGTTTTATCCATGTTCTCGTTTTATCGCAACCGGTTGCCTACGAAGGAGAAGATGCCGTCCAGGTTGCTTTTGTATCGTTGGAGGACAGAAAGAAGTTAGAGAAGAACCTTGCACTGGAGGCCGCTCATCAGGCTGAAGAAAAAATCAGGCTTGATACTCTTTTGCAAAGCCTTGAAGAGGGGATACTGTTTCAGAATCCCGATGGAAAAATCGAATTTGCCAACTCGGAATTTTGCAGGATATTTGGCTTTCACAATTCCGCGCAGATTGTCGGCAGGCCTTCAAGAGACATTGAGACACAATCCGCGCACAGGACAAAGTTTCCTGAAGATTTCATGGAGCATGTAGCTCGCGACGTCAGAGAACGCGCAGCCGTCAAAATGTACAGACTTGAGATGGTGAACGGTTCGATCATTGAAAGAAGCGCGCTTCCGCTTTTCGACTCCACCGGGAAATATATCGGGCGGCTCGCAGTATTCAGAGATATAACGATGCGGGAGCAAAACGAAGAAGCTATAAAGAGGCTTCAGCGCACCGAACTCCTGGGGAGACTTGCCGGAGGAATTGCCCATGACTTCAACAATGTCCTTGGAGTCATTATCGCAAGTCTGGAGATGATCTTGAGAAAAGTTGATAACCCAGTCATGGTGCAGGAAAACAGCCAGCGAGCCTTATCGAGCGCGATCCGCGGTTCGGAAGTGTCCAAACGGCTCCTCCAATTTGTCCGCTATTCACCCGAAGGTTTCAAGGTTTTCTCAGCGAGACAGATCATCGGAGAGACGGTTTCAATCATCAAACACACTTTTGAAGAAAATATCAGCGTTCACGAAGAATTTGTGATCCACGATGCTTTCATTTACGGCTCACCGGGAGACATCCAGCAGGTTCTCATAAATCTCGCAAACAATTCCCGCGATGCAATGCCGGAGGGCGGCAACTTGACGTTTTCGCTTACCACCGCAGACAAGAAGCAAGTTGAGAAGAAACTGGGGAGTGTGACCACTGACCAGTACGTTCTTCTGATGATTCAGGATTCGGGGAGAGGAATCGAAGAGGACAAGTTAGACAAGATTTTCGATCCCTTTTTCACGACGAAAGAAATAGGAAAAGGAACAGGACTTGGATTGTCCATTGTTCAAACAATCATTTCCGGCCACGGCGGATTCATAGAAGTCAGGAGCCATGCGGGATTGGGGACTACGTTTTTTATTTATCTTCCGATGAGCAAGGAAAAAACTAATCACGTGAATCCGGCTACACGGGACGAAGCCGAACGAACCAGCGACACAGGAAATATCAGGACGATTCTCGTTGTCGAGGATGAAGCCGATCTTCTCGAACTGTTGTACCAATATCTATCGGACAAAGGATTTAACGTCCTCCGCGCAGGCGATGGAGAAGAAGGGTTAAGGATATTCGAGAGTCATCCGGAAATTTCGGTTGTAATTTCAGATCTCGGCCTTCCTAAGGTTCCCGGGGACAAGTTGATCGCAAGGATCAAAGAAGCCCGGCCCGGAGTAAGGTGTGTTCTTGCCACAGGATATCTTACTCCTGCTTCGGACAGTGTTTTATCCGGTCTGGAAGTAAGTACGATAATGAAACCCTACAACCTGACGGCGATTTATAATCTTGCGAAGGATGGGATACCGGAAGAAACATAGGACACGAGACGGGGGCGGGCATGAAAAAAGAAATTATTCTTCTTCTGATTTTTGTTTCATCGGGCTTCTCTCAAGCCATCAAGATAAACGAGATCATGTACTCACCTAAAAATGGAGAGCCGGAGTGGATAGAGTTGTGTAACACATCGGCGGACAAAATAAACATTAAAGGCTGGAAAATCCGACACCATACAACAACGTGGTACACCATCACATCCACAGATTTTTTTGTCCGATCCGATTCATTTGTCGTGATGACCAAATCCGACACAATATTCTCTTTCCATAGTTTGGATTCCTCTATCGTCTTGATCTGTCCGGCAGTGCCAACGGATTTTCTCGTCAACACCGGCGACACAATCTCAATTCGCGATTCGACGGGGACGCTCGCAGATTCGGTTTTGTATGAACCATCGTGGGGCGGCTCCAACGGTAAATCACTTGAAAGAATCTCGACTGAACTCTCGCCATTCTTGAGCACGAACTGGGGCACGTCTCTCGATTCGTCAGGCGGCACTCCCGGCAGAAAGAACAGCATTGCAGCATGGAGTTACGACTTAAAAGTTTCTTCGTTCTCCGCTTCTCTTTCTTCAACAGATTCGTCGGCTGTTTTCGATATTGTCGTCAAAAACTGCGGCGTGCATTCGACTTCTCCATTCGACGTAGATGTTTATCTCGACTACAACGGAGACCACCTTCCCGAGCCCGATGAAGTTGTTGCCGAAACTGATAACGTACCGGGACTTAAGGCGTGTGATTCGACGTCCATCGTCTCGAAAGCAAAACCACAGAATTTTCGCGCGGCCGGCGCGTTCGCCGTCGTAAAATTTGCATCCGACCAGGATACTACGAACAATTCCATGTGGGTAAAACCAAAATTCTCTTACAGTAAAGAAAGCTTAGTCGTCAATGAGATAATGTACGCACCCAAGAGTCCGGAACCGGAATGGGTGGAATTGTACAACAATTCAAACGACTCACTCAACCTCAACTGCTTCACGATCTCGGACAACTCGGGCACAGAAGCGGTGATTACAGGGACCGATTATTTGTTCCCGCCAAGTGATTACGTCGTCGTTGCACATGACACCGGTTTCTTCAACCTCCATCCAGGAGTCCGCACCAAGACTTTGATCGCAAAGATTCCTCCGTTAAACAACACGGGCGACGCAGTGACGGTCCATGATGCTGGAGGAAATCTAATTGATAGCGTGAGCTACGCTCCATCCTGGGGTGGAAACACGGGCGGCAAATCACTTGAAAGGATCCTGCCGGCCGGAGATTCGAACGATCCGCAGGATTTTGAAACCTCTGCGGACTCCTCAGGGAGTACGCCCGCAAGAATCAATAGTGTAACTCCACGCAGCTTCGACTTGGCAGTCGGAACCGTCACCTATTCGCCATTTCCGATTCAGTCCGGCGGCAGCATAACGATTTCTGCTTGCGTTATAAACCGCGGAATGAAACTGTGCGGGCCGGCAAAAGCCGTTTTATTCTCGGACAAAAATGGGAACGGCAGCTGCGATTCCGGGGAGCCGATTGATTCAATTGAGATACCCGCGATGACTCCAGGTGACTCGACCGTGGCAATCTTCACTGTGCACGACTTATTATTCGGATCACATCGGTTCGGGATATTCATAAGTTACCCTGGCGACGAGCTGACAACGAACAACACGAAGATAATCTCCGTAGATGTCGGTCTTCCGCCCGCATCGGTTGTAATAAACGAGATCATGTACGCCCCGAAATCACCCGAACAAGATGGGTCTGGTGCCCTTCTGTCACCAATTCGGAAGAGGGTAAATAGGATAGTTTGATATTTATATCGTCCTTGCCAACGGTGATCCGTTCGGTAATGGTTTCTATGATCTTGCGTTTCTCGGTAGGTTCGAGGTTTGGCCAACGGCTATAGAGGTCTTTGGCTTCGTTCACGAGTTCGTCGCCTGAGATGTACTGGATTTTGAGAAAATCAATTTCAGCCTGAACCTCCGGTATTTGTTTCGTTATCTGCTTGTATCGTTCATCATAAGGTTGGTAGTGCCGGTTGAATCCCTCCGGCTTGATTTCTCCCTTGAGGTATAGCTCCATCACCTTCTCCATATCCGCCCGCACCTTTCCTTTCTCGTCCATAAGTGTCGCAAGGATGGCTTCCTTTTCTTTAAGCGCGGTATCCGCCTGCTCAAAATAGTTTTTGACTTCGCTTTCCGAGAAGACGAACGATTTCAGTTGTTCGCGGAAGATTTCCTCAAGATCAGTTTCACCGACCTTGTTGCGGCACTTGGGGCAAACATACTTCGGGTTGTTTGAGGGAACGTACATCTTCCCTCCGCACTCGCAGGTGACGATGCTTGTGAAGAGGTGGGCGACCACCTTGGTAGGCGGACGGTTCGTCTTGATCTGTTCATCAAGGATGCCGTTACATTCGTTCCACAGTTCTTCGGAAACAATAGCCGGAGCTTCCGTATATATCCACTCGGATTCGGGTTTGAAAACATATTTCTCGGAATTCTTTCCGCCTCGTGTGCTGTAGTTTGACCTTCGGATTCCTTTGGCAATGGGATCTCTGAGGAGCCGGTAGACGGTGCTGAAAGTCCACTTGTTCCCTCTCCGCGTGCGGTATCCTGCTTCATTCAGAAGGCGACAGACTCTCCGCTTTCGCTTTTGCTCTTTGAAAAACTCGAACATCAGTTTCCTGATCGGTGCTTCCTTTGGATCGAGAGCCAGCTTTTTATCCACATATCGGTAGCCATAGGGAGCTTCCCCACCCAAGGATTTCCCTAACTTCGCACGAATGGGAACCGAAGCAGCCACCCTATCGGCAATCTCTTCCCTTTCCCATTGCGCCATAGCAGCAATCATTGTATAGAAAAAGCGCCCTGCTGCCGTGGAAGTGTCAATTGATTCTTGGAGTGAGATGAGGTCGGCGCTGTGCTCCTGGAAGAAGTCTGCGAACTCTAGAAGTTCCTTGGTGTTCCGGGCCAGACGGGCAAGCTTCGAGAAGATGAGTCCTGTGATATGGCCCGATTTGATGTCATCAACCATTCTCCTTGCCTCAGGATGATCCTTAACAGATTTCCCCGATACAGCCTCAAGATGGTACACCTCTTTAACGTCCCAGCCTTTGGACTCGGCATAATATCGGGCACGTTTCTCGTGGTGCTCAGGGCTTTCGCCCTTGGCTTGGTCTTCAGTCGAGACCCTTATCCAGATACCAACCGCTTTGTTTGTCTCCACGCCCTCGTTCCTTGCATCTTTTAGTAAAGTATAAAAGGGAGAGAAGAAAATAAAGGGTACATAATCAATATCGGTTAGGAATTTGGAGCTATTTGTAAAATGTTTTGTTGAATTAGAATAAAAAGCTAATTACATTAGCATTAATTTAAGCTCGAAAACTTTTGATAAATTACAATCTCGATGTAATTACTTTGACGATTTCAAAGGCAAAGCGGCTGTTCAAAATCAAGTCTATCTATACCCTTCACATGTCAAATGTTATCATAAGTGGGTGAAATGAATCTAAAGATTAAGGAGAAAAACATCTACTCCCAAGAAAAGGCTTTGATAAAGCACATTAACGATCAATTCACTAGCCGCAGTATCTACGTCAGTATTTGCGAATTAGGGTATTGTGTAAGAACAAAGCGCTCCATCAAAAAGGGGGAGATCATTTATAGATTCAACGGGCCGACCATCTCCTTTGACGAAACAATTCGACGCGGAGAAACCGAGTGCATGTCTTTACAATATGATCACGACAGGTACATTGATACTGAGATTCCAGGAAAATTCATCAATCATTCTTGCGAACCCAATGCGGGTATAATAAATGATTTCGATCTAATTGCACTTGAGGATTTAAAAGTTCATACTGAAATCAGATTTGACTATTCAACTTCGATGGATGAAGACCATTTTCAAATGAAATGCGAATGTGGAAAACCTAATTGCAGAAAAATCGTGACTGATTTTAAGTTACTGCCTGACGAGACAAAAATGAATTATTTGAAGGCAGGGATCGTTATGAGTTTCATAAGAAAGCAATATCTAAGAGATGGATCAGAGCACCATCTTAACGATTAATCAATAATGTGAGGGGCTTGAAGTTGAACCAATTACCTTTACAATTCGGTGAGGAGGTCCTAAATGAGTAAGCATAGATTTTCTTCCAGCACGGCTACATCAATCTCTGTTTCGGCTTTAATCCAATTGTTTCCTCTTGCTCTTGGTATCAATATTCTTGCGTCGAAGCTGATTAACGCCGACTTGAACACATCTATATTAGTTGCTGGGTACCTATTCGGCTTTTTTCTTCTGATCTTAGATTCTATAATAGAATATGGAGCTTACGATTTTTCCAAACTCCCTTTTTCGTTATATGTACTTTCCATATTGTATACTTTTTCTTTAACTGCCTATGCTGTTTGTCTCGGATTTCTTTTCAATAACAATTTTCCTTCTTCATTGACAATCGCTTTTATGGCCTTGGCGCTTGGCCCGCTTATTGAGGCAATATTTTGTTTTGTGTATCATGGGCATTTTGACGAGATCAAGAATTTTGCGCTCTACGAAAAGAATGATTATAAAATGTACGGCATTTTCGAAATCATTTTTGTTATTATTTATTTCTTTTCAGGTATAATTTCGTTTGGTAGGGAATCTCCGCAGAATATTTGGTGGGTACCTTGGCTTATTTCTCTTTTAGTTCTAACAGAACAAGTTGCTTGGTTCTTTTTGAAAAGTGATCTTATCGCCCAGAGTACAAATCCATAGAAATACCTTTACACTTCAACCTGAGAAGTAAGTCTTCCCACTCGCTTAATTCCGCGGACGCTCTGGGATGCCCTTCATGACGTTCAGGATTTCCGTCCTCGACCTGATCTTCCGTCAAAACCGGAATCCGGATGCCTATTGTTTTTGCTCGCATTAAGCGATGTGTTCTGTCTGGATAAAATGAGTCCCGGTACATCAAAAACGGAAGGAGATTGATGATGGGAATCATGATCCCGTGTATTCGGTCCATGGCTCTTTTCCCGTAAGATTCAAAAGATGAGTTCTAACACTGTTGTATGAGCAAGCAGCGACCCTGTAGACGAAATCACGATAGCCTGTCACGTAGTCCTTGTTTATACGTTGATTTGCCCTCGTCCTATGAGCAATAGAACCGCGATCTTCAACTAGTTTTGTTAAATAATCTGAGGCACTTTGATGAGACATCTTTCTCCAGTGCCAGCATGATGACAACGAGTTGAGACCGATTAGTTCCTTAAATAGCTTGTCAACCTTATCTGGTTTAGGCGTATTGAATCCCTCAATATACCTGGCAATGACAAACGACCTATGGTTGGCGAGCACATCCTTCCAACCATCTCCAGCAAGTTCCCATACTTTTCGCTCATCTTTACTCTCGGCGAGAGGCTTTGATGCGAGCGTTCTTACGCTATCCGGTATCGCATCAGGGGTCGTTGCGGTTGACAGTAGGAAGTCAAAAGATTCTTCAGCGAGGTCTTCTATAAATGCCTCTAAGCACGCAGTTAGTAGTACAACTGCGCTTTTATTAAGTACCTCCACATTGCGGCGTCGACCTCGAGCGTCGCCCGTCAAGACCCGATGAATTTCAATAAGCCGCTCAACATCCTGGATGTTCAGAATAAAGCTACTCAGGGATCTGTGGTTTATTTCATAGGTCAACTGGGACTCCTTTCTCTTTTGCGGAATCTTGGGTGAAAAAAGGTTGCCCGCAGCCAAGATAAAAAATTGTGAATGATCAAAATCACACAATCTCCTTCTTGCGATGCCCGTATGCAGATTGCGTTAATCTCCGCCAAAGGTCCGCTAGGAATATATCAACTCGACACTTTGCAGTGCAAGGCGGAACGCCGTGCAGCCAGTTTCAGAGGAAAGCTTTTTGGACCGGATGTGTATCGCCTTGTTGTGATACCCTTGCGGTGATTGTGCGTTCGATATCGTCCTTTCGTCTGCCGTACCTGATTTTCGACTCCCTGATGATTTCTGGGGCGAACGAATTGCCTTCCACGGGTAAGGGAATTGTCGAGGCGCTGAATGGTGTCGAGGTCGCGCCGTCAATCATAAGTCTCAGGTAGATGTTGTAGTTCGGAAGGCTTATGAAATCCGGTTCGCTGAAAGGATGAAATTCCCTCGCGAGATATTGCGCGTCCTCAGCACCAACCCTGAACGATATAATCGAGCCGACGTTCCCGAATATCGCGTCGCGGACTTTCTTGTCAAGCTGGCTCATGTACTGGTGGCCGAGCACGAGGTTTAGTCCGTATTTCCTTGATTCGCTGAGGACATCGGCGAAAGAAGTGGTAATGAAAGAATGGAACTCATCGACGTACAAGTAAAAAGGAATTCTTTCGCTTTCGGGCACCTCGGCCCGTCCGAGAATAGCCAACCAGATTTCCGTGAGAAGAAGCGAACCCAAAAGGGACGTGTTGTCCTCGCCGATCTTCCCCTTCGGCAGACTGGCTATGAGGATTTTCTTCCCGTTCGTAATTTTCCTCAGGTCGAATGTGCTTCTCGTCTGCCCGATGATGTTCCGCAAAGGTAGGCTGACCAAGAACTGTCCCACCTTGTTGAGGATGGGGGATATTGCTTCCGATCTCAGCCACGGCGAATACTTGTCGAACTCGTTGAGCCAGAAGGAGAGTATTTCCCGGTGTTGGACGTGCGACAGCAGTTCCTTCCTGAATCCGGCGTCGGTCAGGAGTTTCGGCAAATCGAGAAGCGTGCTTTGAGGGTAGTCCATCAGCGTGAACAGGGAATGGCGGAGGATGTGTTCCAGCCTGGGCCCCCAGAACTCCGACCAGATTTTTCTGAAGACGGAAATGACTCCCGATACCACGAGGTGGTGTTTGTCGTAAGGTGCTTTCTCTAGTGGGTTGAAGCCCACGGGGTATTCCATGTCAGCGGGGTTGAAGAAGACCACGTCATGGATTCTTCCCCTCGGAATGCGTTTCAGCACGTCGTCGGCGAGGTCGCCATGCGGGTCGATTAGGCCGATGCCGTTGCCCGCCCTGATGTCAGACAGTGCCATGTTCGCGATCAGGCTCGACTTGCCGGTCCCGGTCTTCCCGATGATGTGCATGTGGCCGCGCCGATTCTTCTGCTTTATCCCGAATATCTTCCGTATGTCCCGCCAGTTTGTCACTGCTATGGGGGTGACCTGCTGTTTGGTCGAGTCTTTATCATCCATATCTGGATGATAAAGCGTCAGATATCCCTCACATAAGGAGGGCACAAGTGACGGAAAGAACAAAATTGCCCGCCTTATGGACACTGAGCCATGACGGTACGATGCATATCAGAATCATTAACAAAAGGAGAAACTGATATGAAAAAGATGACTAAGCTCATCGAGGTACAGACCCCGAAAGGAGAACCCCTCTTCCAACTCAGGATTGTGGAGAGTGTACTGTCGGAAGGAGAAGATCCCGCAAAGTCACAACCCGCAGCCAGTCTCCCCGCATCAAAGCCGCCGATCCCTTCAGGTGGAAACGGAACGAAACCTCAGAACGGTAACGGGAAAATGACGACCGAAGAGATGATGACGGAACCGCAGAAGAAGTATCTCTTCCGCATCATGGCCATGCGCGAAAAGATAGGAGATGAAGCTCATGATGAGCTGAAGAGACTCTTCAAGGTCAAAACCCTGAAAGATGTCACGAAGCTCGATGCGAGCCGGATGATCGAGGAACTTCTCAAGAAGGAAAATGCCGGAGAATCCGCGAACGTATCTGGAGAAGGAGGCGACGATGGATCACCTTTCTAGCAGTCAAATCAACCTATTTCTTCTCTGCGGTCTCAAGTATAGATACCAATATGTCGAGAAGCGCTTCAAGCCATTCAGGCCGTCTGCATTGGCATTCGGAGGTGCCCTCCACTCCACTATTTCTTGGATACACAAACAGGAAATGGAAGGGAAAAAGGCATCACCGGACATGGTCTTGAGGATCTTCGATGCTGACTGGTACAGCCAAAAGACCGACATGGAGATACGGTACAAGGACAATGAGCGGGAGCTAGGACTCATCATCTTAGCAAAACAGATGCTCCAGCTTTTCCTCGAAGAACCCCGGAAGAAGGTCAAGGGAACCGAAGTCCCTTTCACCGTGCCTCTCGTGAATCCAAGGACAAAGGAAAACCTTGGGATCACCCTAGAAGGGTTCTTCGACATCATCGAGGCTGACGACACGATAGTCGAGTACAAGACTTCGGCTACGACCATCAGCCAGAGCGATGTCGATAAACACCTCCAGCTTACCGCCTACGGCTATGCCTTCCAGCAGCTCTTCCATAAACCTGCCAAGGGTTTTAGGATCGTAAACTTCGTAAAGAACAAAAAGCCGAAGATCGTTTCGACCGAAACTGAGCGGAGCAGCGCCAACTACGAAGCTTTCTTCTTCCTCGTGAAGGAAGTGCTGAAAGCGATCAAAGTCGGCACGTTCCATCCGAGGCCGGGATACTGGTGCAAGGACTGCGAATACGGGGATGTCTGTCCGTTAACGCGAGGAACCAGGGTCAAGGCCGAAAAAGCGAAAGAGGTTGAGGCCTATGGAGAATAAGGGATTGAGAAAACTTCGGAAGGTCCAGTACGGACACTACGAAGACAAAGCCGCCAAGCCTCATCCTGTCATAAGGATAGCCGGTAAGTATCTTGAGCGATTTGGGTTCAATATAGGGGATGTTGTCGAAGTCGAAATCGCTGACGGCAGGATAATGGTTCAGAAGTTGTCCGAGCCGGACGACAATTACGCTGATGCGGATACGAATCCAAGAGAATCAGGTGGCGAGAAGCGATAATAAGCTTCCCCTGCAAGATTCAATCCATTCACCAAAAACCAAAGGAGAAAAGCCATGGCAAATGAGAATGGCCTCTATTCCACAGTGATCAAGGCGGGAAAGAACACGTACTTCGTGGACGTGAAGGAAGCGAAGAACGGGAACAAGTACCTCGCGATTACCGAAAGCCAAGCCGGTAACTCTCAAAGGAAGACTATAAGAATCTTCGGAGAGGCAATCGGCAAGCTCAGGGATGCAGTTGCGGAAGCATCTGCTACTATTCCTGAGCAGCAATAACCAACATGTCCGCCCACGGTTTCATGGACGGACATTTCTTTAATCACCAATAAAAAAGGAGAATTAATCATGCCACATAATATTAACGTCACGAATGGTGGGCCTTCCATGATGTATGTGGGAGAACCGCCCTGGCATAGCTTGGGAACCAGACTTGATGGACCTGCCACAGCAGAAGAGGCGATCCAAAGGGCTGGACTCGATTTCACCGTCAACAAGTTTCCACTATTAGCATCAACGAATGGCCTTTCACTTGAGAGTCATTTCCTTTCTGTAGATAGTCACTTCGCTACGGTGAGAACCGATACAAAGGAAGTCTTGGGAGTGGTCGGTTCCCGCTACGAACCAATCCAGAACAGGGATGCCTTCACGACATTCGATGCTCTGGTTGGTGAAGGCGAAGCGATCTACCACACGGCAGGTGCC
This sequence comes from Candidatus Acidiferrales bacterium, assembly GCA_035515795.1. Lineage (NCBI taxonomy): Bacteria > Pseudomonadati > Acidobacteriota > Terriglobia > Candidatus Acidiferrales > Candidatus Acidiferrales bacterium. Next base: position 192,167 of record DATJAY010000003.1, on the reverse strand, counting down.
CTCGGCAAAGGTGAACGCATCTGGATTCTCGCGAAGCTGCCTGACTACATCCGAGTCAACGGAAATGACATCGTGGAGAAGTACCTCCTTCTCGTGAATTCCCATGACGGGAGCAGCACGGTAAGGGTGAAGCTCACGCCTATCAGAGTCGTTTGTGAGAACACGCTATCGTTGGCGCTGGGTGGTGTGGAACAAGAAGTCCATATTCGGCACACCTTGAACGCGAAAGAAAAACTCAAAGAAGCTCACGAAATCCTTGGCCTCACGAACAAGCTTTACGCACAGCTTGATGCGATATTCAATCGCATGAGTGAGACCATGGTGAACGGGAAGACCCTGACAGATTACATCGAAACGATTTTCCCGAATAGGCCTGAATCCCAGGACAACTCTTGGATTGCGAAGGTTCGTTACGATATCGTGGAGCTTGCAGAATCAGGACAAGGAGCGGAGATGGCAAATGGCACTCTCTGGGGACTCTACAACGCAGTGACGGAACATGTCGATCACTATCGGAATACAAAAGGAGACGAAACTCAGCGATTGAAATCGATGTGGTTCGGTTCAGGTGAGAGGATAAAGAAGAAGGCTTTCAGGATTGCCCTCAACTTGCTGGAACAGAAACATGCCGTGCCAATCGGGATTTCCCGATGATGGCACAGCGTCAAAGGAAGTAGTCTATCTACTTCCTTTTTGATTCCACGGCACGTAGGGTACGGAAGACTTGAATCTATCCGCCTTGATTTGTAGTTTATCGCGATTGAGGGCCAGTTCATGAGTGAAGAATATGTATTTAATAGTCAACTCTTTATGTTAAGAAGAGAATCGTTTGGTGGGCTACTGTTTTGCAAGCAGAATTTTTCAGTGTTGAAATTGGCGCCGTTCGCGATTGAAGTGCTGGAGTTCTGCCGAGAACCGGCCACTGAGAAAGACATCTTAAATGTCCTGAGCAAGAAACACGAAGTTGAGCGTAAGGCTACATTCGAAATCCTAAAGACATTCCTTGCGAAAATGAGGGATGAAAGAATTCTAATTTGCGGAGATGGGCATGATGGAGCGACAGGTTAGACGTCTTTCTGCTCCGCTCTTCGTATGGTGGGATATAACATATAGATGCAATCTCAGATGTGAGTATTGTTACTCTTCTTCTGGCAAGGCGGACCCAGACGAACTGACAACGCAAGAGTGCCACCGAGTGATTAATGACCTTGGCTCAAATGGGATCTTTTATATCTTTTTTCTCGGTGGCGAACCTTTCATGCGTCCCGATTTCTTGGAATTACTAGAGTACTGTCACCGTGTCGGCGTAGAGACTATGTTGACTACTAACGGTTGGTTCGTCACTCCGAAAATAGCCAAGGAGACAGCAAAGGCTGGTGTCACAATTGCGAGGGTCAGTATCGACGGTGCGACAGCTGACGTGCATGATGACATAAGAGGTGTCCCGGGGTCGTTTGATCGGGCAGTCCAGGCCCTTCACTATTTTAGGGAGGCTGGAGTTCCTGTTGTAGGAGTGAGCCCGACTATTTCGCGTCGAAATTTGCATCAAGTTGAGGATATTGTAGCAATGAGTCTCCGAGAAGGCGCAACTGAAATCCGATTGAATCCCGTCTGTGTCACTGGACGCGCCTCTCAGTCTGGATCTAGCTTGTCAGGCGAGGATTCGGAGTTCTTGCGTGTAGCATACAATAAAGTAAAGCAGCTCTTTGGCACGAGAATTAATATTGATGCACCAGAGGGAATAGCGCTGGACAAACACAAGAGCGAAAGATGCGATGCTCACACTGGTCCAGCCGACATGATGGGATGCGGAGCAGGAACAGTTAGTCTGGCCATATCTCCGCTAGGGGAGGTGTTCCACTGCATTCTCTATCGGAAGGAAGTTGGCAACGTTCGAACGTCGTCGTTTCGCGAAATTTGGGAGACATCTCCACAACTTGTTGAGAAACGGAAATTTCGTGGAGTATGCCTCGATTGCGTAAACCGACCTCTTTGTTCAGGTGTTTGCCCACTAATTGAAGATATTGGTGATGACACGAGACTTGCGTTACTTGAGAAAACAAACGGCTGTGCAATTCCTTTGAAGTAGAAAAGGAAAAACGATTGTATCATACATCAAATTGGAGTAGCGTCACTAATGTTGAGAGAGGAACGGCACATACAAGAGACCGCGGTTACGAGATCAAACTCGCCGCAGAATTTTAGAACTTAGGAGTGACTAACAATGTCTGCTTTAGTGATGGTGACCAAAACGACCGAATCATTATCAAGCATGTTTGACGTACGACCTTTTATTTTACAGGACACACCTGCATGCATAGTTCTCGCTGAGAAACAAGGGCTTGTAAACGAGGAGTACGTCCATGCTTGCCAATGCAACTGCACTTGTACTTGCACATGCACCTGTCCTTGCATGTGTACGTGTACTTGCTTGAATACCAGATAGCAAGTGTGGTTTGCAGGACGAGCCTCAATGGCCATTTGATCCAGCTCCTATTTGTCACGAAATAAAAAGCTATGGTACTTTAACATGATGGTTGACCCTAATAGGTTTAGCAAGCTCAAACCGTTACCAGATAAGACCAACATACTGTATGCAAGTGATTCGAAGCTAAGGCGTGAAGTTGTCCTTAAGATTGCACCGAGCAACGATCCCGTTTTGACAAAAGAAGCCTTCGCGCTTGAGAAATTGCAATCAAAAGGAGCGGTTGAACTTCTTGATGTGTTGGATTGGGATGGTCATATGTGCCTTGTATTAGAGAAGTTGACTTGGCCATCTCTGGCAGCGAACGCAAGGGGGAAAAAGAAGCTTTCAGCCACTGATAGTTTGAGGATTTGCTCTTCAATGGCGAATACTATAGCAGCGCTGAACAAAGCGGGATATCTTTACCGAGATTTCTATGACCACCATGTTTTTTACAGTTCCTCAATGGAGACTAAATGGATCGATTTCGGTAACATAATAGGACCGCTTGGTCCGGACGGTTCGTTGGAAAACCCACATCATCATGGATTTTGGAGAACCATGGCACCCGAAGAGTTTAATGTCGGTGCAAAGCTGACCACAGCGGCGAATGTTTATTCACTCGGTAGCTTGTTTTGCTTTGTTTTGCTTGGGAAATATCCGCTGGACCCGATAGCGACAACGGCCGACGGCTTAAGGTCGTATTTTGCCTCCGGAGAGAGGGCGAGTCGGCAGAGTCCGGTACTTTTCAGTTTGAAAAACAAGCGTCTTGGCAAAGTGCTCGACCGGGCGCTTAAATGGACCCCCGGTGAACGATATCAGTCGGTGGATATTTTGATAAAAGATATGGAGGCAGTGTGAAAGGATCGCTGGACAATAGGAGGGCGGTGCATCCCTCACCGCAGCCTGATCTAATATGGATTGTAGGAAGGAAATTGGCGATTGGTTCGCGCCCGGGTCACTTACCTGACCCTCATCCACAGGTAGTCACTGGGAAGAAAGTCGTCAATGAATATGTAGAAGCGCTCAAGAAACGTGGAGTTGAAAACATCATTTGTTTGTTGACGGAAGGCGAGATAACCAAATACTATGACTTTTCTCTTGTCGATCTTTACAAGACGAAAGGGATCAAATTTTCCTGGTCTCCCATGTTGGCGGTTCCCACAATTGATTCACTCTGCGAGATAGTCTCCAGAGCGATCTCTGAATCGCGTACACTTGTCCATTGTGCAGGAGGGACACAACGATCAGGTATTGTTGCTGCTTGCGCGGTGGGTCGCCTGGGTATCCGTCACTCTCCACAGGAAGCGATAGAGCTTGTCACTCTGAAACGTGGATTCAATTTGCATCTGACGGGAGAACAGGTTGACTTGATACGGAGGTATTATGCCTCTGACCTAAAAGGGTAACACAAAACGACCGACGTGGGGCGTCCATATTAGACTTATCTGCTCACGGAAGAGTAAATTTCACCCACCTTACATTGCGTAACCGGTTCTCTATAATAATCACATACTTGGAGTAGAGGATACACCCTTCTTCAACTTGTCCCTGAAAAAAGTTCTAACATCATTCATTATGACTCAGTGCACTGACATTGGTGATGCGTAAGTGGCGAAAGATTGCTAATATAAAAGCAATGGAGATAATCGCTGATAAGTCTGGGCTACTTCACTACTTGAAAGGGACAAATGTCCATCCTTCACGTCCTTTTACAGAATCGTTCCTATTTTCGATGAGGAGAGAGTATAAGAAATGGTGTGCTTTCACGGGCCACGGAGATAAAGTTGGTGAAGACTGTTATTTATTAACTCAGTATCAAACTGGATGGGTAGATTACTTAAAAGCGTTTGTGACCATAGCTAAGTATTTTACTACTGACAACGTGAATATGAATTATCTAGAAGAATGTGTTACTAACCTCGGAAACCCCTTGCTTAACTCTACAAAAGAGAAGTTCAAAGAGAATCTTGACGAATTAATTAGTGAGGTATCTTCTAGAGAAGAAGAGATTAACCGCCAGCTTCGAAAGATGACGTGCCTTGAATGTGAAAGATTGGGCGAGGCTATAACATGCAACTCCGAGGGGTGCTTCACTGCTAGCACAGTCATGGCAGCTTCTGCCATAGAAGCGAGGCTTCATGAATTGGTCAAGAAAAAAAACAGGAAGCTTTATAACCAGTGCTTCAGAAATCAGACTCTTGGTGCGTTAATTAAGCTTTTTGATAAAAATGAATATAAGGACAAAAAGTTTTCCGGCTTAAAGAAGATTGTTCCTGATCGCCACAAATCACTGCTCGATATAGTGAACACGTATAGAATACTTTCTGCCCACCCACTCGTGCCTGCAATAGATCATAAAATCTCTGAATCAGTAATAAACCTAAGCTTTCTATTTCTCTTGGACCCCGATTTAGAGATACCTAACAAGAAGTTACTGCTTCATAGATAAACCTGAGCTGATAGAGTTTGAACCAAGGCAAAGTTGCCTGCATAAGCATTTTATTCCACCTTCCCTTTTGAAATCCTGTTCTGTACAGTGATCACAAGCTGGGAAGACGGAATCACTTATCCGAAATCTTGTCCCAGAAAAAGTTTCGAATACCGTCCGCTAGCGCCTACCCAAATCTCTCAAACTCAACATCTTCATAGTAAACAGTGCAGGAAGTCGAGAGCATGGCAAGGCTGTATCATGCCGCGCAGTCATATTATTTGACCGCGCTGGTGATAAGAGTACCTAAAATCTTGACCAAGTGGTCGTCGGGCATTGAGATAGACTCGGGCGGGCCTATCTCGGTTGAATCACCGCTATTGAGCCAATATACCACACCCTTTCCGTTTTCTCTCCTTGTGAGAAGGGGGATGTTTGGATCCTCCTTACTCACGTAAATGAACTCTACTCCATTCGCCCAGTTTCCAACGAGAACCTCGCCATCCGAAAGCGGAAATTCGTCTGGTAATGCTTTCAGGAGGTTTGTGTCTCTCGACACCCTGTGCTTGACACTACCAGAATTCTTTACATAGTATGTTTCTGTCTGGAAGACAAAGCGAGATAGAATGCATCCAAGGATACCTTGAAGAATATCATTCTTCGACCTCCTATAAATCGCGTCATGAGTGAGAATCAAACTTCCACCATTTTGTGAAAACCTGACTAATCTTTTTTGGATAATTTTTCTTTTTCTTTCATTCGAGCTTAGCGGGGAGACATCAGTGATAATAAGGATGACGGCGGAAACGGCAAAAGGCCAGAGTGGATAAGTTAAGATTGCTTCGGGGTTGCGAAGCACAATGGACTTATATCGTTGATTCCTGAGTGCGCCGTCAAGTCGGCGAGCTAGGGTTCTGGTTGTTCTCATGTGATCGCTACAATCGGTGTAGATCAGGAATGTTTTTCTCCCGGTCAGGCGTCTGAAGAAAAGTACGAGAAGACGGACCAGCCACTGAAGTTTCGTATATACATCAACTCCCAGTAACCGCAGTAAGAAGAGAATAAAAACGAGGGCAATTTGTAAAACTAGAGATTTAAGAAATTCTTGGAGTAGGGGAATGAAACGAGCCGGATTCACGGCGTCATATCCTCAAAAATGAAATTGTCAGCGCCGCTTTTTGCCTTTTCTTCATCTGCTCGTGACCTTACCGTCCATGCAATGATCGGAATGCCGATTCGCCGTGCCAGAATGGCTGGGAGACGGTTCAGAATCGAAACGTCCAAAGATAAAAACGCTGGCTGACACATCTTGAAGAACAGCAGATTTCTCAAAGCAGCCTTTTCAAAATAACTGAGTGGTGCTGTCTTAAAATCACTCACGAGCATACCTCTTATAATCGCGGGCGCATTTTTCCTAAACCATGTGACAGAAAACGGATTGAAGGATTGGATCGCAAACTGTCCCGAATATTCAGAAAGACATTTTAGTGTGAGTTCGTCTAGGGTTCGGTTATTTGCCGCGTTCTTTATTTCGACCAGCAGAGGCACCTTGCCATTAATCAGTTTGAGAACCTCATCGAAAGTTGGAATGTGGTACGTGGTTCCAAGGAGAGTCGCAGTTCTAAGCGTGGAGCTATCGTGCTCCTGTATAATGCCTTGTAGTCCCGTCATCCTTTTCAACTGTTCATCATGAAAAACGAAAAGTTGGTTGTCGAGCGACAATTGGACATCAAGTTCTATCGGGTAGTTCTCTTCCACCGCACGTTGAAAGGCAACAATTGAATTCTCTGGGGCATCTATCCCTGAGTGAAGACCGCGATGGGCTATCGGCTTTTGGATAAGCCAAGAGTCTAGACCTTCTGATGAGAAAAGAGATTTCCGATGCATTGTTAACTACGGTGGATTTTTGCTAACGATGTTGCGGGGGTGTGAAAAGCAGAACAGAACAATGGCCTTATTCCAAAAACTGCCCCATGGTTGCCAACTAGGGGATTAATCACGGAACACTGACCAATCTTGTCTCTCGCATATTCTATTGCTGAGAATATATAACAGGATGACGAAAAATAAAAACTTGGATACTTTTCATTTCTTTCAATATGATCATGCAATGTCAAACCTTCCATGCAACTCCTCATCCTTTACAAATCCATGGTGTGCGACATACAAAAAATAAGTAGTACGAGTCTCAACCACAGAGGATAAGTTCTCATTCCCCATTTCAGCAGCATATCAGGAGCTTCCTGATTTGTCCACCCTTTTTGAGGCAAGTCCTCCGGGAGGAGATACTCGAAGCTGATGGACAATGGTGGGCTTTACAAAAGCATCACTCGACGGACTGAGCAAGTTACCCTACTTACAGGTAGGGATTTTTTGTTTTATAATATTGGCGAAATTGGACATGGTGGTTGATTCCCAATGCTGGAAGGCTGAGCGCCCTATCAATCCTATCTTGATTCTAACCGGCAACGAACTCTTGAACTATCCGGGTCCTCTTTATTGTTGGGATGATCCGATACGGAAAAAGTTCGGCAATATTCGGGGTGTGCTTGGCTTGTGCAACGCCACACAGCAAATCTATCTGAAATTGCTGCCGTGGGTAGCGGAGTGGCGCGAAAAATGGAATAAAAAGCGCCAACCTCCTACCGAAAGCGAGGCTGCCAAGATTTAAAAACAGGCAATCGACTGATGGACCGGGCGCGATAATTAATTGCCCCTCCCGTCATTTTCACCCACCTTACACTATGCAAATCTCTTTCGTACCATGATCACATGGTAATGCTGGACAGTCCTCTTTCCCATAACTTGTCCCTGAAAAAAGTTCGAATATCGTCCGCTAGAGTAGGGTGCACCATACGAGAAATTGAAGGGACGAAAGTGCAGATTGAGTAGTATTCATCTCGTTTTCTGGAGATTCTAACTCTCCATTTTCAGATGATAGGGTGGTCAGCGCTTTTTGAATAAGCTGGAACGGTTTTGTCACAGCAATACTGAGTTTTTTGTCCCATAACAAAAAAATTCGAGCCTATCTTATCAAATGTAAGGTTGTTTGACTGCCTTGATGGATTTCGGCATAGATCTTCTCGGAGGAATCGTCACATTATACTCCAATGGGTACCAATTGTCGCACCCATCCCCAAGGAATGATGGGCAAAGAATAACCTACCGGCAATTTCACCTACGTTACTATTCCCTTCCCTTTTGCAAAAACTTAAAGGAGATCAAGAAATCTTGATCTTCCTATAATGAACAAGCTAAAAGCTCGATCACTCACAGTAGTTTACGAGGCAATAACCGAAGAAGACGACAAACAAAAATTTGAGGTAAACAAAGCATTTGATCTCCTCTTCGAAGAAACTTTGAAAGAAAACGACTTTCCCTTTAAGGGATACAACAGGCCGAAACTGGCGTTGACAACTTTGGGCAGCATGGAGTATGATGGTATATCTGGAATTCATGACCAGAAAGGAGGTGGCCGAATATCTGAGAGTCCATCCGAGGACGTTTGAACGATGCCTAAGAAGTAGAGCACTTAAGGGATATGAGCTAGGGAAAGGGCGAATATCTGATAAGCAAACTCGGAACTTTTTGGAAGGCGTAGGAACAACTTACTACCATGGAGGAAATCAAAAGGGAAATAAAACTAATTGCAGTGTATGCAAGGGTATCTACTGCTCGTCAGGAGGAGGAGAAAACAATTGAGACACAACTCTGTGCAGTCAGAGAATTTGCGAAGAGTAACGGCTTCACTATCGTAAAAGAATACATTGATGAAGGCTGGAGTGGCGATATTCTTGTACGTCCTCAATTGGATCAACTCCGGCAAGATGCAAGAGACAAACTATGGGAAGCGGTCTTGGCATATGATCCGGATCGTTTGGCGCGTCGTTATTCGTACCAAGAGCTGGTTATGGATGAACTGCGGGATACCGGTATCGAAGTTCTTTTCGTAACAACGCCAACTCCCAAAAACGGTGAAGAAAAAATCCTACAGGGGGTAAAGGGGCTGTTTGCCGAATACGAAAGAGCCAAGATTACTGAAAGATTTCGTCTTGGCAAACTAAGAGTTGCTAAGGAAGGACATGTTCTCGGAAGCGATGCACCCTACGGTTATAGATACATACCCCGCCACGAGAAAGTACATGGTTATTACGAAATCAATGAAGATGAGGCGAAGATTGTGAGAAATATTTTTTCATGGGTCGCCGATGATGGGTTAACCATCAGAAAAGTAATCAAACGCCTCAAGGATGAGGACATTAAACCGAGAAGAAGCCATCGCGGGATTTGGAAGTCGAGCACACTAAGTATTCTTTTGAGGAACGAAGCTTATATAGGCGAGTCTCACTATTTGAAATCATTTGCCGCAGTACCAGAACACCCTTTGAAGCAGGACAAATATCGAAAAACAAGGAAAAGCGCGAGACGCAGGAGACCCAGAAATGAATGGATAAAGATCACCGTTCCATCAATCATTAATAAAAACCTGTTCCAGCGGACTCAGGAGCGATTGAGGAAGAATTTCGATCTTGCAAAAAGAAACAGGAAGAATGAATATCTTCTTGCTGGAAAACTTTGGTGTTCCTGTGGTTATAAGCTTGCTGGAGAAGGATTGCGACAAGGGACCTACTTGTACTATCGTTGCACCCAAAGAGCGCGTTCTTTTCCCCTTGCGACTACTTGCTTCGAAAACGGAATTAACGCTCGGGAAGCTGACGATATTGTCTGGAAAAAATTGGCTGAATTGATGAGTTCTCCAGAACTTCTTTTGGAACATCTCAATCGTTGGATCCAAGGGTGGGGGAACAATTCAAAGAAGCTCAAGACAGATATGGAGAGCGTAAAAAGCGAGATTATTAAAATAAAGGACGAAGAGGAACGGTATACCAAAGCCTACGGTGCGGGGATTTTGTCACTTGATAAATTATCTGAACATGTGGGCCCATTGAAGAAAAAAATGTCCATATTGAACGACCGCCTTGTAAAAGCTGAAGTAGAAGTGAACAAATTAGAATCCTTCAAATTGCCCTCGGAGAATGAGATTAGGTCGTTTGCACAAGCGGTTACATCTAAGCTTCATAATCTAAATTTTGCTGTAAAGGAAGCTATAGTAAAGCGCATAGTAGGAAAAATAACCGTATCGCAAAATGTGCTACATGTTCTTGGGCGTTTACCCGTATTGAACACCGCTAATATCACGTTATGCTCAGACGATAAGGACGGATCGAACACAACACGACATGAAAATTTTCCGATGGTTCCTACCATACCGTTTGAGTTTAGGATTCCGATCCCAAAACTGAAGAGAGGTAAAATGGTCGCAAGCGACAATTCTGCCAGAGATGAGTTGAGGATAGCTGCATGAACATTTCTTCCGTCCATTAGCGGGGGACATTGAGTAAGACAGCACATGTAGTTATTTGAATTTCTGGGTGTTTCTTCCGTACATTGAAAATAAGATGAGTCAGCGGGATAATCATCATGAGGTGGAATCCTCAAAGATTGGGAATGCGGCAAACCTGGCGTCGACGCTACCCTTTGATGAAAATCTGATGCATTACACAGGGAGAAAACCAGCAAAGTCTCTTAACCGAGGACATCGTTCCAAGAACTCATTTGAAGTTGTTTATGAGACTACCAGGGGTAGGATGTACCGCGGTGACGCTGCTACAGTTCTCTCGTCAGCTAAACTCAAAAGCCATATCGGGAAAGTGCAGATGATTTTTACCTCTCCACCGTTCCCTCTAAATCGAAAGAAGAAGTATGGTAACTTGCAGGGTGAGGCATACATTCGTTGGCTTGCAGGCTTTGCTCAAGTTTTCCGAAAGCTTTTAAAAAAGGATGGCTCGATAGTATTAGAGCTTGGCAATGCTTGGGAGCCGGGGAAACCAGTAATGTCCCCACTTGCTCTACGTGCGCTACTTGCGTTTCTGGATGCTGGTAGGTTCAACCTGTGCCAACAATTTGTTGTTTACAACCCTGCTCGCTTGCCGAGCCCTGCGCAATGGGTCAATATCGATCGCATTCGGGTAAAGGACGCATTTACGTTTGTGTGGTGGATGTCTCCTTCGGAACGTCCGAAGGCCGACAATAGGAAGATTCTTGTTCAATACAGCGATTCAATGCGGCGACTTTTAAAAACCAAAAAATATAATCACGGGAAGAGACCGTCCGAGCATCACATTGGAGAAAAATCATTCCTGCGCGATAATAACGGAGCGATCCCTTCAAATGTGATCACTCTTTCAAATACTGCTTCAAGTGACGATTACCTCAAGTTTTGTAGAAAGAAACAAATTGAACCACATCCCGCGAGAATGCCAATTGGGTTGCCGGAATTCTTCATTAAGTTTCTAACGGCACCTAGGAATATCGTTTTAGACCCATTTGCTGGTAGCAATACCACCGGCGCAGCTTCTGAAAGACTTAGGCGGCGATGGATTTCCATCGAAGCTAATAGCGACTATATAAAGGGATCACGAGGGCGTTTCGCAAAATCTTCTAAGAAGAAAAAATGACACCAGCTGAACTATTTGACGCTGTGAACACGGCAAATTCCGTTGAGGATGTTGCACGTGCCGTAGCGCGTTTCGAAGAAGTGAACGGGGCACGTGTACAATGGACTCCATTTGGGAATCGCGATAATAATCGAGGGACCATTGAAGCATCAGCAGATCCTGGCCGTTCGCTTGTAGAAAGATTGACGAATGGCATTGATGCTGTTCTTGAGGATGAATTTGAAAAGCATCATGGCACGCCAGTTTGCAGAACCCCTAAAGAAGCAGCAACAGCCTGGCTCAATATACCATCTGGCGGTCTGAGTGAGATGACGCCAGCTCAAAGGCGTGCGGTTGCTCGTCGCGTGAGTATCAAGCTTAAATCAGCAGAAGATAGAGCTTCTAGAATCGTGGAGGTTAGAGATGAGGGAACTGGATTGTTACCCGATGAAATGCCACGAACGATACTGAGTTTGAACGAAAGTAATAAAGTACAAAAACATTACCTGGCTGGGGCATATGGACAAGGTGGATCAAGCACGTTGGCAACAAGCAAATATGTTTTCTTTGCCTCTCGACGCGAACAAGGCACTCTTGTCGGTTTTACGATAGCCTGTTACCAAGATCTTCCCGCAGATCTGTTCAAGACCGGGCGTTATGTTTATCTCACCTATGACGGCAATGTTTTGACTGTTCAAAAAAGCATAGCTGAGTTTCCAACAGGAACATTGGTGAAGCATTTTGGATATGATCTTACAAACTATCCTTCTCCTCTTGGGCCGAATAGCATCTACGGGCTACTAAATCAAACAATGTTTGATCCGGTTTTGCCTGTGTGGCTCGACGACCATGAAATACACGGATATCGTCGTGTCATCAAAGGTTCCAGAAATGCTCTCAATGGGGCTGTCGATGAAGGAGATGCAGAACAACGCGGACCATCACTGTCACATAGCGTCAGGCAGTTTTATACGAACATCGCTGACTACGGCAGGATCGGGATCGAATATTGGGTTCTAGAACGTCCCACCGTCGCCAACAAGAAGCCTATAGCTGCGTTTGTTAATCCGGCAAAACCGATCGTTCTCACTATTAACGGCCAAAACCATGCTGAAATGTCGCAGCTGATTGTTCGTAAAGATGCTGAGTTACCTTATTTATCGCAACGTTTGATTTGTCATGTCGATTGTAATTTTCTCACTCCAGACGCGAAGCGTTCACTATTTGTATCCAACCGAGAAGATGCCAGGCGCGGGATTGTCTATGATTTGATATATAAAGAAATAGTTAAAGCACTTCGATCTGACGATGATCTCGCAAGACTCAACAATGAAGCGCGTGAACAAGGAATGCGAGAAAGGGACGAAACTGCTGTTCAGCAGATGCGTACAGAAGTTGCTCGTCTTCTGCGTCTTCAGGGGGTCAATGTAGGAGTAGGTGCGGCAGAGGCATCATCTGGCCAAGGCGAGCGTAACGGACACACAACCGGTGGAGGTAGACGAGGTCCCAGACACCCTCAGCCTATTGAGCTTCACGAACCCCCCACATATATCAAGATAGTATGGGATGAAAATGAGGAGATAGGTTTTTACCCCCAACAAAGGCGCTACATAAGGATTGAAACGGATGCTAATAGTGATTATCACAATCCCAGCAATCCATCTGCTTCGCGCATCAACGTGATTGCCCCATCTGAAGGGTTAGTATTCCGAGGGTCGACCCCACTTTCAGGTGGAAGAATGAGGGCAATATTCGAGGCAAAGAATGATGCTGCAGTCGGGTCACAGGGGACGATCCGAGTGGAGCTGTCACGTCCCGGGCATAAAATGCTGGTTGATCAGCGCACATTCAAGATCGTAGAAGCCCCGCCAGCTCGCACAACAGAGCGTTATATAACATTACCCCCATTTAGGGTCGAACCAGTAGGCGGCCCGGACGATCAACTGTGGGCAGAGCTTGGCTGGCCTGACAACATTAACAGTGTTGCTTCATCTGCGGAAATGGATAATGGCACTTTAGTAATTTACTATTCCAAAGTTTTCCCCAAATATGCCGACCGGGTAGCTGTGTTTGAGCGACGGGATACAGCACTTGCCAGTTCCTTTACTGGAAGGTACGAAATATGGCTTGCAGTTCATTCCTTACTTTTACACCAAGATCAACAACAAACTGCTACGGAAGCCCAAAGATCTCAGCCCACGGAAGATCTAGAAGTTGAGGAGACGCGGGAGCGCCAGGAAAGGTGCAGGCTAGCTACCATGGCTTCAATGGTAGCCGCACGCGAAATTCAAAGCGCACCACAAGCAGCAGAGGGTGACTAATATGACATCGGGGTCTACTTGTTGCCCATTTCCACCAAGAAGCGACTCTTGATTTTGCCTATTAATTTTCTCCCTTCAACCTTGTGAATTTCTTGTCCAGATCTCTGGCTTGCCCAACTCAGAAATAACGCATACTTCGTTCTTGTCACAGATACATAAAACAACCGGCGTTTCTCTTCTACGTTCTGTGCATTTCCCGGAATTATATCATCCTCCAGAGCAGGCATAATGACGATGGGGCTTTCACATCCCTTCGCTGAGTGCATTGTCATAATCCTAGTCTTATTTGTTTCTTCATTGGATTCCAATTCTCCCGAATCAATCTTCTGCTCAAAGTCTTCAATAATCTCTTTCAAGTTCAATATCTCTTCCGCACGGGAAAATCCCTTGACGTGTTCAATTAGTTTTTCAACTCCATGGTCATCTACGGCAGCTGGAAATTGTTTTTTTATGCGTTTGATGATCTGAACAGGTTTATCAATCTTTTGTAGCTCAAGAATGAATTCGCGAAACGCCAATACTACTTTCCTTTGTCTGATTTCTTTGAACGCATCTTGATGATCAGCCACTTTATTAACGGCTGTCCATAAACTGCCCTTTGAGGTTGTGACTAGACTTCTTAAGTGCCTAACGGTCTCGGGACCTATGCCCCTCCAGAAATCCATGGCTTGTCGAGCATTTAGGTTATCGTTGAGATTCGATAGTAGTTTTAGCATTGAAAAGAACCCGACAAATTCCTCGGATTCAAAAATATGTGATACCTTGAGCTGTATGTCTAAAGGAATTTTTTCTTTTTCAAGTTCTATGATGTAATCTTTTGCGATGTCTCCGTCGGTGAACAATATCATAATATCTCTCGGCTGAAACTTCTTCTTTTCGAGTAATTCTTTCATTTTAGAAACGAGCCATGCGATCTCTCCCTTCTTACTGCGGTGAGAAAGGGGAACTATGATGCCTTTTCTATCTTTGTCAAAGGCTTTTAGGTTCTTATCTTGCCGTTCTCTATTATTCTGAATGAGTCTTAGTGCGGCTTTTATGATTTCTGGAGGGCAACGGCGGCAAAGAGTGATGAATTTTGAGACTGTTCCTCGATGATTTTTTTCAAAATTAATTATTCCTCGAGGGGCAGCGAAGCGGAATGATTCGTAGATGCTTTGATCATCATCTCCAACAACGCAAAGTCCCGACTTTTCATCTATAAGCTGTTCAATAAGATCTTGCTCGAGTGGACTGAGGTCTTGATATTCATCTACGAGCAAATATCTGATTTGGTCATGAACCTCTTCACGGACTCCTTTATCACATTCGATTAATGCGATCGCGGATTCTATGACATCGCTCCACTCCAGTGCGTCATAGAATCTCAATTGTTCATGAAAGATCTTGGAGAATGATGTTAGGGCCTTTTTCTTTTTTAAATTCGAAGATATATGAGATGGGATACCTGCTCGAGCCTTGTTCTGATGATGTGCGTGGTTAAACTCTCTCACCTCATCTTGTGATAATTGAATTCCCGCTGCAGAAAGTGCTTGGACAGTATCCTTAAGTAGAATCCTAGCGAATACATTAGTGATAGGTTGGAAGTTAGCAGGTAGACCAGCTTTGCTTTGATGCTTCTTAAGGATTCGCATTGCGAGTCCATGAAGCGTACTAACATAGGGTAATTTTTCCTTCTTGATGCCGCTTTTCAGAAGCCGATTGCGAAGTTCACCGGCCGCTCTTTTAGTAAAAGTAACGACGAAAATGTGTTCGTGTGAGATTTTCTTTTGAGTGATAAGAAATCTTACCCGTTCCACCAGGCAAAGTGTCTTACCGGTTCCTGGACCTGCTAATACTCGAAGTGGGGCACCAAAAGAAGTGACAACCGCTTTCTGTTCGTCAGTTAATACGATGGCCATTTATAGGGTTGATATATGCATGTGAAGATCGACGCATCAGCATGTTCCTTCGGCTTCCTATAGCGATCAAAGATAGCAGTGCCACTATCATAAAACAAAAAAACCTCGACTTCGTAAGGTGGGTAATTTTAATAGCTGTAAAATCGGATTCGAACCTAAGGAACTATGTCAGTGCAGTTGCTAATGTTGTTTATTTGAAAAGCTAAACATAACTTAGTCATGAAATCAAGAAATTTAAGATTTCCCGTTCTTGAGTCGTCTTATACCGGCTTTATCGAGGGAACAGATTCTTTGCGTTGGGCATATGATAATGGGTTGCTGAGTTGTGCAAGAATTAAAATAATGACTCAATTCAGGGATTATTACGAGTTCCAAGAATACTAAATCAACTAAGGTTTCGGCTCATCTATATGATGGAGTTATCCGTTGATGCAGACCATAGCTAAGCTAGTAGGAAACCGCATTAAGTATAAGCAAATTCCTAATCCAAGCGAACTCGTTATGGATGGAGTAAGGTGGGGTAGATTTGATGAAGTCTTCACACCGGCCTACTGGGTAGGTCAAGCATGGCTCTATGAAGACGGATTCTCAGAAAGAAGGTTTAGAATCGGAGGAACTTTCAAAGAAGAAGTAGCAGCATGCCTACTCGGTGGGTATGGCATACCAGCAGAAATAGGCTTGGCTGCGTTTTCTAGAATTCGCAATCTTGGATATTTGATCGGCGATCCACCATCTCAAGAACAGATCCTCGAAGCCCTCGGGAGCCCATTCCAGATTCGCGGACATCGGCTTCATTACCGCTTTCAAAGACAGAAGAGTAAGTACCTTTATGAATTTCTGCATGCCATCGACAAAGAACCTCCACCGAAAAATAAGTCGAAAAACTTAAGAAGTTGGCTAATGAAATTTAGGGGCATTGGTCCAAAGACCGCATCATGGATAACTAGAAATTGGTGCGCGAGCGATGAAGTTGCAATTCTGGATATTCATATTCATAGAGCAGGTATTCATATCGGCCTTTTTCGGCCTTCCCAGCTGATACCAAAAGACTATTTTGCAATGGAGGATAGGTTCTTGAATTTTGCTCGTTCCATTGGTGTGAGGGCATCTATCCTAGACACTATCATATGGTCTCAAATGCGATTAATCAGTCATGTGGTGTTTTAGTTTTCTATATTGTTTATCATCTCTTCTACTAAAGATTGAAAGGGAAAAACATGTCAGGACAACCCAGCGGTCCCCCGTCATCGAGGGGTGGAGAAACTAATTGTGCTAGTCTAATTGAAGAAACTGTCCTAAATTCTCCAAATCCAAAAGTTGTTGAGAAATTACGTGTGGGTGATGTTTTGGAACTGCATCTTCAAAAAACCGGAAAAGCGGTGGCGCTTTACGCCATGCGTGGTGCTGAAGCAGCTGGCTCAATCACGTCAAGCCTACTCTCTAAAATCATAGATTGTATTAATGATGGATTTGAGTATGTGGCGGTAGTACAAAAAGTTTCTGGAGGGGCCTGCAGGATACAAATCAGGCCGAAGAGCTAAAATGCTAGAGATTGCGGGCGGAACCTATTTGGAATATTGCTCTGAACCTCAGTGGTCCCAACTATACGGTTCTGGGCTACGTGCGGCTGCCGCTCTCTCTAGATTGTCCAAAGAGATTGTGCTTCATACATATATTTCGAAGCAGGACAAACGTTCTCTTGAAGTTACCGCGAACACCTTCGGCTTTGATGTCCTTAGTAAAGGGATTCTAAGAACTGTCTCCTTCAGCTATCGGCACGGACTTTCTGAGCCCGAAATAGATCGAGGTATTGGCCCAACAGACAAACTCGAACCTCATAGAATTGAAGCAAAAAACATTCTCCGTTTTGGTTTCATGGAACAGGAAGCGATCGTGAACGGAGAAAGGGTGGTCTATGACCCGCAGTCAATACAATCGCCGAAAGAATTCAGAGGGAATGGTTCGACAGCAAAACACCTTGCAATTGTTGCAAATTTGCATGAAGGCTCCAAGCTAACAGGTGAGACTGATGCGGTGAAGATTGCCCGAACACTCATATCAAAGCAAAACGCAGAAGTGGTTATCATCAAGCGAGGCCCATTTGGAGCCATGGTCTTCACAAAAAGGGGAGTCGTAAGCTCGATCCCACCATTTAAAACTGACTTTGTCTGGCCTATTGGTTCAGGAGACGTTTTTGCAGCGGTCTTTGCTCATTACTGGACAGAGAAAGAAATTAACCCAGTAAAAGCCAGTTACCTAGCTTCCCAGGCAACCGCAATTTATTGTAATTCACAAAGTTTACCTATTCCCTCTAATTTCAGTTCGAACTTTCGTTTTGAACCTTTAAACATTGGGAAGAAAAAATTGGGTAAACAAACACTTGGGAAGAAAGTCTATCTTGCCGGACCATTTTTCACAATGGCTCAACGTTGGTTGATGAACGAAGCTAGAATCTATTTGGAAAGTCTCGGATTCCAAGTTTTCTCTCCTTTTCACGATGTTGGTATCGGCGCAGCCGTTGACGTAGTTCCTTTAGATATCAAAGCAATAAACAAAAGCGATATCGTTTTTACTATCGCTGAAGGGCTCGATGCTGGCACAATGTTCGAGATAGGCTATGCAAGAGCAAAGGGTATTCCGGTAGTGATATTTGTTCAGAATGAGAAAGAAGAAAACCTGAAAATGCCCCAAGGAACAAAGTGCCTGATTACGGACGATTTTGTCACAGGTATTTATAAAACCTTCTGGTTCGCCGTCGAGTCATGAGAACAGGAGTACTTCTTTCTGGAGGAATCGATTCAACGAGTCTGGCCTTCTGGAAACATCCTGACGTGGCAATCACAGTGGACTATGGGCAATTACCGGCACAGGGCGAAATTCGGGCAGCTACCAAAATCGCTCGAATTCTGAAAATCAAACATGAGATCATACAGGTCGATTGCCATACGTTAGGTTCAGGAGACATGGCTGGTCGATCACCCAACCGAGTTGCTCCAGTTCCAGAATGGTGGCCCTACCGAAACCAGTTATTAATAACTCTTGCTGGCATGCGAGCCATCGCCCTTAACATTAATCTTCTAATGATCGGATCAGTTAAGAGGGATGGAGTCCATGTAGATGGGAGAAGACAATTCTTCCGAAGAGTCAATCAACTAATGAAAATGCAAGAGGGGAAAATAAAAATTGAGTCTCCCGCAATTGCTCTAGATTCAGTAGAGCTTGTACAAAAGTCCAAGATTACCTTTGACGTCTTAGCTTGGACACATTCCTGTCATGTATCTGATTATGCCTGTGGAAATTGTCGTGGCTGCTTCAAACATCAATTCGTCATGAAGAAACTGGGGTATGAGATTTATTAAACTGAAGAGCCCTTCCGTCAAAGCATCGGACACGAGGTTCAAAGTGTTTCACTACAATATTGAAAGAACTTGTTATCTCATTAAACCGGACACCAAAAACTCGGTTTCATTTTTTGCAGTCGCTGAATCTAGAAGAACAAGAAGAGAATTTAGACGAATTCCAATTGAGGATTTGTCGGCTCTTCTTTGGTATACTTTAAAGACTAGATCTACTCTGACTCTGCAAAATGGATATATGTGGCAACATAGACCTACGCCATCAGCTGGCGGTAGGCACCCGATTGACGTATTGATCTATGACCATGGAAATAATCAAAGAACTTTCGAGCTTTATGATCCAATTGCACACTCCCTGAATCTTATTCATTTCCCCAACCCACATCCTGCAGAAAAACTGATTGAAAAGATTGGCAATATGATTGAATTGCAAGAGGCTACAATCATTTTATTTGCTGCTCAATTTGGTAAAACGCTGACTCATTATAAAAACGGTGAGAGTTTGGTTTGGCGTGACTCCGGTGCGTTATTAGCAACATTTGGAATGATGGCTGAAGCTTTGAGTTTGAATTGCTGTGGCATAGGAATCACGGGTGAACCTTACCTTTCAGGGGCTCTCGCTTCCGGCGGTTTAGTAACGGGGGTCGGGGGATGTTTGGTGGGCAAGCGAACCTAGATTCTTTACTGGTTGCTAAGCCTTTTCTTCAAATCGACTTGAATGATGAAAGTGGTCATTATCATTACAATAAAGGCAGAAAGAAGTCTATAAAGAAAGAGAAGATAATTCCTGCCTCATTTTAACTTTCTGCAGCAGACTGCTAGATTTGTCAAATTAATAGAGGATAACTAATTATTATCCTTCATAGGGGACTGATGAACAAATAGAAAAGGTCTAACCCCTCTCAAAGAACCCAGACCTTAAATATCCTTGCGGTCACGTTATAATGGATTTATCACTTAGTCGGAGTAATTATAATGAGACCGAAGCTATGGCTGAAATAATCGATGCCGGGATAAAAGAGTTTCTGCCAAAACCTTTCCCAACTGAGAAGCTGCTGGAGAAAAATCCCAAAATGGTAATTTCATAAGCAACACTCTCGACGCCATATACAAGACGGCTGCTTCACCTAAATGGGTGAGGCAGCCGTTTGAGCTTTCCCTCTCTGTGAACGTTACTCTTTTTTTCTGCCGCTCTTGGCTTGATCCCTTCTCATTTCCCCAGCTTCCGATTTTATTTCCACGAGGTCTCTCTTGAACTCTGTCCAGCCATGCTATTGTATGTAGTCGGGATCCATTTGGAAAGTTCTTTGGAAACTCTTCATCTGAACTTCGCGGGACGCGCCAAGACTACGACCTCGCGCGTGTCGCAGGCAGGCCAAGCCAGAAAGTCGAATTGCCTGGATCAATTCACATTTCTCCACGAAAGCATTCAATGCACATAAGCCGCGTGAATGGTTGTTCGAATTTTAGGCATCACCGTCATGTCCGGCCGCTCCCAAGTAAGAGTTGCACTTACGGTGTGTTCGGAGCCAGGTTCCAGTTCGAATGTAAAATTCCTTTCATCGGATAGAACATAATTGCTATAATCATCGTCAGCAGCATCAGTGGGTACCGTGCCACATTGCAGATTAACAGTGCAGGTCACAGGCTGGTCTCCGGTGTTCTTGTATGTCCTTTCAACCTCCACAGTTGGATTGTCTTGGGTTCTGTTCCAGTGGACATGCGAGTTATGATAATCCACCTCCACTTGCTGGTCTGCTGATTCATCATCATTGTTATCTGCCGTAGTGTTTGAGCTTGATACTTCGTCATCAGTTGAACCATCACCTGTAGGAAGTACGTCAGCATTTGTAGTACTGATGTAAGTAATGCCATACGAATATGCTTCGGCAAGAGGCTGACTGGAATGTCGAAAACCCGTGACCATGGCGTTGACTCTTTCCGTTGGAGTCCCATGGTGTGCCGGGCTCCAAAAGAAGTATTCCCCCATAGAAAATAGACTGTTTGCAAAGCCTACGATATTTGTCGGGATTATATAATTTTTTCGGCCTAAGTAATATCCGGCCATGAAATCGGCGTCAAGCTCTCTAGCTTCACCCATTAACTGGCATCCATTCTTGAACTGCAGGATATGGGCAAACTCGTGGGCCATTATTCCGGCAACAGCAACGCCTCCTTCATTCATATTCCATAGTTGATCTCTTATTAATCCCAAACCGAAATAAACTGTCCCTGTGTATCCTACGAGAGTGATCACTTGGGGAGCGGCAAAAGCATTTGGAGACCCCTGGTCATCGAACAGAAACATGTTGGGATCGACGCCAAATACATTGTAAATAAGAGTACCTTCCTGGTTAATCCTTACGTCCAAATCTGGGACTCCCGTTGTCTTGTATAACGTTCCCATACTAAGATTGGGCTGCAAGCACTGACTTGAAGCCTGAATGCTCACCAGAAAGGTGATGACAACAACTAAAATCTTCGACATTTACCTCCTCCTTAGATTATATTTAAAGGCCAACAAGAAACCCAAGGTGTACTACACTGCCTTCTCGCCAAGCTAAAGTCGAATGCAGTCACCGAGGAGAATTTTTAGGAACCATGATTCAATGAACAGTACTATTAGACAAAGAGTTCCATGTGCTAACCATGGTCTCGTTTGATATGCTGTGGACAGCAAGAAAACATACAAAACTGAAGTCACTGCTTGATCTGACTACCAGGATGGAAGAGAAATCTGCAAAATTAATCTCTTATATTTTCGCACCTACACAGTGTGCTCTCGTTACTTTTCTTTTGCTTTCTTATCTTCTGACCCAAACTGTAGACAGAGACATCGTAGCCCTTGTCTCTGTATTGTTCGGGTCCATCTTGCCTTTTCTCTTCATATTGTTCTTAAGATACAGCGCAATTATAACTCACATTCATGTCCCCAACCGTCAGCAAAGAACCATTCCTTATTTGATCTGCATTTTGATCTATTTTATTGGATTCCTAATTCTTCTCTTCATCAATGCCCCTCTTCCCGTCTCTGTCCTGATGTTTTGTTACGCAACGAATACCCTAGTGGTTACCGCGATAAATGAGCGATGGAAAATAAGCGCCCACGCGATGGGTATAACGGGGCCTTTGACGCTGCTCTTTATCGTGTTCGGCTGGAAATCTCTTTTTGCTTTTCCGCTGGTAATCATTGTGCCGTGGGCTAGGGTCAAACTAAAAGTACACACCGTGGCTCAGGTTATCGCTGGGGGATTGCTCGGAGTTCCCTTAACTGCAATTCAAACGGAATTTCTTTTCAAGCTCATCGGATCTCACTAATTAAGGTCCCGGATGAGTGGATGAGCGCTTAAATATCTTTTTTGCTCTCCAGATCTGAATTAGGCTTGATCTGGTTCCAATTACGCTCGATGCTTGCTGGGAACTAGGATTTTGAAATTCACTTGATGGAGGCTTCCATTACCAAAAATAAAAAGCTGGCCGCTTTTCTGGCCGGTTGCTTTCCGACAGGGTATGACGTTCTTGTTAAGCTCATTCCGTTTGAAACAGACATCGGACTTCATCTCTTTACAGCAAAATTTATCCCGCTTAAATGCTGTACCGAATCCACGCTGACCTCATAATTTGAAATGGGCATCGGCTCCGATACATCATTCTTAAAGGAATATGCAAATGTTTCACCTGTCTTCTTGATATATATAATCTTCCAACAGTAACCTGGTACAGCGACCTTATCTTTGCCGATTGTCACACCTGAAGTGCACACAGACCCGCACCAGATCAGCAGGCTGTCGTTTTGCTTCGCGAGCTTGCGACAGTATGTCTCAAGGCTCTTCCATACTCCACGATTGAGCTTGGGAGTCTGTGGGCACATGTTGCTGTAATAAAAGCACTCCGTCATGCCGGCTTTGCTGCAGGCATTGTCTTCAGCGCTCATGTTGTGCCCGCGGTCGTAGCCTGATCCGGCGTAGTCTTTATTGAGATTTGTGTATTTCTTCAAGTCCGGATCGGATGTGAACTTGTTTGTCCGTTTCACATGCTTTGAACAGCTAACCATTTTCTTCGTTAGCCACCATTTTACTACCGTCGGCACACGCAGAGTCGTGTCAAATGTGGTGGTGTAGTAGGTATGTTTGATCGTGACTGTTTGTGATTGGCAGGTCATCGCCAGCAAGAAGAATGAAGCTAAAAGGGAATTCCGGAACGAGCTCATGGATGCCTCCTTTTCCATAATATAATGATTTTCTGCCCATTGTATCTGCTCGTGACCTGCCGAGGCTTGACTTTAGATTGATTCGAACATACATTCGAATTCCAAATAAAGAATAGGCGCAGAGCATAAAATGGGACAAGTAAAATGGTTTAGACGAGAGTTTAATTTTACAGCTAATCAAAATATTTTTCCCTCAATTATCGAACGACTCGCAGGAACGCCTGCCCGCCTTGAGGAAAAGTTCAGATCAGTATCTCCCGATATATTGACAGTAAGGATAGATGGTAAATGGACCATAAAGGAAAATGCCGGTCATTTGACTGACCTCGAGCCGCTCTGGCAAGGCCGTCTCGACGATATCATAAGCGGCAAAACCGAATTAAGGCCCACTGATTTACAGAACACCAAAACAAGTACGGCTAACCATGATGCAGTCCCAACTGAAGAACTACTTAGCCGCTTCAGGCAGATAAGGAAAGTGACTGTTACTTTGCTTGAAATGCTCGATGAGAAGCAAATATTCAGCTCCGCCCTCCATCCGAGATTGAAAACCCCGATGAGAACGATGGACTTGTTCTTGTTTGTTGCCGAGCATGATGACCATCATCTGGCCAGGATAACCGAACTGGTGAAACTCATATGCCTAGAGAAATAAGTTGCCACCGAAACTCTGTAATGACAAGTAATCCGGGCATGCAGAGCTAACAATCAACCATTTGACTAGACTCCGAAGAGGATTTAAGAAATGTCAGTGTGTCTTGGCATCAGCTGAGGGAATCGGATCATAAAAAGCGCATTTCTCTGTCCGAATCGCTGACGGCCGCTTTCCAGTTTGCCGCCATTAGTTGTCAGGCTGGATTTTTGACGCTTCTTTCTTGTATCTCTTCTGCTGTTAAACCAAATATCGGGGGTGTTTTCACTTTCAGAAGATTAAGGTATATGTATAATTGGGCACGATGGTGTATTTCGTGTTCCACCATCACGCGTAGCCATTTCCATATCGCCATCTGTACATCCCCCGGGGTTGTACATCTGCGTTTCAAATCTTCATCGCTGAGACTCCTGAAAATATCAAGAGATTCCCTGTGAAGGTCGTCAAAATATTTCAAGATATTTTCGTAACCGTCTGCTAATTGCCTTCCGCAACCCTGATACGCGCTCCGTCTCCCTGCAACGGTTTCTGCAAACATGTAGCGTTCGATTGTTGCGATATGCCTTATTTCGTCTCCGACCGTGAACTTCCCCGGCATATAGGCAAAGTCAAGATGTTCGGGCCTAATTACTTCCATGAGCCGTTTGGTTCTTTCCCTTACGCGCTCGTAATAATCGAGAAATGATTTCACCGATGTTATTTCCATGTCTCACCTTTTCTTTCTCCAGGCATAGCCCTTGCGGCTCACTCAATGGCACCTAAACGGCGCCTTATTCCACGAAGAAATACTTTTCCTGCATAAAGATGGTTCTTGGACTTCCTTAGGAGGCCATAGACCGAAAGGTTGGCCTTCTTCATACGGTAAAGGTAACATCCATTTGGCATGTTTCCGTTCATTCCCGGAGAACTTGATTTTGAAAAGCCGTCGCGATAGATTTCGTTTCCTGAATCAGACAATTCAGAGGAATTTACAAGAGAGCGGAAAGCGATAGTTATGGAAATCTTCGGCACCACAGCCGGATGGAGCTACGTTGACTGGTACGATCCTTTCTACACTGAAAAGAAGGAGAAAGGATTCTCGGAGCTGAGGATTGGTGCCGACTTCTTCCACTGCGTGCAAGTCAACAGTACATTCTGCCGCCATTTTTCCCCGGGTGGATTGTTAGGGAAATGAAAACGGAACAGCGCCAGTGTCATATACTATAAGACCAGCTGCTAGTCGGAGTTACATTGTTTTGAAAATCAAGGGAGACCTCACAAGCGAGATGGCGCTGAGGCAAGACCTCGAGGCACACTTCTTGGGAAAGAAACTTGGGATATCCCGATACTTAGTGGATGCAACTGAGTCCAGAAATGTCGATTCGGTTTCGAACAACTACGACTTCGCGTTTAAAGACATAATGATATCACCGGACATCGATAAGAATGCCCGGGTTGCACTTTTGGTGAGCCCGGAAGACAACTCCCATGATTTCGTCGAGACTGTAGCGAGGAATGCCGGTTTGGATGTGACTCTTTTCAGAGATCGTGATCTCGCGATACGCCATCTGTTGCGTGACTAGCTGAACTCGCGACCTCAACCCGTCAACCATATTTCCGCAAGGACTGTACAATGGCTGTTCGTTAGTTCTAATGGACTCCTTTGGAATTTAAGAAGTCGCAATATTTCTTATCTACCTGCAGGATATGTTTGTTCAGCCAATTCTTAAGGAAGTCCATGAATTCCACAGTGAGAGAGGTATTTCCTTGCTCGAAACTTGTTTTTATCGCGAAGATCTGTTTTGTCAACTCATCGTGTTCCTTTTTGTGAATCGCGTACAACGGGAACATGTGTTCCTGAAGCAGTTTCTCTTCTGACTTGAAATGATAAACCGTGTAGTCTGCCAGCTCGTTCAGAAAGTTTTTAAGTACATCTCTGTTTTCCCCCTTATTCATCGAATTATGGAGCAGGTTCATCAGGTTCACCAGCTTCTTATGTTGTCTGTCGAACTCTTCGATGCTGACGCTCAACTCTTGGGTCCACTGGATTAATTGCACTGGTTCATCTCTTCCCTTCTTCCCCTCATTTTATTAGAGCATCGCGAAGTGAGCTAGAGCATCAACCCCTTCATCTTACCCCTTTTCTCTTTTGACCGATTTCCGAGTTCCTTCGTGCTCCGTTAGGTATCGTTTAATTACCCATTTCTTCAACGCTTCACGTAAATCTCGTGCCTGAACGGGCGTAATGCCCGGTGATGAGAGCTGCACTATCTTCGCGATCCTGTCACTCTCGGCCTCAACCTCTTCCCTCATTTCTTCCGATTCGTATTCGAGGATCGACTCGCCCAGGACAGGTTTCGGCGGCGAGCCGCTCCCGTCAACAAGCCAGTTGAGGTCACAGCCCGCTTTTCTTAGGGCTAAGAACAAGCCCTGAGGATCGAGTCGCGCGTCCAAGTACTTGTTGTAGTCAGCGGGGTTCTTTTCAAGAAGCTTCGCGAATTCCACTTTGCCCAATCCGAGGATCTTCCTGTACTCCTCCACCCGGCCCCCGATTTCAATGCGTTGATCGCGTGCCGGAATATTTCTATGTTTGCCTATTGACATTAGTAAGAATATTTCTTATCTTGTTTCGCCAGCGAAACACAAACAAAGATGCCTATTGCGAATAAAAGAAGCAATGTGCTTTTCATCGGGATCGACAAGGTTGTCCTGGCAGCGATGCTGGGGGTCACTCCGTCGTATGTCAGACAAATTCTCCGGGGAATAAGAGGAAGTCCCGTCCAAATCGAAAGGATGCAGGCGATTATTGAAGATGACCTTCGGAGGCTGAGGCTTGATTCGCTCAAGTCGAAGGATCTCCTAGGGGACCTTATCCCAACCAATAGATTTAAAAAGAACAAAGACAAAATTATGAAAGGGGAACAATCGTGAAATCACTGCTTTATGCTTCATTGCTATTCATCTGTACGGCTATCTCGGCCTGCGTCGACGTCGGGTCGGCAACCTTCCCAGAGCCGACCGCGAATTACCAGCCTAAGAAGGTTTACAATGCCTCCATCGATACTCTCTGGAATGCGGTTGAAGCTGTCCTTGAAAGTCAGAGAGTCAACATCGCGTCCTCAGACAAATCCGACGGGCGCATCACAACCGATTACATCCAGGGTCCAACCCAAATGAACTTGGTTCCGGGAATGCCGGACATAACAACAAGGTATAAGTACGCGATCACTATTAAGAGTGTTGATCAGTCGCAATCGAAGCTCACCATAATCTGCACGCTTGAATCTTCCTCTGAATCGATGGCGTGGCATGATGTGAGCAAAGATAATGCGGAAAGGGTGACGGGGCTGGAAAACTGGCTGTACGAGAGGATCGACAAATCTCTGCCAAGTCACTGACCTTCCCCGGTTCAAATAACAGGAGGTATCTTATGCGAAGCGAAAACAATAATTCTCAACAATCCTTACGGGCGTGGTTCGCCTACTTCATCACTTCGATGTGTCTTCTCATCGCCTCTTGCACGGGGGTTGGTTACATGGTCGGGGGCTCAATCCAGAATTTTCAGGGCAAGTACTCGATTGACTTGACCCGCCAATATCCTGACATCCTTGACCTGGTCGCCGCTGTGGGCAAGTCAATGTCCTTGGATGTCAGCTCAATCGACTCCTCGAAGGGCGAAATTCAAATCTCGACGGGCACGGTCACTACATCGGGCATTCTCCTTGGCAACCAGAATTATCAATCCATCAGCGTCAAGTCGACGAACGGAGGAAGGCATGTAGACATCATAATTGGGGTTCAGGGAAATTTCGGCCATGGTACGAAGGATGCCGCCGATAAGCTCTTTGCAGAATTCAAAAGTAAGCTGCTTGAAATTTCAAAATAGTTCTTGCTCACAGGATGACCGATGAAACGTGAGGTGACAAATGAAACACAATCTTTCCTTCATGCGTGCCGTGAATCTTTTGCTGACCGTGGTCGTGTTTCCAAACCACGGCCAGGCTCAAACGGATTTCTGGCAGAAGACAAGCCTGCCTGAGACCTATGTATTCTCAATCGCAGCGAACAGTGCTGGCTATCTTTTTGTGAGGACACCCGCGATATATCGATCAACAGATGCCGGCGTTTCTTGGGACACTGAGGCCGGCGGGCCAGACCCCGGAGGCGGCAATCCAATATGCGCATCTCCGCTGGGGTACATCGTTGCAGGGGGATACGACCAAATCGCCGTGTCCGGCGACAGCGGACAGACTTGGTCTACTCAATATACTACTTACGATTACACCGGTGCCACAGTTCCCATTATGTCGCTTGCTTTTAATCCTTCCACCAAGACCGTATGGGCTGGAACATACGGCGATGGCCTTCATCAAGTCAATGGTTATTCATGGTATGTGTCTTCAACGGCATTTGGCACATTCCAATACTATCAGGGTTCATCACTTGCCGATGTCCACTCCGTCTTCTGCGATTCAGTAAGCGGTTGCCTGTTTGTATCTTTCCAATTCGGCGGAGCCGAAAGATCGACTGACGACGGCCAATCATGGAGCGGCGTATCTGTAAGTGACCCGTTCGCAGTTGTAAACGCCTGGGCTACCAGTGGGAATGGCGATATCTTCATAGGAACATGGCACGGTGTTTTCCTTTCAACGGATCACGGCGCCACTTTCTCGTCCACTGACACTACCCGGCTTAATAACAATGTGACTGTTCTCGTTATCGCGGCGGGGAACAAAATCTACGCCGGTACAGACACGAATGGTGTATTTCTTTCGACAGATTATGGCGAGAGCTGGGAACAAATCGACAGCGGCCTTCAGAGCCGCCATGTCTTCTCATTGGCCGTTGGGTCTGACGGTTATCTCTATGCCGGGACCCATGGGGGCGGACTGTACAAAAGCACCAATGTTGTCGCTTCTGTGAAGGGTAGAGCGGCGACCTTACCAATCAGATTTTCTCTTTCGCAAAACTACCCGAATCCGTTCAATCCTTCCACAAAAATCAGTTATGGATTGCCAAAAAGTAGCTTCGTAACACTCAAGATATACGACGTGCTCGGAAGGGAGGTGAAGACTCTTGTCGATGAACGAGAAACGGCGGGAGATCATGCGGTGACTTTCAACGCAGGAAACTTGCCGAGCGGTGTTTATTTCTACAGGATGACTGCCGGAAATTTTGCGGAGACAAAGAAACTAATGGTGATCAAGTGAGACGCGTCATGCTGAGATTCAGTTGCGAAAATTAGCCAGGCTTACAACCTGGTTGGGAAAGGGATTTCCCAATCAAGTGGGCAAACCTTTGCTCACTTTCCAAAGCGAGCTTCGAAATCCCGTTCTTTTAAAGGCAAAAACAACGGCATAGATCTTGAGTCACCAAAGGTGGCAACTTCAGAAACGGACTTTTACAGATTCATCTCAGGGAGACACGTTTCAGAGGAAAAGTTTAAGGAGATAAAGGGAGACTGTTATTCCAAGGAGTTGTGTGTGCCTTATGACCCCCACTTACATTTGTGTTGAAATTCAAACCCGTGCATATTTAGGGAACTGTTCCTTGGGTAGCGAGGACAAGCGATTGAATCCAGATGTTAATAAGGCGAAAAGTGCCGTCGGCATTGCATTAGTGAGTACACTTGAGCGAGATTAGAGAAATCAATCAGGAGGAAAACCCCAATGAAACATTTTATATTAACCATACTTGCAATTGGGTCCCTTGGTTGTATCACTTCCAGCAGTTTTTATACTGGTCGAACGCTTGAGCCGGGCAAGTTCTCGCTCGGCTTTGGAGCGGACGACATTATTATAAAAAGCACGGACAATTCGGTCACATATTCCCAAAGCCTTGCTTTTGTCCCATCATTTCTTTTGTCACTTGGATTGCCGCTGAGGTTCGAAGCCGACGGACGGTTTGTTATACCAAGACTGCTTGAAGTGTCCCTGCGGGATCAGATCAATCCTGGAACATTCGAGATGTTCGATTTTGCTCCTGATATGACTTTCGGAGATTTGTTTGGAGGCTATACTTATTTGCGATATGGTGGAACACTCAGCAAAAACATCAGCGGCTTTGAACCGTATGTTCATTACAGTATTTATCATTTCTTGAAGACAACATCATCAGATTTTTCTAACAGTTTTTTCTCTGCGAGCTTGACAGAAATTACAAATAATAATCGAGTGGTTGGCGCCGGAGTTGGTGTCCCACTTTGGGGACTGAAGTTTTATCCGAAGTTTGACTATCAATATTTCGGAAATAATCTCATATGGGGGATATACAGCTTTGGAATTGGAATACGAGGAGTGCGTAAATAGATGAAAAAGATCTTACCAACGCTAGAATATTTTCTTGTTGTAGTTGCTTGTAATGTGCTACTGATATTTTCGTTTAGCTGCAACTTGCTCACCGGCCCGCACCATGGAGGTGGCTCGGATTCCACGAGTCATACATTTATTTGGGCAATTGACTCGATCGGTACTCAACCGAGCGTATTGTACAATGTCTGGGGAACAGATATAAATAATGTTTATGCAGTTGGAATTGTAATATTATCATATTCTCCCTATGCATACACAGCGATAATGCGTTGGGATGGAACGAAGTGGTCATCATCGAATTATCTGGACGGAGTTTTGTTTGGTATCTATGGATTCGGCACGGATGACTTTTGGGTCGTGGGTGAGGTTCCAGTGTACAACGATAACTATGCTCTGATAAGTCACTGGGATGGGAAATCATGGACCACATGGAAACTGCAACAATATGCATTGCTTCAGTCGGTGTGGGGTACTAGTTCTTCAAATCTCTATGCTGTTGGGTGGGGAGGGTTGATTCTCAAATATGATGGTACAACCTGGACTCAAGAACAAAGTGGTACAACTATGAACCTTCATTCGGTTTGGGGATTGGACGATTCACATATATATGCTGCAGGAAATCAGGATAGTACAGGAGAAGGTGTATTACTAGAGTCAGATGGTATCTCATGGAAAACGGTGGCAAAAGGGGGAAATGAAAGTGATACAACTCTCTATGGTGGCTTTCATGGTGTCTGGTCTAATACACTCAGCAAGATATATGTAGTTGGCGATCTTTGCTACGAGGGTACACCTGGGAATTGGAGGCTTTCTAATATTCCGAATAATGCCCCGACCGAAAACTTTTACTATTTGGCAGAGATGCTTGCCGTGCGAGGCAACTCCTCAGCGAATAATGTTTTTATCTGCGGCTCGCACGATTTGATAATTCATTGGAATGCGAATTCATGGCACATATACAATCAGTTTTTTGACAAATCAAAGCAGTCTAATCTCAACGGCATCTGGATAAAAGATAATAGTGTCTTTATCGTAGGCTATGAGAATGGTGAAAACCAGGCAATAGCGTACAGAGGAACGCAATAAAGAAATAAAAACCCTCTGCACAGTGGCAACTGAACAGAGGGCGCAAACGGCAAACTAAGGGCGGTCATTAGCAACAAACGTTATCACCTCTTTCGGTGACAACGCCGCCTTTTTGTTTGCCAAAATTAGAGCACATTCAAAAAAGGAGGCGCTTATGAATGCCAGGTAAAAGATATACAAAATAATTAACGATTTCATCAACCAAAAAGTAAAGGAGTAAAAATCATGAACACAGTCAGGAAATTGTTCTTCTTTGTTATGGTCTGTGTTCCTTTGCTAAATTCCAAAAGTTTTGCAGGAGAACACACAATTGCTGCTACGGTCGAAATAACACAAACGGCAATCAATCGTTTTCTTAATACTGCGTACAATTCATGGGGAATCCCACAGTATGTCAACTTTCCTTATAGCGGAGTGAACTACAAATTAGCTTTGGGATTACCCCAAATTATTCTCACGCCTGGGAACGCCAAATTGCAGATGGTATTCGACCTTTACAATGGTACAACAGACGTGTACCACTTTGTTGTTAATCCCTCTGTGAATATTCCAGCCGGGCAGGTTTCCTCCCCGCAAGTGCAGGCGTTTCTGACTGATCTTCCGACACAGATAAATAATATATCATGGCTGCCGCAATGGGTGAAGGATACGCTGATTCACTATTATAATTCCCTTGGGATTACAATGTATCCATCGGAGCTCATCGACACGGCAAATACTCAGTGGTTTGCTCGACGTGCCATCCTTCTCGATTCACTTGCAGTAGGATGGCAGGTAGGCCAGGGAGTCATAGACCTTATTGTGTCTACATATCTATATGGAAATACATCTAATCCCCTTTGGTTAGCATTTGAACAGACTTCGTCAGGACATGATTCCTTGTTTTTTGGGTCGAATTTTCAAGTAACGGTGTCTCAGGTCAAGGTCTTTACAGAAGACTTGCAGCAGGATCTGTACGACAATAGTCCCAACATCGTTTGCCCAAAAGTCGGCCAGGCAAGTTTGTACATCGGGGATTTAGGGTTGGCATCCACAACTTACATCGAACGAATTATTTTTACTAAGGATAACACTTGGTATGCAGGGGAGTGGGATATTTCTCCAGTCATTTGCACATCTCCGAGTCAAGATTTCGATGCGAGCCACTCAATCTCAAATATGAAGAACGCAAATTACAAAGAAAATTTCTAAGAGAAGAGGTAGCTATGAAACTAAATAAACTGTGTTTAGAGATGGCATTGATCGCCTTCTTTCAGCTGAATTTCATCTGTATTGAAAGTGTTTTCGCTCAACAGGATGTCAGCGTGAAGATTACCCAAAGCACTTTGAATGAAGCTATTAATACCATGGTCGAAACAAGATCTGTGAATATTGGCGATTATCATCATACATGGTGGAGTCATGGATGGTTTCTGAATCTTGATGCTGGCAGCATTACTATAGGTTCCAATAACTCAGCCAGCATATCAGCAACCATCGTCGTTACGAATGAAGAACCCCTTGATTTCATAAATAATACATCTACTCACTTTAGCGTTACTATTTACGGTAATTTCCAGTTGCAACAATCGGGAAATGGTTACAAATTATTCTTTGATCCCACAGATGTTGAAAACGCCTCATCATGGGGGGACTTTTCATTCTTAACCAATGCATTTATAATTCCAGGAGTACAGCTAATCGTTTCTTTGATTGGACCGATTGAACTTAACTCAGGCACAAAACTCTTACCATCAGCCATAACTTCCTATTTCACTTCAACGATTCCGACGTTAACAACGGTAGTCGACCCGAACAATCCTAGCAATAGTTACGTCCAATTCTATTACACCATTGCCGGCAACAAGTTGATCACAATCCAAAATAATGTCGGTGGAGACGTTAGCATTGGTAACGTCAAAGTGTTGGAAAATGGGACATGGAATACTCCCCTGTCTCCGTATTCGGATTGG
Source organism: Candidatus Acidiferrales bacterium (assembly GCA_035515795.1). Classification (NCBI taxonomy): domain Bacteria; kingdom Pseudomonadati; phylum Acidobacteriota; class Terriglobia; order Candidatus Acidiferrales; species Candidatus Acidiferrales bacterium. The sequence continues at coordinate 159,010 of DATJAY010000003.1, read as the reverse complement.
TTTTCGCCTAATTCGAGCCTTTCGTTTGGAACCTCCTCAACGGCGATAAACTATTCTGGACAAAATTGGCGACTCTATCAGTGGGATGATCAAACATCAGCAAGTCAGAGAACCGTTACAATTCACGGCGATCAAACTTTCACAGCGACGTTTGAGCCGGCCCAAGCAGTTACCATACAAACAAGCCTCGAGGGAGCAATCACATCTGCGAGCAACAGCCTTACTTTTTTGGGGCAGACGGTATCTTCGCCTTACAGCGATTACGCGTTTATGCCGCCGTACCGTGCACCTATCAGTGCGATAAACCCGCTTTCCTTAAACGGTAATACATGGAGCTTCTACAATTGGAGCGATGGAGTCACGTCCGCTTCAAGAACCATATCGCTTTCTTCTCCATCTACACTCTCAGCCAATTATAAGGGGCATCTTGTCTCTTCTATCTCCACTGCTACCATGGGCGACGGCTGCAAAATCGCGATCGATAACTATGATGTTCGCTATGCCGTTTACGCTTCGCTTGGCTCTATATGGTTCACGAAAACCAATGGAAGCGGCGGATGGACCAACGAGGTAAAATTAGGTGATGGAATAAATCCAGCAATCGCAGTAGCTGTTCAGCCGGGCGGCGGCACTTATGTATATGTAGTGTGGGAACATGAAGAGGCTCAAGGCTCTAACAATTACTGGATGGTTTACAGTTCAAGATCAACTGATGGCGGCACAACATGGAGCACGCCAGTCAACTTGAGCGGGAGTACCCCTTTAGCTTCTTTGGATCCGCAGCATTCAAGCCCTGTCATTGCTGCCGATCAAATCAGTGGCAATGTCGTGGTCCTTTGGTCCGAAGGCGGTAACAACTTTGCTGCCCAGACAAACCCAGGAACGGGGAGTGCCCCTGCAATCTTCGCGGACAACAGCCTTGGCACAAATCCACAGTTTCCCTCGATAGTTTGTTGTGCGGAGGGCGTGTACTATGCCGCCTACTCAACTGGGGGAAGCTCGATTCGCTTCATAAGTCTCTCTACACCTCCTACTTCTGGTGGAATGTTCAATGGCTGGAGTGCCCCCGTTGTTGTCCCAAACAGTTCTTCCTCAACAACTCCCTGCATCGCCTATGAAGCCGACGATGATGCGATTGGAATAGCATGGGCGAACACATCTAATCATACTGTCTACTACAGCGAAAGCACCGACGACGGAGTAAACTGGAGCACTACGCAGTTCACACATGGCTCCGATTACCTGTCGAGCCCGACTTTGATGTTCTATACGAACAGCAATGAGAGGGAAATCCTTCTCTTCCAGATGGGAAGTCACATCGGGGAATGCGTAAGGCCCATAAACTCCCTGGGATCATGGACACAGGTCATTAATCTTGGGACCGGGACGGGGCCGAGTCTTCCGGCGTTAGATCCAAATTTTGGAGAAATCACCTTCCCCATTGCGACTTGGACAACCGGTAGCGCTGCGCCGTACTCGATCAACTTTTCTAAATTCGAGTCGTTTTCAGGAACTATTTCCAGCGACACAATATGGAGCGGCTCGGTCAACGTTTCAGGTACCGTAACCGTTAATAGCGGAGTGAAACTGACTATCTCTTCAGGTACTGAGGTGACTTTCGCAAGTGGCGCCGGACTTACGGTAAACGGTACCTTGAATGCCGTAGGCACTTCGTCAAGCCCGATCATGCTCGACCGAAGCAGTTCGTCAGGCACATGGAACGGTATCACATTCAACTCTGGCAGCTACGGAACGCTTAGCTACGACAGCATCCAGCACGCGACGACCGCAGTTAATTGCAGCGGATCTCTGCCGTCAATTAATTACTGCACCATCTTGAATAATACGACGGGCATAAGCGTTTCTTTGAACGGAGTCAACGGCCATAATTTGATTGCCCATAACACGATTCAAAACAACTCGAGCTACGGCATCGCGGCATACCGCTCAACATTCTATATGGACACCAACAAGATCACGAGCAATGGGAGCTCCGGTGTCTACTGCTATAACTCGCCAAGCAGCAGTTACGCGCCGATATTGGTGGGCAACACTATGTCCGGTAATCCCTGCGGGCTCAATTGCTATCAATGCCCAGCGTATTTAGCATACGTCGACTCAAACCATAATGGTTATCCTCTCCAGGGACACAACACTCTGATGAATTGCAGTAGTTGCGGTATCAGCGCAGGTTACGGAAGTAGTGTGTTCTTAGGGCAAAATAGCAGCTACGGTGGATACAACAGTTTCAAACAGAATCCGAGCTGTGACATAAGTGCCGTTTATGACGGCACTATATGGGCGCAGATCAACTGGTGGAACAACATATCTCCCAAAGTGAGTGCGACGGGAACCACGGTTTATTCAAATTATCCTTTGACAGGTTCCGATCCTAATGCATCGTTGAACAGCAGTAGCTCCAAAGCTACTCCGGGGAATCTCATTAGTGGAAATATGCAGCAAAAAAGCCCAAACGGCGTAAAGTCGGTGACTCAAGGTGCAGATTCCTCGACAACGGACGATGCTCTTGGGCAGCTACTTGTGCTAGGATTCCAGGGGAAGTATGACGAAGCGATTGCAGGATATGAAGTGATATTCAGCCAAGAAGGCAACACAGTCAGAGGACGGTATGCACTAAGAAAACTGGATGAGTGCTTCCGTAGCCTCAACAGAAAAGAACAGTTCAATGCCTATTTGAATTCAACCGTCGCGCCGTTGACGACACCGAAGAGTGATCTTCAAGCTCTCTTGATTGAATTTGAAAACGAGACCTTGTTTGACAACGGAAACTACAATGCAATGGCGACTAATCTCCAGGGGATATTGAGAGACTTCAAAGGCAATAAAGAGACATACAAGCATGCACTTTTCGATCTTGGTTTCTTGTATCTCAACTCTCTGCATGAAGTCTCCAAGGCTAAGATATGTTTCGCCCAATTGCAGGATGCTTATCCAAACGATGATCTGCTTCAGTTTGCGAAATACCTTCTCAATAGTTGCGATACAAGTCAAGCTGCAGCAAGTTCAGCCGTTGCGGATTCGAGTGCCATCATCAGCCAGCAGATGCAAGCTGGCTTGATGTCAAATTATCCAAATCCATTCAACCCAACGACGAGGATACCCTACAATCTGTCAAAGAGTGGGCACGTAACCCTGAAGATCTATGACATTCTCGGCAGAGAGGTGGCAACTCTTGTAAACGAAAATCAGGAAATTGGAATCCACTTTGCGAACTTTGATGGTTCGCGACTTGCGAGCGGCGTTTACTTCTATCGCTTGACTGCACCTGGTATTAGTCAAGTTAAGAAGATGCTGCTAACAAAGTAGCTACATTGCAATCAAAGTAATCTCGTTTGATGCCCGGTCTCATTTTGGAGATCGGGCATCTTCGTGTCTTATAGCGCACTCCTCTTCATTTGGGATGCTGAGATCTCTAACGCCATAGCAACGGACATGTTGCAATAAGACTTCTCTTTCGATTTCCGGTCGAAGAGCGTAGAACGTCTCAATGCTCGTACTCCTGCCGTGTGATCAACCATACCAATGACCAATGAGCATAAAAATCCAGAAAGATCTCTCTTCACGGTTGGTAGTTCATCTGGCTCTTGTTGATCTGGTGGAAACCTGCGGTTGTAACTCAAGCGTCACTTGGGAACACAAGTTTAAGAAACAGTTCAAAGAGTCGAATACAATCGTGAAAAGTATAAAGTGTGCAATGCGGTTTGGGCAATCGTTTGCCCACGCAAGTGAGAAATCTTTTTCCCAAAATAATTTCCTGCATCGTAAAACAATATGGAAACCTCATATCAGGGGTGGCATGGAGTTTGTTGAATCTGCACTGTTCTAAAAGTTTTGTCGGCTAAACGTAAACAAGGTGTGGGTTGTGTGCTATCAACACTTGTCCTCAGGGAATTCTTCCAGAGTCATTATAACTATCGTTTACAGTCCCTCCTGGTTTTGTCATTTCAAACAAACCGAACGTCATTCAGACCGCATGAGTAACTTGGGGCAGTGGGAGAGAGGAGTATAAATATGCTGAAATTCATTTAACTACAGGCGGCGTAGCAGCGCCGCCCATAGCAGAAACAGTAAATAAATCGGCTCACGCTGCTGATCCGCCTGAGGCGGATAGGTGTGCCTTTTTATTTGCCTTAAATAATTAATGAACTAATTGTCAAAATTCAAAGCTTCGAAAGGGAAAATAATGAAAAAGATCATATCAAGATTATGGTTGTCGATTACGGCTTTCCTATTGCTCCAGATCGGTTTCTCAATCGACACCATGGGCCAGCAGGTACTGCATGGGCATGTTCCTCGGGATATCGCGAGGTTTGGACTGCATCCGATTGCTCAATTAGATAGCACGAAGCACCTAGAGCTTACTATCGGCCTCCCGCTACGAAACCAGCAGGGTCTCTTCGATCTTCTTCGTGAACTTTACGATCCAACCAGTCAGAACTTTCGTCACTGGTTGAGCCCAGAACAGTTCACGGGCCAGTTTGGTCCAACGCAAGCGGATTACCAGTCTGTCATTGCTTTCGCTCAAAGAAATGGGTTCACTGTGACAAATACATATCCCAATCGCATGTTGCTCGATGTGAGCGCGACGGTTCGTGATATTGAGAAGGCTCTTCATGTGCAGATGCTTGTCTATAAACACCCGATTAAATCACGCAATTTTTATGCACCAGACAGGGACCCTTCATTCGACTTGGCAACCCCGGTGTTGTCTATTGGAGGCCTGAGTGATTACGCATTTATTGCAACACGCACAAAAACGAATTCACCAACCAGCCAAAACCCTTCTCCGTCGACAAATAATGGATCTGGACCAGGCTATGGATACGATTCGAAGGACTTCCGTGCGGCCTATGCACCCGGCGTGTCACTCAAAGGGTCAGGACAAGCGGTCGGATTACTGCAATTCGACGGGTACTATGCCAGCGACGTCTCGACATATGAAAGTAAAACCGGCCTATCTGCGGTCATGTTGGACACTGTGTTGCTCGACGGATTCGACGGCAATGTGATACCCTATTGGACCGGGGAAGAAGAAGTGACTTTAGACATTGAAATGGCTATCGCGATGGCCCCTGCATTGTCCAAAGTAATCGTTTACGAAACATCGCCATATGGAGATGTATTTCAACACTTCGAGCATGTTCTTAACCGGATGGCCACAGATGATGCTGCTATGCAGTTGAGTTGTTCTTGGGGACTCTATCCTGACAGCGTCGTTCAGGTAGCTGATCAAAGCTTCCAGCAAATGGCCGCTCAGGGGCAGTCGTTCTTCAACGCTTCCGGAGACGAGGATGCCATAATCAATTCCACTTGGATAAGCGGAGGAGATACGGTTAAATCCTATTTCACTTTTCCATCTTCAGATCCCTACATCACTCAAGTAGGCGGAACTCATCTGACTTTGAGCGCACCGGGAGGCTCCTATGTGTCGGAAACTGTCTGGAACACCAACACATATCAGTATTACCGTTACGCTTTTGTGGGAAGCAGCGGAGGATCATCTCTTCTGTACTCTATTCCAAGTTGGCAGCAAGGTGTCAATATGTCAAATAATCAGGGATCTACAACGAAACGTAATGTGCCTGATGTCGCTTTAGTTGCAGACAGCGTTTACGAGTACGTTGACGGTGTGGATATCCCAGATCAAGGAGGGACGAGCTGCGCTGCGCCGCTCTGGGCAGGATTCACCGCTCTCGTGAACCAGCAGCTTGCCGCAAACGGCGGCGAGTACGTCGGTTTTATCAATCCTTCCGCTTATTGGATTGGAGCGAACAATGCGTCGCTCGGTGGTTTCCATGATATTGCGACAGGTAATAATGCATGGCCGGGTAGTTCCGGGAAATTCTCCGCGGTGTCCGGGTACGATCTCTGCACAGGCTGGGGAACTCCGTACGGACAAAACTTGATCAACGCCATTACCGCCAGCGTGTGGGCTGGGACCGTCAATATTAGTTCGAATTTTACCGTCCCATCAGGAGTTAGTCTCTTGGTTTTACCAGGCACACATGTGACATTTTCAAATGGTGCGTCACTGATTGTCAATGGCGCCCTGAATGTCGCGGGCACTGCTTCGAGCCCGATAACATTTGACTTCGGCTCGCCGAACTCGTCGACACAGAACGGTATAACAGTGAACGGCTGCTCAAGCTGTTATCCGAATGCTTACATTAGGTATGCTACGATAGAGCACGCTTACCGCGGGGTGTATGGAAACAATACCGTACCGGATATCGAATACTGTACCATCACGGCGAATACGTTCGGGATCTATCTAAACAACGCAAGCACGACTCTCAATATACCTCAGATCGACAACAACTCAATCACGTCAAATTCATCCGACGGGATAATCATGTACAATTCATCGCCGAGGTGGGTGCAGTTCAATACCATCAAGTATAACGGGCGGGATGGCATCAACTGTGTTACCGGTTCGACTCCATATATTTACTGTTGCACCATGTCGAACAATGGGAACCAGGGAATCGATTGCGAATCCAACAGCCCTGCTCACCTTTCCGACCAGTACAACGACCCCGGGCATAATGTTCTGCGAAACAACTCTTCAAACGGAGTCGTGGCAAGTTCCAGCAACGTCTATATGGGATCATCGCCGCCCGGACTGAACAGCGTTACCGGCAACAGTTCACTGTGCGTAGTAGCCGTGTACGGCAGCCACGTGTCGGCGGAGTACAATTATTGGGTCGGACATCCACCAGCTCCCTTATATTATGTTGACGGGACTTCGTCACTGGACGCTTCAAATCCGCTTTCGTCCGATCCGAATTCGGGAAGACAAACTGATCAAGCGAATGCTCCATCTTTGGTAAGCGTCTCTCAGAGAGTTTCACCCTCTGGGACCTTGGCCGCTACTTCGACAACGAATAGCCAGGACCAATCCTTCAATGCAGATGCGACATTCATGGATGCCGGTCTCGCCGATGCATTCAAAAGCTTAGTTTCTGGCAAGTTTGATGATGCAATTGCGCAGTATGCTTCGAAGTTCACGCTTGAGACAGACAGTCAGAAGAGGATATATGAGTTAGAACAACTTGCCGAGTGCTACAGGTCGGCGAACCGGACAGACTTTTCAGGTTTTCTCGTCAAGCAGGTTTACCCGGGGCTCTCAACGAAGGATCCTCTTTACGCGAAAGCACTTGAGCTGGAAAGCCTCTTCCTCATCTCTGCCGGGGAATATGATGCAGCCATTTCCAATTACAGCACGTTGTTGTCCAACTTTTCTAATGACGGAGTTGTCTGCAGAGATGCTTTGTTCAACCTCGGCTATCTCTACCGCGTTGAACTTAACGATAATGCGATGTCGGGAAGATACTGGAGTCAACTCAAGGCAAAGTATCCGACAGATAACCTTACGTGGCACAGTGAGGTGCTAAGCGGAAAGATTCAACCAACGGTTCCGAACACCGATGTGTCTCAAAATGCTAAGGTGACCTCGCCCGTTGAATTTGGATTGTTGAATAACTTTCCCAATCCGTTCAACCCGACCACAAGAATCGAGTACAATTTGCCAAAGGGTGGGTACGTAACGCTAAAAGTGTATGACATCCTTGGCAGAGAAGTCGTTACGCTTGTGAATGAAAACCAGGAGACGGGCATTCACTTTGCGAACTTTGATGGTTTACGACTCGGAAGTGGTGTTTACCTCTATCACTTGATTGCTCCCGGCATCAATCAAGTAAAGAAAATGTCGTTGATGAAATAGCGGAAGCACCGAAACTTCGTTTGAGGTCTGAGCTCTTCCACGCTCAGACCTCCATTCTTTTACAGGATCATTCGCTTATCACCTGCACACGTTGTGACGGCAGTTCGCCTAAAAATATTTTCAGGGAATCTTGAAATTTTGGAAACCTAATATCATATTAAGAACGAGTCGGTTATTTCGGATTTTGTGTACGTCCATGGAACAAGCGAGTTTCTTGGACTGAGTTATCAATTACACTTTGACTAATGCATGCGCAGACTCGACAACGCAGATGAGAGTGATGTGAAGATCGCCGGTCAAGAGTTGCGATCCTTTCTGAAGTCAGCGTCTTGAGAGTAGGGCGTTCATTTCTTCGCACCAGCGTTGGAGAATTCTACGTATGATTGACTGAGTGCCTATGAATTGCAGAACAACTGCATGGCGACAGGCTAGTCGGAGGAAAAAGAATATGGGAGGAGCACGAATAAATATCCGATCTCGCTTTCACAGTCCGCGCAGCGATGAAGCATCCAATCAGGCGATTAATTCAATGGAGGATGCAATGTCTACTGGCCAGATCGATAATCCCAGTTTTTACTACATTTTTCTCTTCGCTTGCTCGTGGCATATATAAATTTCGTCACACTCGACACTCCCTTGCATTCAATCGCGGCCTGTCTCTCTGGCCGAATCGAAGCATTTCCACATGGGAGGTGCCGAAGCTCAAATATCTTCAGACATGGGGAAAGGAGAAGTGGCATGAAAACGTTCATATGACCGAAGGCGGCATCGAGAGCGTCTCTCGTGGCAGAAGGGCAAACAAATCAGCCTATTGTCCCTTGTCCCTCTGTCATGGATATGTGCGCCTTTCTATCCGCCGCAGATAATCATCCAAATGGTTCTATCAACTCAAAAATCTGAAAGGAAATCCAAATGCATAAGGTAACAATAAGATTCTGGTTTCTAATATCCGTGTTTATGCTTTGCCAATTTGGTGTTTTCATCAATGCTGAGGCACAACAGGTAGTCCGCGGCTGTGTGCCTGCGGGAATTTTGAGGCTAGGCCTCAGTCCCATGGAGCGACTGAACCAAACAAAGGTTCTGCACCTTGCAATCATGCTGCCACTACGCAACCAGGATGCGCTCAATACTTTGCTGCGACAACTCTACGATCCGACGAGTCCAAATTACCACCAATATCTGACTCCCGAGCAATTTACTTCCCGATTCGGCCCCACTAGGCAGGATTATCAGGCTGTCATGACGTTCGCGAAAGAAAATGGGCTGACTATAGTCGGTACTCACTCCGACAATATGCTTCTGGATGTAAGCGGGACGGTGACCGCAATTGAAAAAGCATTAAATGTCAAGCTGAACGTTTACCGTCACCCAACCGAGAACCGTACCTTCTTTGCACCGGACGTGGAGCCAACGCTGAACCTTTCGGTGCCAATCTTACACATCAGCGGGTTAGACAACTATTATGCTCCTCGGCCACGAATTAAGAATTTCGGACGCGTCACGAATACACAAAATGCAAGATCAGGTACAGGTTCCGGCATGGGCGGATCTTTCACTGCCACGGACTTGAGAGCGGCGTATCTCCCGAATGTTACCCTCAATGGTCAGGGTCAGACTGTCGGGCTCGTGGAGTTTGACGGGTTCAATTCCAGCGACGTTAACGCGTATGCATACAACGAAGGATTGCCATATCCAAGTCTGTCTACTGTATTGGTGGACGGATTCAATGGAATCCCAATACCATGGGGACCCTTTAAAGATTCGAGTTACATGGCAGAGGTGGCTTTAGATATCGAAATGGTCATGGCCATGGCACCAAACGCCAAGATAACAGTGTACGAAGAATCTCCAGACTCTGACAACAGCACGGCGACAGCTTGGGATGACATGCTGGCCGCCATGGCAAACAACACGGCGATCAAACAGTTCAGCTGCTCATGGGGCGCGCCGTACGAAGGGGTCTACAACAACCAGGGCCAGTTTTTGTACAATCCTTATGACCAGTATCTTCAGAAAATGATTTCTCAGGGACAATCATTCTTTGCGGCTTCCGGAGACGACGATGGCCTCTACCCTGGTCAGATGGTATTTCCGAATGACGATCCCTATCTCACGGATGTCGGGGGTACGTGTCTGACTACTTCAGGCCCCGGTGGCTCATACGTTTCAGAATCCGTTTGGAATTATGGCGAAAAGGGAAGTACCGGCGGGACAAGCAGTGCCTACGCCATCCCGTATTGGCAGGAGGGTGTATCCATGGTCCAAAACGGCGGTTCAAGCAATAGGAGAAACACACCCGATGTTGCGCTCACGGCATCAAATATTTATTTCTACTACTGTCATGACGACACTGGTGGAGGCACAAGCTTCGCCGCTCCTCTCTGGGCTGGTTTTGCCGCTCTGGTCAATCAGCAAGCCGCCGCTAGTGGTGATCCTCCAGTCGGTTTCGTAAATCCGGCCATCTATTCGTTGGGTGAATCGTCGTTCTACTCATCCGTCTTTCACGATGTCACAAGCGGCAACAACAACTTATTTAATGCCGAACCAGGATTTGATCTTTGTACAGGTTGGGGATCGCCTAAGGGGCAGCCAATAATAAACGATCTTATTAATATGACCATCTGGGGCACAAATGGCAACAAAACTATCACTGAAAACTCCACCTACACCATACCAAGCGGAAAAGTTCTAGCAATAATGCCGGGCACAACAGTGCAATTCACCTCCGCTGCCTGGCTCACCGTGAATGGTACGCTCATAGCAGTTGGAGGTACAGACTGGAGCGATCCCATTACGTTCACCTTTCCTGGCGCTGGCGGAATCTACTTCAACGGTTCCGGTGCAAACGGTTCGATCCTGAGCGGTATATATGAAAGCCAAGGGGATGTTGAGATTTATAACTGTTCCAATATCACCGTCGAGAATTCCATGCTCGATACTCCACCAAACTATGGGATATACGCCTACAATGCGAACGGCACGATCCAGGGAAACATAGTAGTGAATGCTTTGTCCAGCTTGAAGTTCTATGCCGCATCGTTTAATTGTTTCCAGAATCAGGTTTACAGGAACAAGAGCCAAGGATCGAGCGCAGGTGTCGTCTGTCAGGGCGGTTCTGGCGGCAACTTCTGGCAGAATGATATCCGTAATTTTCGTTACGGCGTTGAAGCCGTGTCCAGCTCATCACCTTGGCTTTACTGGAACCCGTTTAATCCTCCATATATGAACAACCGCATCACGGGATGCTATTATGGCGTTTACGCTACCGGATCCAGCTGGCCCTCGCTTGGGGGACCGGAGTCGGATGAGGGGTTCAACAGTCTTTATGGAAACACCTGGAATATCTACTTTACTTCGGGGCCTCCCGCTCTTAGCGCATATCAAAACTATTGGGGAGTCTATCCCAATCCCTCCGGAACATTTATGCTCGGATCCGGGTCAAGCGTCATTTATACCAATCCACTTCCGACCGATCCTTGGACGGGAATACCTCTTCCATCCGTCCAGTCGAAGGGAGTAGCCAACGCCTCGACTTCGGAGTCGGTCTCTTCTGCAAATTCCTTAGATCGGACATTGACAGCTACGAACTCCGAGAGTGTCAGTTCATCACCGGTCGATCCACTCCTTCAAGGGGTTGAACTTCGCGCCAATGGCAAGTTCAATGAAGCAAAGGATTTCTTTATGTCGTATCTCGATAGACATCCCGAAAATCAAGCCGCATATGTCGACCTTTACAATTGTGCCAACAGCGAGACCACGCCGGACTTAATTCGTTATTTCAAGTCTCTTTCCAGACAGGCAGGCAATGAGCAAGTAATCCTCCTTTCATACCTATATCTGAAGCAGGGTCAGATAGATTCTGCAAAGGGAGTTAATAGCGATATCATCACGTATAACCCGAACACATCGCTGGCGGCAAGAGCGGAGTTGAACGCCTTTTATATTGCCTTATACAATGAGAATAATCCGAGCAGCGCATCGACAATTCTGAAACAGATTGAGAGTCAGGCAAGTCTGTTGACTCCTTTGGAACTATCGGATGCCCAAACAGCACTCAAGAATTATGTTGACCCGAAAACCGGAACGATGCCGAACTTTCAATCCACAGAAGAGTTAGATCCGGTGGAGTTGCAGGCCAATGAGCTCGGACAGAATTATCCTAACCCGTTCAACCCGACAACTAAGATAGCATATGACCTGTCAAAGGGTGGATACGTTACTCTGAAAGTTTATGATGTTCTCGGCAGAGAGGTAGCTAAACTTGTGAACGAGGACCAGGGAATCGGAATTCATTTTGCGAACTTTGATGGCTCGAGGTTCGCGAGTGGAGTTTACTTCTATCGCCTGACTGCTCCCGGTATCAATCAGGTCAAGAAGATGCTGCTGACGAAGTAATATCATTGCTGTTAATGCAATCTCGTTTGATGCCCGGTCCCGTTTTGGGGATCGGGCATGTTTTTGTCCTGCACAAGCTCTATTTGGTATTTAAGTGATGATGCCATTCTTATGATTTGCGCACAGGCGGGCAACCTCTTGCCCATCGACGTGGGCAGAAGCATGCCCAATCAGTGGAGTGACTGTTCAGATTTCAATATTTTGAGGGCAAAAAGAGTGGCACAGGCGTTGCAATAAACTTGCATTGACTTGAAAGTGAGTGTTAAGAAATGCTTGCGATCATTTGCAACAAGGATTAAGTAAAAAAAGACTTTTTGAAAATATTGACCTAACTTCTTGACACTCGCAATGTGTGTGTGCAAGTTTAAATCGAGTCGGTGTATCAGATTTTGTGCATATGAATAGGTCATGTAAGGAGTGAATTCAAGTTCTTTAGAATGCAACAGGTTCGTGTTTAATTTTCGGATAATCTGCGTTCGCGACACAGGGGATAGCGGTGTACGAAACGTACGGAGTATCTATGATGGAGAAGTTTCAAGGGCGCAGCGGATACATTCTTCGGTCGGTACTTTTCTTGGTCACAGTCATATCTGTTTTATGTGTCCCTATTCTTAAGATGAGGCTTGTGCAGAGGGGAACGGCTCTGGAGATTATCGAAAAGGTCGAACTTCATTCTGCGCAAACCAATCTGGAAGGTTCATCACAATTATTTCCCGATATAATTTCTTTGGACCAGGGTCCGCTTCCGACAGGGGGCAACTCATCCAAACTATAACCCAAAATGAAAGGGAAGAAACATGATCGGAATGGATTTCGTCAGCTTTCTCGTCTTACTCGTGATCAGCGTTATCGTGTCTCTCATTCTGTATTATGCGCTGAAATTGCGTATAAGAACCGGCTTCGCTTCACTCCTCGGTACAATTGTCTGGGGATGGATCGGAGCCTGGCTGGGATCGCCGATATTCGGCTACTGGTTTCCAGGATGGAATTACCATGATGTGTATGTAGTACCTGCAATACTTGGGGCCTTTGCCCTGGTTATCCTCATGGTTGATCTCGTGAAGACGATCAGAACCATCTCCTGACACCGTAACAATAGCCCACATCACAACCCGATGGACGATGGTGTGGGCCTCTGATTTCTGTTATCGCCTAAAGTTTGGGCAGATTATTTTCGATAGGATAGGAGGGGAATTCGACGAAACGCCACACCCTTACAAGTGGAAACACCATTGCTGTCCCTCTATATGACGAGACGTGTTGGCCGATATGAAACGCGTCAGAAGAACCAAATCAGGCCGGAGCAAAATCCACCCACATACCGTCTCCCGCTTGCTCGCAGAGTCTTCGGTAACCGGAGTTTTCCTAGTCCAGCACGGCGTGTTCCGTTATGTTAACGAAACCTTTGCGGAAATGTTTGGCTATGAGGCTTCAGATATCGTTGACAAGCTCGGCCCGTTGGATTTAGCCGCCGGGGATGACGGGACGAGACTCTCAGAAAACATTAATCTGTGTCTCAAAGGGGAAAGTCCTGACTTCAGGCACTCGTTCCACGGAATAACCAGAGACGGAAAACCCGTGTATGCTGAAATCCGTGGTGCTTTCGTCAAGTGCAAGAATCATCCGACCGTCATCGGAACCATCGCCGACAACACTAATCATTTCAAGGACGATGAAGCCTTAAGAGAGACATTGAACAGGTACCGGAGTTTTTTCGATGAAGATATCGCTCCCCATTACGTGACAACGCCGGATGGAGCATTTGTCGATTGCAACAGTGCTTTTGCCAGACTTTTCGCTTTCCCTTCCAGGGAAGAGGTTTTGAAGGCAAACGTGTCGTCGTTATATCCGATACCAGCTAATCGCATGAAATTCATCGAACTCATCAAGGAAAGAAAACAGTTGAAAGAACATAAGACAGAATACGTCCGCCGAGATGGCAAGAGGATGTACGTCAGCGAAAATGCAGTCGGCGAGTTCGATTCCGTGGGTAACCTTAACTATGTCCGCGGATATCTCATAGATGAAACCAGCGAAAGGCAATTGGAGGAGGAGCTTTTCCAATCACAGAGGCTTGAGACGTTGGGAACTCTCGTCGGCGGGATAGCTCACGACTTCAATAATATCTTAAACGTGATTCTATCGCATGTATGGATCATGGAGAGGTGGCGGCAGGACTCAGAAAGGGTTAGGAAAAGCTTCGAGGCGGTTAGAAAAGCGATTGAGCGCGGTGCCAATACGGTGAAACAGCTCCTCACTTTTGCCCGGAAAGTTGACGTCGTGACCGAATCGGTGAGGATAGGAGATGTTGTCAATGAGGTTACTGCCCTTCTTAAGGAAACATTTCCCCAAAAGATCGTTTTTCATGTAGAGATTGAGCAGGATATTCCTTTGATCCATGCTGACCCAAATCAACTTAATCAGGTTCTCCTCAACCTCTGCGTGAATGCGCGTGACGCAATGCTCAACGGAGGGACTATAAGCATTGTTACGAAGAAGATCGGTCGCGAAATGCTGAACGAACGCTTCCGGGAAAATGAAACTGACCGGTACCTCCTTCTCCAGATAAAGGACACCGGCACGGGTATGGATAAAGAAACACTCAAGCACATTTTTGAGCCCTTCTTCACGACAAAGAAGGGCGGACAGGGGACAGGACTGGGGTTGTCAGTTGTGTACGGAATCATGAAGGTTCACAATGGTCTTATCGATGTTGAAAGCATGGTCGGCAAAGGTACCACATTTTCTCTTTATTTCCCGATCCCTCCTCAAACAATAGAAGTGTTTCGTCATGAAGAAAAGAAGGGGATGGAATTCCTCAAAGGTCATGGCGAGTTGATACTCGCGATTGAGGATGAAGAACCGCTCAGAGATTTCTTCAAGACATTTCTTGAAGACAACGGGTACAAAGTGCTCCTTGCAGCCGATGGTTTGAATGGCCTCTTGACTTACAAGGTGCACATGAATGAAGTGAACCTGGTCATTCTCGATATGGGGTTGCCCGAAATGGGAGGCACTGAA
Organism: Candidatus Acidiferrales bacterium; assembly: GCA_035515795.1. Classification (NCBI taxonomy): domain Bacteria; kingdom Pseudomonadati; phylum Acidobacteriota; class Terriglobia; order Candidatus Acidiferrales; species Candidatus Acidiferrales bacterium. The sequence goes on along the minus strand of DATJAY010000003.1, from coordinate 143,850 downwards.
GTTCTCTCCGAACTCAAGAGATTAAATCCTGAAGTGAAGGTTATGTTGGCGAGCGGCTACCTTGAGCCAGAGGTGAAAGCTGATGCGTTAGAGAAAGGGGCCACAGATTTCTTGCCGAAACCATATGAGACCGACGAACTGCTGATGAAAATTTATCGCACGCTGGGAAGGTTAGGCGTATAAGACATCTCAACGTTGGGGCATCGGGATCAGATCAAGAAATTGTTATCGCTAATCAAACATGGTTAAGTTTTTTCGGGTCATTCTCCGTTGATCGGGAGGTCCGGAAGATGCAGTTCTTTTAAAGGGGATTTAAGAACCCGTTGTACGGCTTGAAAGCATTCGCTTAAAACATCTCGTGTTTATCATTGGAAGCCAACCCCAGCGCCACTGCATCAAACATGTTGTAGTAGAACTTCTCCTTCCACCTCCGGTCTGACGAGAGATATGGCGACAATTCTGGATAAAGGCTAACAACGGCCTTTCCCACGTCCTGCTTGGTAGCTTTGCCGTTCTTGCATACGATCTTTCGGACGGTATTTGCTGCCATAACTTCTACACTCAATCCTCTCCTCTTGCCTATCCAGACTATTTCACGTGCGAACGTGTTGAGAAGAGTCCCGTTGCTGCTTTTTGCGAAAAACGTCTTCTCTACAGCGAGTATTGACGGACTGAAGTCATCGATCAGTAATCCAATAACTTTCCGTCCCTCTTTGAGCGCTTCACGCGTCGGCTTTCGCCGAGAGAGCGTTTTCACTCCATAGTACACAAGCTTCGGGCCGACAAGAACTGCCACGCCGATATAATGCGTACCGGGATCGATTGCCAGGATCCTTTTATTGTTTCTCATGATTTGTCAAGATTATTTTCCGACCTTTTTCCTTTTCCAAATCGCTCAGGCATTTCATTCCCAAAGCGACCGCCTCAAACATGCGAATGGAATATGGGCTATGGCTTCGTCCCCCAATCTCAAGTTCCGAGCAGAGGACAGGATATCTTGCGACCACCTCCTCCACAAGACGTGCCTTGTTCAACATCCCTAGAGATAGAAAGGACGACTCGACCTCCTTTATCGAGAAATCACGGACAACAAGACCTCTCTTTGCGGCCCACCTTTTCACTTCTGTTGTAAGTTCGCGAAGATTTCTTGAACTTCTTGCCGGATGAAGTTTTTTCATCGCTAGAACCTTCACGCCATACGTTTCCGCCAAGTCGTCGAGCGTCGCTGTCATAATGCCGTATATCTCGTCGGCCGTTCTGTGCCGTATTGATTTCACTCTCCAGTCGTCGAGATCCGATCCCCGGAACACCGCGATTCCGGTGTGCCTCCATCCGGGGTTAACCGAGATGATCCTCATTGGTTCACTCTGCATAGATGTTCAAAAGGTACCTGAATAATGCCGCCCGACTCTTTCTGATCCTTGATTCCGGCGTCATCCTGGTCTCCGACAAGATGCGCCTCAGGAATGGTTCGGGGTATTTCTTCGCGTATGAAAGGTAGATCGAGAGATGGTCTCGGTCGTCAAGGGCTTCGGATAGATCATGGGCCAATAATTTTTCCTTAATCTCGCGGTCGCTGCCTTCGGGAGGTTTGACCTCAGTCGTATCCGAGGGATAAGATTTTTTGACACCAACAACGTTATTGTTCTTATTTCTTGTTCCCTTATTGTTGTTTGTGTCTTCTCGTGATACATCCGGAGTGCCTTTACGGGACACCTTCGTTTCTTTAAAGAACATAGTGACCGGCAGAAGGTGGTACACCTTCCTTTCCCCGGGGGTCTTCCACACACTTATCAACTTATTTTCCACAAGCCTCTTAACTGCCCTGGATACTGATTCCCTCGAACAGCCGATCCTTTCCGCGACGTATTTTTGGGACGGATAACAGTCCTGGTTTTCGTCCACCATGCTTGCAAGAAAGTGGTACACCCCGACGGTCAGAAGGCCCAGTTTCCTGGCATATTCCTGGATGACCGCCTTATCCGCCCAATACCACTCGCCGGGGCGTATGACCCTTCGTTCCATGGCTTTAATCCAAAGCCGCCTTCTTGGAAGGCCCCTTCCGACCGAAAAGATCATCTTCCCGTTTCTTCAGTTCTTCCTTAAGCGAATGGTATAGATCGGGGAAGATTGCGTCGACCAGCACTCTATATATGATCGCGAGGCGGAACAGGTTCTTGACGCTCGGGAAGCACGCCCCTTTCTCCCAGCGCGATATGCGGCTCGGGCTCTTGAGGTTGAGCAACATCGCGACCTCTTTCTGCTTGAACCCTCTCACCCTCCGGTATTTCCTGAGAAGGCTCGGTATCCTCCGACGATTTTTGTTCTCCATACTTTTAGGATATCAACCGAGCGCATTCACAAATAAGGATGGCGAAAATGCCGGATTGGGCAAATAGTGATATTCGAGGATTTAACTAGCGTTGTCTAAGTTTTAATTTTTGGTCTAATTGGCTAAATTCTTGTCGGAGAGCGTGGATAGTCGTGAAAAGTTAAACAGACTTCAATGAAGTTTATTAACCGTAGCGAAGGAGGTAGTCATGTATCAGAATTATTCTTATGGGACTCATCAAGACACCGGACCGAGCACTCTTACCTTTGTACTCCTTACGGCCGCTTTCGGACTGCTACTAATTATCCTTATCGGGATAGCGGCGAGCATCCAGAAAAAGCGAGCAAAGGTAGTTGCGTTCTCGCACTGGCATCACTCATTTGAGGGGTTCCAGATTTCTGTTCAGGAGTTTTACAATGCGGTGACGGAACTTGTGAAGGCTAAGAACATACCCAATCTGCGCATTTCCCGTGTCGAACAACATGAGACCGCGTTTTATTCGGCCAAACGCGAGTACCTGAGAATTCAGAGGTTCGAGCTTTTGTTCGACATCTGCGCTGCTCCATTTGGGCCCGGATTCTTCACCTCGTGGTGGCTCGGAGAGAGACCGACTGGAGGTCAGATTTTCCTCTCGATGATCCCTTTCATGGGAGGCCGGCTGATGAAGCACCTTATGCCCGATACTTATTTCAGGAAGGATACCGCTATCATGTTCCAGGATAGTATCGGCAGCGCAGTACAGGAGGCTCTTGAACAACAGACGAGCGCGAAAGGGATACGGGCGCTCTCAGAAGCGGAGCGCAAGCCGATAATAAACGAGAAGCTTTTCCAGTAACACTAATTTTTCGAGGCCGCGGTGTTTACTCTTGCCGAGCGATTGACGGAGAATTTCTACCTCTGGGAATACAGGGGAAGAGGTTGGGATATTTATGACTTTCCCGTCGGCCTTGAACCACCATACGTACCGTTCAACCGGGCAACCTTTTTCTACCGTCAACCGGTGATCGATGACGGAAGGAAGCCTACTCTTATAAGCTCGCTCGTGGAAAAGGTCGGGAATCTGTTCAAGGGACATGAAGAGAACGAACCGTCTTTCGATTCAAGCATCGATGATTATGCGGCGGAGCCGAGCCCTTTCGAGGATGGCTCAGAACTTGTCGAGCTTGAAATCACGCTCCCGAGGGAGAGCGACATTTCCTTCCTGGGCGTTGAGCAGCTCCTTCTCAACCTTTCTTACACGCAGTTTCCGTTGAGCTTCGAGATCATCGGGACGCATGAAGCTATAACGGTGCAATTCGTCAGCCGCGCCTCCGATGCGGACCAGGTTTCGCATCATCTCAAAGCATACTTTCCCGGAGTTGTGATAGACCCCGTCCGGATGGACCCCTCTGGCGAAAGCAAAATCGCGTCCGGATTGGGAAACAACGACCGCAGCTCCGCAATCGTGGATTTCGGATTGTCGGATGAATTCATGAGGCCGATCAAAGCATTCAAGAACTTCAACATCGATCCCCTGACTGGCATATATGCGACTCTGGAGAGCCTCTCCAAAGGTGAAACAGGCATCTTCCAGGTTCTCTTTCAGTCAGTCCACAATCCATGGGCGGAGAGCATCATGAGGTCGGTGACCGATTTTGACGGGACTTCATTCTTTGTTGATTCGCCCGAGATGGTGAAGTTAGCCCATGAGAAAATAAGCAAGCCGCTTTACGCTGTTGGATTCAGGGTCCTGGGGAGTGCCGGCTCCGAGAGCCGGGCTTATGAGATAGCGAGGTCGCTTGCGGCAACATTCAGAACATTCTCGAGACCGGAAAGCAACGAATTCATACCGTTGAACAACGAGGGTTATGACGACGAGGAACATTTGAGAGATATCGTCTGGCGCCTCACGAGGCGTAGCGGCATGATACTGAACAGCGAAGAGTTGTGCGGGTTTGTGCATCCGCCGTCGTCAGATGTAATCTCCGAGAAACTTTCGAGAGTGACGACAGGAACAAGGCAGGCTCCTGTTGACGTCGTCGGTCACAACCTCATTATCGGTGAGAATGTTCACCATGGCATTAGGAGAGTTGTTTCCATAAGTCCCGAGCAAAGAACGAAACACATGCATGTCGTCGGTGCCACCGGGACGGGAAAGTCGACACTCCTCCTCAACCTGATTGTGCAGGACATGAAAAACGGTGACGGACTTGCGCTTCTTGACCCGCACGGCGATCTGGCCGAAGGCGTGCTCTGCCGCGTGCCGGAAGAAAGATTCGAAGACGTGATCATCATCGACCCCTCCGACAGCGAGTACCCTGCGGGCTTCAATATACTCTCAGCCACTTCGGAGATAGAAAAGACCGTTCTCTCTTCCGACCTTGTCGCAATCTTCAAAAGGTTTGCCACCAGCTGGGGAGATCAGATGACCACAGTGCTCGGGAATGCCGCAACAGTATTTGCGGAGAGCAGTGTAGGTGGGACATTGATGGATTTACGGAAATTCCTGGTCGAGAAAGAGTTTCGTGATAGGTTCTTGGAGACGGTCACGGACCGTGATCTACGATATTTCTGGAATAAAGAATTTCCGCTGCTTCATGGGAGACCGGAAGCATCAATCCTAACGAGGCTCGATATTTTCCTGAGACCGCAGATCTTGAGAAACATAGTCAATCAGAAGGAGGGGCTTGATTTTAATGAGATCGTGAACCAGAAGAAGATCCTTCTTGTGAAGTTGTCCCAGGGTCTCATCGGTGAGGAGAACTCATACCTCTTAGGGGCGCTGGTCGTTTCAAAGATACATCAAGCCATTATGGCACGACAGGCGCTAAGCGATGGATCAAGAGATAATTTCTACTTCTATATAGATGAATTTCAGAATTTCATCACCCCTTCTTTGGCAACGGTTCTCACGGGTGCACGCAAGTATCACCTCGGATTAACTCTTTCCCATCAAAATCTCAGACAGTTATACGAACGGGATAGAGGAGTGGCAGATTCTGTAATTTCCAACGCCGGCACGAGAATATGTTTCCGGCTCGGAGACGCGGATGCCGAGAAATTATCAGAGGGATTTTCACACTTCGATCCGCGCGATCTCCAGGAGCTCAGCGTCGGTGAAGGCATTGTGCGAGTGGACAGATCGGACCATGACTTCAACATCAAGACGTACCCAGAAGAGAAGATCGATGCCGCCGTAGAGAAGAAGACAGCGGAAGAAGTATTAGAGCGGTCAAGAAAGAAATATTCCCGGCCATCTGACGCTGAGAAGGTTATTTTGTCGGTTAAGGAAGAAGCCCCTCAAACGAAAGTCAATGAGCCAGAAGAAGCGCTGACCAACGCGAGCGGACGTGAAGCAGTCAGGCAGGAAGCAAAACGCAAAGTCCCACCGCCGTCTCTGGAAAGAAGCTCTGAAGAAAAATCAGTCTCGCAGCACAGGTATTTGCAGAACCTGATAAAACTGACGGCAGAGGACTGGGGGTACAGTGCGACCATTGAAGAGCCGACGCCGGACGGTAAGGGACGAGTCGATGTCGGGCTGGAAAGAGAGGGAAAGAAAATAGCCTTTGAAGTCTGTGTTACCACTGATGAAGTTCACGAACTTAAGAACATCAAGAAATGTCTTGCTGCAGGATATGACAAGGTGGTGGTCGTGGCCCATCATGAAAGGAATCTTGAAAAAATAACCACAATCTCTACAAACGGGCTTGAACCTAATGAACTAGGCAAGGTCACGGTGATCCAAACAGATGGGCTGGCCAGTTTTTTTGAACGAGAAGGTCGGGGAGAAATCCATCAAGAACAAATAATACATGCGCGCAGAGTCAAAGTGGACAGCCCCGTTGGTGGGGCTGTAGATAGTGAAAAGAAACGGCGGGCGATTGCTGAAGTGATATTGCGGTCGATTCGGCGACTCAAGGGGGATAAATGAATTTCATTAGGGGCACTTGATATCGGAAACTGTCCTTTTATGTGTCATGCATCCCACCATGATCGCTTCTCTTATATTCCACATCTCCAAGAGTACGCCGAGGAATTGGCGTTATTAGACTGCAGGCTTGCAATGGGAATGTCCTTGCCCACGGTGATGGGCAACTCGTTTCCCAACAGAATAATCGTCATAGCATAGTGAGTTGTTTTCGGAGTTCTTGGATAGGTACGCTTCTTGCACTTAATTCTGAGTGGAGCGGTGTCCAAAGGCTTTCCTTATGACTGATTCAAGGTTGGGACGATCTTAGGAATTGCTCTCGCTCGCGGTCAGGAGAAAAATCCTGATCTAAATGATGGACAGTCTAAAGGGGAAGCAGTATGAAATCGCGTTGTCAGCTGTGAGTATCGCCAACTGCAGTTAACAAATGGTTTGACTTTAGGGAGGAGACTTTCAATGTCATTATTATCATACTTTGATCTAAGCAAACGTACGCACCCTCATCTAACCAAAGAACCTGTCGGAGAAGACCCCACAATACCGATATCCGAGTTTTCTGCAATTGATTCAAACAAAATAATCTCGGAAAAGAATTTGGCACACGGACATCCTAAAGAACAGATGAAGGTGGAGGCAGACTTGGGGATGCATTCCCACCACTATCAAAAATATGAAACACATCCCAAACAATCTGGAGATAAATCGGTTCAACCAAAGGGGTCTAAGGTGGATCTTGGACAACAAATTATCATCTATATAGGTCTCGTTGTCGGAGTTCTATTTAGCTCAGCTGCTATGCAGCTGAAATCCGGCATAGCCGTTAACGTGAATATCACTCTGTCGAGCCTCGTATTATCCTTAATAATAGCCCTGGTTTTGTTGCCGGTTGTGTATGAAAAACTCGAAGTTAGCTCGGAGTCTCACATTCTTGTGAGGATTGGCTTCGCGGTACAGCACGGTGTTTTTTGGCAGGTATTGTTCGGTTCAATAGGAAAGCTTTTCGGCGGATGATGAACTCCGCACGGGAGCACGGTTAGAACGTAGAAGTAAGTTCAGGAGGTTCCATGCTCAAAATGTTGGGAGAAGAAAATATTAAGTCAATCGCGTACACCGGAGAGGTTAACATAACTATTTCCCCGGTCGACCCATCAAGAAGCACAATAAGACCAAGAAACAAGCGGATTTGCCCAAAATCTCTTATCGCCGGCTACTGTCTATTGATTTTCATTTGTCTTCCAATGAATAGCGGGAGAGGACAGGCTCCGCAAGATTCTATTCCATCGGTCACAGACTGCACTTCTGATTGGAGTGGATATTCTGATTCCATAAAAACAGGGGCTAATCTTATCTTGAAAATTAACGCCCTGGCCAGCTTGTTAAGTGAGGCTAAGTCTCCCAACCAGAAACTAGTCCTTTTTTTGAACGACATGCCTCTCAAGGGTCTGTATCCGTCGTCTATCAACAAGCTGAATGGCCAATTATCCTTTCATCTCATTCATACGGATCAAGCAAAGTCAACTTGGAATCTGTTGCAGCGGATCGAATCCCCATCGCGCGATGTCGCTATTAGCGTCGGGTGGGAAGATGGATATCCGATTCGGTCCACCGTACATAAAATGCTCATAGTTTACAACGTCTTCGCACTAATCTGTTCTTTTGTTTTGTTGGCCTTGATGGTAGTTCTTCTTCTCATACTTGCATCACGAACTGACATCCTGCGAGATGCGGGTCCTACTCCACCTGACGGGAAACGAAAGACATTCAGTCTAGCTCGGTTTCAGATGGCGTGGTGGTTCATACTAGTATTCATTTCAATGACTATTATTGGCGTCGTGGTGGGTGAACTTCCAGCATTCCCGATGTCGGTACTTGGAATACTCGGGATAGCTGGAGGCACTGCCCTCGGTTCTGTAGCGATCGATCTTGAAAAGCCCGACGACAGCGCGCCCACTCAATATTCATCTTTGGCAACTCAACTCGATGTGCTAAGAGCAAAGATTGTTGAGCTCAAAGCCGAAAACCCGAGCGACCCAGCTATACCAGCGCGTGAATCGGAAGTAACCACCCTGACGAAGAGAATGAGAGATTTGGAGCCAAGCGTTTTCAGCTGCGGATTCTTGAACGATATACTCTCCGACAATCAAGGAATAAACTTTCACCGATTTCAAGTTTTCGCATGGACACTTTTCTTTGGAACTTTTTTCCTTGTTTCTGCTTTCTCTGCCCTCACGTTAAAAGATTTAGATTCCAGCTGGTTAGCGTTGATGGGCATTAGTTCGGGAACATATCTGGGACTGAAGATTCCAGCTCAGCGCGTACCTAATCCTTGAGTTGCTCTTTGAACGATACACACTTTCCCGAATTTGCACGCTCGACAGATGGAAACCATCTCTGCATGAGCTGTTCGAGAAACGCATGACATGAATTTAGTCGGACGCAGGTACAGAAGGTGGAACACAGAACGGTATCTGAGTAAACTATTCAATTCAAACAACCAAAAGGAGAATCAACATGGCTAACACGGCAAAAATTGATCCGAAAGGCGGCACTGTAACATGGACGTTTTCTGTCACTCACTTGAAACTAGGGATTTACAACGGACTTGTTTATGATTCCTCTGGCGTAGTTCTCGAGCCGTGGAATGATCAAAGAACTGACGATAGCATACCAGATCGATTTGTCATGAAAACGAATCCCACTAAGTTGATAGGCGGTTCCTTATGGTGGGACTCATTTATTTCTGATCCAAGTGATTCCGGTGGGCCGTTCGTTTGCACCGTTTCAGTGGAGCAAGGTGGAAATGTTCTATGTCAGGATGCAGCTCCTGGAGTAGTACCTCCGGGGAGCGGTCAAATAGTCCATAAGGGTGACCAAATAACTTTTGAGTAAATGAGGCCCATTATACGAGTTGAGTTCCTAACAAAAAATTCAGTGAGGTTTCATATGAAGAAAAGACATAGTCCACGTATCAGTACCCTTCTGGCAGGACTCGTTATTATGTTTTGTTGGCTTGATGCTTCTTCTCAGACGGTTGAGACAGCTGATAGCGTTGCAAGGTTCCAGGCTATCCCGAACGACGTTGCCTTTGATCTGCTTGGCCTCCCCGGGAATAATATCCAGCAACCAGGCACGATCTCGGCATTTTTGGCCAGCGTGCAACCCGCCGTGAACTTGAAGGGAGAATTATCTCCGGGGATCGCAATCACATTTGCTCCTTACCAATTGCTTATGGGGTCCAAACTTCAGTTATACGACTACTATAATAGCCAGCTTGTTAGGATCCTCTCAAACACACAGGTGTCTCTTGGAACGGCACCTTCTAAAAATGCGGATTCAAGCCAAGATTGGGCCATTGGAACCAGAATAGTAATCCTGAATTCAGGTGACGGAAGACTTGATTCAAATAAGATAAAATTGCTGGCAAAAGCATCGATCGAGGCCCTTGATGCACTTCCCAAACCTCACGAAGGCCAGAAAGTGACTCCTCAAATACAAAAAATCTACGAGGAGGTTCAAGATTTGGTCCAAAACGTAAACAATTACATTGCGACTGGCGTGTCCGTGACTTCCAACGACTCTCTGAGCAGGATGCTTGATAAGCTGAGAAACTACGCAGACACATTAGAAGCGATAGACCCATCATACCACGCTGAGGCTGAAGCGCTTAGGAATCAAGCTGAACATTTCGTATTCAATTCCGCCATCCTAGAGCTTAGAAAAATCAAACCAAATCCCGGCTGGAACGCGACAACGTTAGACGTAGATGCAGGTGCGGTTTACAGGGCTAATAATGCAATTATAAGGCAAAGCGCACTCTCTCGATTTAGGGTTTGGATAAATGGCGGTATCGGCCTAGGAGACTCCCAACTGCTGGGACAACTCGGATATTATCGCCAATATGCTTTGTCTGGGCAAGCCGATTCCACATATCTCTCATATGCTATTATGTATCGTTACGGAAACCAGGATTTTCGGCTGGGCATTGGTGGAAACGGAATTGGGACTGAAAAGGGATCCATAAGCATCGTTGCTGAGATTCGCATGAGTCCTTTATTTTGGATTATTGCTTCCCTGAATCGGGACCTCAACAAGGGAATGACGTCTGTATGGTCACCGGGAATTAGTCTCAAGACAAGCGGCGGCCTTCTAGGGATCTAGACCTAGCAGCCGACCCGAGTGGAGATCTTTTTTACAAAAAGACAGATAAAGAAAGGAGCGCCTTATGTGGTGGTTGGTTGGCATTGTTCTCATGATCACAGCTTCTTATTTGGCGGCCCCGGTTCAATCCGGAGAGATTCGGGGTTGGATAGGTGTTGCTGCGGCCGTCTTGTTCCTATTTGGGTCCGAGCAGTTCCTGATAACAAGGGCAACTAGGTCGCGAAAAGAGAAAGATGAGCACCCGCTAAAGTCCCTTGACTTGGTCATGACAGGTAAAGACAATTGTCACAGTCTCTTCAGACTCCAAATTTATATTTGGACTCTTTGGACAGTGATTGCATTTGTTCAAGCTGCATTTGCCAGCGCTATTTTGCCAGCATTTCATCAAAATGTAGCAATTCTACTGGGCATTAACGGATTCACAGCCATGCTCTCAGCCGCTGTTATAGACACTTCGAAATTGCATGACAAATCATCTATTCCTCCAAGTTTTTTCAAGGACATTTTCCCTGACAACAAGGGTAGGCTAGATATGGCGCGTACCCAAATGTTCGTATGGTCAATCGTTAAGCCAAAACATCCGATCCACACAAGATCTTATGTACCTAAGTACCCAGAAAAGTTAACTCAAATCAAACCGGTACTTTGTAACATGAAGACCCTTGCCTTCTCACTTTTGACAGTCATCATGATCTCATTGGGGCCACTATCGTGTCCAACATTCGGGCAAATTGAAAAAATCTTTGAATTACAGCAAGGCGTTGTTGTCGATCTAGGACGAGGACTCATGTTTGTCATGAATCCAAAGGGCGGCATCGATGCAATTGACATCGGCAAAGGAACGCTTGTGTGGCACAGCAACGAAGCTGCCAAGCCCTTGATTCTTCAAGGCGACTTGCTGATCTGTCAAGGTGAACCTGCAGCCCAGACAAATGTCCTGGATATTGTCATTCTTCAAACACAGCAAAATGGAGGGCGAAAATCAGCCTTCGCAATCAATCTGCCACAGAGTGTTCAGGTTTCGATAGACGAGAGACTCACTGATACGTTTATCGTCGGCGCTCATCTTTTCGGCGACAAAGTTGTCATATCGTGGGAATATAAGCCGCGCCCGGAATGGGCTCGTGGTGTACGCGATACATCTGTATCGAATATGCCTTCCCGGCGCAATTCTGTAATTCGAGGCACATTCAGACTTGATCCTTCCACAGGCGCGACATCTCATCTCCCCACTGAAAGAATTTCTCCCTCTGTCGGCGGTCAAATTCTGAAAACTTCAGAACGATTAACCGAAGTGGTCGGCCCGCAATACTTTTCAGCAAATGCAAATCATATCTTGGGAACAAAGAAGATTGCAAACAGCTCTGAATGGAATAAGTATCGCTGGACAATTTATTCCCGCACGGACGGCAAAAAGATCGGAGAAGTTGGGATGCACGTGTCCTGGGCACCATTTTTCGCTTTGGATTCGACAATTATTTGCCGCACACCACCATATTCTCGATTAATCAATGGAAAGCTCGTCAGTCAAGAGGCGCGTGTACGTGCGATAAATCTCAGAACCGGAAATGAGATCTGGAGTTGGCCCATTCGTGATACGAAATTTCGCGGACCATTTCCGAACTGAGAGACGATCAAACGACGGTACATAAGAATATTTGACATCGATCCGAAAGAGCATAGAGGAGGATGATATGTTGACTCAAACATCTCGAATTCCAGCCAGTATCGTACATTCATATTCAAATCGAATCTTACGGCTCATGCTAGCTGCGTTGTTTGAATTTGGAGCTATCGCGGTCCTCGGAGGATTATTCTTCACTACAAGTAGCCACGCTCAGACCTGGACGAGACGAGGTCCGGGACCGATCACACACGGTCAAGTGTCTACTCTTGACGGAGAGGTCGAGGGAGCGATTAATGCACTCGCTCCTCATCCCACTGACGCAAATATCCTTTACGTTGGAGCTGTCAATGGCGGTATTTGGAAGACGACCAACGCCACAAGCGCAAGTCCCAATTGGACTCCACAGACAGACATGGCGCGATCGGCTTCTATCGGAGCACTCGAATTCGATCCAACGGATGCTACAAACTCGACCCTTGTCGCCGGATTCGGTGCGTATAGCAGTTTCGGAGATAATGGTCCCCTTACCGGCCTTCTCCGAACAACGGATGGCGGGGCAAACTGGATTCCCATCGATGGTGGCGGTGTTCTGGACGGATTCAGCATATCAGGAGTCGTTCCACGGGGTTCCACTATTGTCATTTCCGTTGTCTATGTGCTTACATCCTATCAAAAATGGGGTATCTGGAGAAGTACCGATCTTGGCGTTACGTGGACGCAAATATCAGGAAGTGCAGGCACAGGATTGCCTGCAGGGGGATCATACGATCTTATCAGTAACCCGACTAACTCCGCGCAACTATATACCAACGCAGGTGTTAACGGCTTGTACCGCAGCACCGACAATGGAGCAACATGGACCAAGGTAAGTTCCGGTGCGCTAGATGATTCGATACGCACAGCCTGCAATATCGAGATGGCGATGGGCGTCAATAATAATATCTATGCTGCGATCGTAAGCGGAAATACGGATCAATTATCGGCGGTATTCCGGTCGGGGGACGGAGGCACTACCTGGACGTTGATGGATTTACCTAGTTCCTCAGGAATGGGAACTCATCCTGGGCACCAGGGATTCTTGCATCTCTCTATCGCTGCGGATCCAAACAATGCAAATATTGTTTACGTCGGCGGTGATTATGGTCCACGATTTCGAGGTGATGCTTCGAACGCCGCCGGCAGCCAGTTTGTGCCGTATACCGATTCGCAGAACGGACAAAGCGGAACCTTGCACAATACTGCTCCGCATGCAGACTCACGGGATTTAAGATTCGCGGCAAACGGAGATCTCCTCGAAGTTGACGATGGCGGAATTTATCGCCGCACCAATCCTCAAACGAGCAATGGTGATTGGTCCTCCATGAACGGTGATATTCAAGTTACGGAGTTTCACTCAACGGCCTGGGATGCCAACTCCAAAATAATCATTGGAGGAACTCAGGATAATGATACCCCGGAACAGACATCTCCAGCGAGCACCCTTTGGTCTAACGTAGATTATGGAGATGGAGGTGTTGTTGCTGTTGATGATCGTACAACACCCGGGCAATCGATACGGTATGTTAGTTCACAATACTTGGGGGGCTTGCAACGCAGGACCTATGATGCGACTAATACAAAGATTAATGTCGAATATCCCCAATTAACAGTCCTTAACGGCGGCCCAGCTCTTTCACCTCAATTTTACACACCATTACAATTAAATGCCGTCGATCCATCCCGTATGATTATTTCCGGATACAACGGCATATACGAATCGGATGACCAGGGTGAGACGATCAGTATGATTAAAGCGATATCCGCGAACGATGACGGATTGGAAACGATTTGTTATGGAGCACAAAGTAATCCCGATCTTCTATATGTTGGATCCGGCAGCCAGGTGTACGTTCGAAAATCCCCAAGGCCTGACACACTTGTTGCCTCACCGACATATCCTGGAGGTTATGTCCGAGGTATCAAGATGGACCCAAATAATCCTGACACGGCCTTCGTGGTTGCCGACCAAGGGCTCTGGAGTGCCAATCGGGGAGTGTATCAAACGACTGATACAGGTGCAACCTGGACTACTATTACAGGAAATTTATTAACATTCAACCCCGGAACTTTGCGGTCAATCGCGTTTGTTCCGAATACTGCCTCCGGGTCGATTGCAGTAGGAACGGATGTCGGAGTCTACATCGCAGATGGCCCGTCATTCAACACCTGGAGTCGACTTGGCGAAGATCTGCCAACGGCTCCGGTTCAACGGCTTGACTACATAGAACAGGATCATTTGCTCCTTGCCGGAACGCTCGGCCGCGGTGCGTGGACGCTCGGCCTTGCGACGCGGACTCCAGTAGACGTTATGCTCGTCCTGGATTGTTCGGGAAGCATGCTCGATGCGGCGTGTCCAGGGTGTTCTGCGAAATTGGATGTTCTCAAAGAGGCTGTCGAAATCTTTATTCAACTCTGGACAGCACTTGCAATCCCTGATGATCGCTTAGGGGTCACATACTTTAGCACAAACATCAGGGATTTTAATATTGGAGGAACGAGGCTCTTCCCGGTCATTACTAATGCTCCGGCGATGATCGCTGATATCAACTCTCAAACCACGGCTCCCGACAGCCTCACGGCTATGGGAGGCGGCCTTCAATCTGCACTCAGCACGCTGACCGATGCCACACGACCGCGTAATATTGTGCTGTTCACCGATGGGATGCAAAATGTAAATCCGATGGTAACAGACCCTAATCTTGATATCGCAAATCAACCTGGATGTCCTCAGTCCAACATCGATCCTACAACTCCGGCCACCAGATTGAATACTGATCTCCATGTAAAAATAAACACCATCGGTGTCGGTGCAACTCCACGGTTCGTTAATTTGCTGAGCAATATCGCAACGGCAACGGCAGGATTAACGAAGCTCACGACTGCACCAGATGAAGATCTGCGTCGATTCTATGTGGAAGAATTAATTGATGTTCTTCGACAGGCAAGTCCACAGCTTCTCGCCTATAGGCATGGAACATTAGATTCAATTGGAGCAACAGAATCATTTACGGTGAATAATGGGGTAAAGAAAGTCATATTCAAACTCAGTTGGAAGCGATCGGACAAGATGAGTTTTAGCGTTTTAAAAGGAGGAGTTGACCTCACTGGTTCCGGCAAGCTCATTAATGGATCCTTTTATCGGATCCTTTCGATTGATATGCCAACAGAAATCAATGGGAATTATATCAGCGCAGGTGGAAAATGGGATATGAAAATCACTGGCAGGAGCGGGGCGGATTATGAATCGGCCGCGATTGTAGAAGAGCCACAATTGGAGTACAACTTCTCCGTGGGCCAAAAGGAGTACATTGTTGGCGATTCTTTGAATTTGCGTGTGCAGTTGAAGTACGATAACGCACCTATCACTGATGCCACGACTGTCACTGCTACAATTATGAAACCGGTGCTAAGCCTGGGTACACTCTTGTCCGTCAATCCGATGCCAGCCGTCCCTTATGATTTTCGTGCAGAAAGTCTAGCTACCGTAGCACAGAAAAAACTTGCGATTCTTTCCCGTGATCCAGAATTTTTCAGGAAGCTGCGGCCGACAGGTGAAAAGTTGACACTTCGAAACAATGATGATGGCAGTTATTCCGCGGTTTTCTCCGACACCAAGATGGCAGGTACCTACTCGATTATTTTCGAAGTGGCGGGCAAAAATAATTCCATAGGGGACTATCAAAGGACAGAGATTTTATCTGCAGATGTCCGTTTTGGCAAAGCGGAGAGCGATAAATCGGATCTTTATGTTTCGTTGTTCGACAAGACAGCCGATGGCAGAAAAATGCTCTTGCATATTCGTCCCAAAGATCAATTTGACAACTTCTTGGGGCCTGATTATGGGGATCACATTCATGTTTCGCTTTCTCTTGGATCAGTTAACCCCAATATGAGCGATCTCTTAGATGGTGACTATACAATTCCTTTGAATGTGCCATTGACCTCGGATCCGAAGATAAGAGTTACTGTTATGAATGATACTGTATACGATGGGCCACTCTCAAAACTGGAACGGGCTCAGCTCTCAGTAAGTGTGCACGCAGGGATTACATCGCCAGTGTCTACGTTTGCTAATATTTACCACCAGGGCGCCCTTGTGGAAGTCGATTTCCAGGACCGCTTTTGGAGTCATTGGGCGATAGAACTAGTATTTGGTCGTTATGGATTTGACCCGGGTTTTCAGATTGTGGGAGGAACTGCCTATTTTAAGGGATACGTCCCATTCGGTGGTTGGGAAGCCTATGCCGCGGTTGGGGCGGGTGTATATAAACCTAGAGGCATAGATGCTACTCTAGGCCTTAGTGCTGGAGTGGGAATTGACAAACCAATTCTTCCGTGGTTGACGGGAGACATCGGTGCTTACTATTTCCATATCTACCCTAAGAACGACAAGATCACATTTGTTGGTGTGGAAGCAGGATTGAGATTTATGTTCTAATAGGAATGAGGACATTTCATAGGAGTAATAACTCGCGAGAGAGGAATAATTGTAAGTTTGAGATTAATTGAATCACTGTCTAGTGTAGAATCAAATACATATTTTGAAAGTTGAAGTATGGAAGTAGAATTCAGGATCCTATGGATTAATGGCTTCTCACGTCAAACATAGACTAATGAACAGTATAATATGTTCTACTTACTTGTAGTGTACCGATGCACAATTGTTTATATCAAGAACCTGTAAAAAACTTCAATACATGTGTGCCTAGATGTAATAGTGTATTCTTATGATTCTGTAGCAGTGAATCAATTTAAGTGAATTCCTTGACGTGCCTCCCAAAAGTGATCCAGTCCTGAGTTAGTATTGTTATATAGACTGGATCAAAGGAGACACGACAATGGGAAGCCACGTCACACAGTAGAAACGATTGTAGCGAAGTTTCGGCTCGGGCTTATTGGTGACGCGGAAGAAGAGTACCTGAATCTCAAGGCAATTGGGTTGATTCGTTACACGTCAAGGATAGAGCGCAAACGATTTGCGTAATTTGATATTGAAAAACATTCGTAAGACGGATACGGCGAGGATCCTTGAAGAGGTCTTCGGCTCGAAGTAAGTAATAGCACGAATGGTGACCTGATACCGTTTTGTGTACCAATGATAAGTTAGGCACCGAGATCGATTGAGGATATTCCCATAGCCTATGTTTCAGTCTCTTGCTTATCTCAAATTGACACCATTCATGACCGAGATTAATTTTTCGAGAAACTCTTTTGGTGGTGTGCTCATATTATGAATCCATTTATGGATTGCCTGCGGTGTAACGCCAACCAACGCAGCAAGTTTTATTCTGGATTTGCCGGTCAATTTCAGATAAGCACTAATTCTTTCACCATAGAATTCTTTCGTCTTGATCCTGGGTTCGTATCCGAGGAATTTCGTGATTTTCGGATGATACCGATGATGTGGACAGGCATAATTATTCTCCCAGTTTCGGAGTGCAAAAATACTTACTCCCAGCATTGTTCGGACTTCTTCTCTTGATAGCTTAAGTTCCATTCTCCTCTTTCGTATATGGTCACCCCACGTTCTTAACATCGCAGGAATCGGATAAGGGGGCTTGAATTGAGTTTTTTTTGCGGTTAACGTGGCATGGCAAAATGGCACCGGACGCTGATGCCTTCACGACAAGCACGTGCGTACCAAAAAGCATTGACAATTCAAAACTCGACGCTTACATTCTTGGCAAGGATAGGTTGATGCGTTGGATAATCGAGAGCGAAATCTTTTTGAACTCGGAATTGCTTTGACATAAATATGAGATTGCACAGTGGATGAGTTCCATCGTCATACATAAGTTTATACGCAGACGGCGGAACTCACGTTTTGAAGACAGGTTTTGCTGGCTATGGTGGAAAGTTCAATTCCGCAACATCAAACATACATGATATGATTTTCTTTGAAATGCCGCTTAACATCTCGTGTAGTCAATTCAAGTAAGTTGGCTTTGGCAAGAGGGCAGAAGATTTGTGGCAAAAGAATCTATGATTGACTTTTTTGTTTATTCCTCTAGATATATATACACGTACTGAATCGCGGCGGCAAAGGCGTTTGCAGTCCGGCGGATAGTCCCTGAACCTATTAAAGGAGGTTATGTCAAGGTGATCCGCATAAAATGCTGTAACAAGTCCACAGACAACCATCAAGCAATTGAATACAAAGGGTTTCGCACGTCTTCTGTAAAAAGTCATAGGCGTGGTATGCTGACACAAAATCAGAACTCCGCATCTTATGCGGACCAGTCTAATTAAAGTTGGGTTCCGCAACCCAAAGGAGGATATACTATGAATTGGTTCTGCAAACTGTTTGGTCGAGAGGAGAAATATCTCGACCAAGAGAACGCGAAGACACCTCTAGCTACTTTCGTAGCGCCGATCGCCACTGCATCATTATTGTTTCTGCTTCTCACTTTCGTGACCTGCAAGAGTTATAAGAGCGTAGATATTATCGCTGCTGCCAAAAATGGTGATATCCAACGAATTACAGCATTGATCGATGGTAAAACAGATCTGAACGCCAAGGACGACAAAGGATATACCGCGTTGATGATAGCATCGGAAAATGGCCGCATTGATATTGTTCAGTTACTGTTGGCCGCAAAAGTCGATGTGAACGCGAAGACTGACGAAGGCTTAACCGCGTTGATGCTTGCGTCAGGTAAAGGCCAGAGAGAAATTGTTCGTGTGTTGCTCGACACTAGACCTGATGTGAACGCCAAAGACAACAACGGTGCTACAGCCGAGGACATGGCATCACAGAATGGTTATAAGGAGGTAGCCCAACTCATAAGACAGAAGGCAATTGACATGGTACTAGAGGACATGGCGGCTGAGGTAAATAAGCAAGAGCTTCTGAGCGCGTCCAGCATCGGAGACACGTCCCGTGTCAAACAATTAGTCGGTGCCAAAGCCGACGTGAACGCAAAGGACGAAAAGGGCACGACAGCACTAATGTTTGCAGCAGACAAGGGCCAGAAAGATGTTGTGCGATTGCTAATCGCCGCGAATGCGGATGTGAACGCCAAGACTAACGATGGCAACACTGCGTTGATGTACGCGATGCTTACAGCTCACACAAATATTATTCAGATGCTAATTGATGCGAAGGCCGACGTGAACGCGAAGAGTAACGAAGGTAGCACGGTGTTGACGTATGCTTCAGGCAAAGGCTATACGGAAATAGTGCGGGTACTGATAAATGCGAAGGCCGACGTGAACGCCAAGACTAACGATGGTAATACTGCATTGATGTATGCTATAGACGCAGACCACTTGGAAATAATTCGGATGCTAATTAATGCGAAGGCCGACGTGAACGCGAAGGCTGACAATGGCAATACAGCGTTGATGCTTGCATTAGATAAAGGCCAGGAAGATATTGTTCGGATACTAATCAATGCGAAGGCCGACGTGAACGCGAAGGCTAACGATGGCAATACTGCGTTGATGGCGGCATCAGTCAATGGGAACGCTGATATTGTGCAATTACTAATTGCCGCCAATGCCGATGTGAACGCCAAAGCTGATGATGGCTTAACTGCATTGATGCTTACGTTAGGCAAAGGACAGAAAAATATTGTTCGGATACTAATCAATGCGAAGGCCGACGTGAACGCCAAGGCTAACGATGGTAATACTGCGTTGATCTATGCAGCAATGGAAGGCCAGAAAGATGTTGTTCAAATGCTAATTGGCGCGAATGCTGATGTGAACGCTAAGGCTAACAATGGCAATACGGCATTGATGTATGCGGTGCTTAAAGGCACTGCTGAAGTAGTCCGGACGCTTATTAATGCGAAGGCCGATGTTAGCGCCAAGGCTAACGATGGCAATACTGCGTTGACATATGCTTCAGGCAATGGTTATACGGGAATAGTTCGGATGCTAATTAATGCGAATGCTGACGTGAATGCCGAGACCAATGATCGCAATACGGCATTGATATATGCTTCAGGCAATGGTTATACGGGAATAGTTCGGATGCTAATTAATGCGAAGGTCGATGTGAACGCCAAGACTAACGATGGCAATACCGCGTTGATGTTTGCGATACACACGCACCACACAGACATAGCTCAGATGCTAATTGATGCGAATGCCGACGTAAACGCCAAGGCTAACGACGGCGGTACCCCGTTGATGGTGGCGTCAGGTGAAGGCCAGAAGGATATTGTTCGATTGTTAATTGCCGCCAAAGCCGATGTAAACGCCAAGGACAATGAAGGGCTTACATCGCTTTCGATTGCAGTAGACCAAGGTCACACTGAGATAGCGCGAATGCTAATCAATGCAAATGCCGATGCGAACACCAAGCTAGAATACGGCAATACGACGCTTATGCTCGCGGTAATGAAAGGTCACACTGAAATAGTTCGGATGCTAATTAATGCCAAAGCTAATCTGAATGCCAATAACGACGTAGGTGAGACCGCATTAATGTCGGCATCAGACGAAGGTCAGGAAGATATTGTTCGATTGTTAATTGCCGCCAAAGCCGATGTGAACGCCAAGGATAAAGTGGGAATGACAGCACTGATGAGAGCGGCACTTAAAGACAACACGGGTATTGTCCGATTGCTGATCGCTGCCCAAGCCGATGTGAACATGAAAGACGTTAATGGTGGGACGGCGCTGATGGTGGCATCCAGCAAAGGCAACACTGAAATAGTTCGAATGCTTAAAAAAGCCGGTGCAAAACAAGGGGTTCCTGGCGACATCCAAGCGTTGCAAGGTCGGTCCGATCAGAGTCACAAATGAGAGTCTCTCTCATGGAAAGACCATATTCCGTGAAAGGGTTAGATGACTTCGCGGCAGGCGATGCATTCTCTGACTCTGTCCGCTCGACAAAATCCACGACCACTCCTGCTGGCGAAACCCAGATTTGGTCACTGGTCAGACAAGCTGGTTAGCAGACGCACTGACCGGCTGAAGACTGGAAAAACGAAGATGCTAAGCTCAATGCGCTTGGGTTTTGATCTTCTAGACTCTTCCGCGGCTCAAGCTGACGAAATAAGCGTGGGTGGTTTTTACCGCGCGAATAAGTTTAAGAATAAAATAAAAAGGTTGGTACTCGCGCGAGGTTGGTGGTAATTGAAAGTTATCGTTGCCGTCAGCTTAGCCGCCATCCGTTAGGCTAAACAATGTTGAGAGGCGAATTGTGAAATACATAAACGTAAAAGTGTTATGCGGTGTGGCTATCGCGGCTGGAGTATTGCTATCGGGTTGTGACGGATCACCAACACCAGTAGGAACTTATACAGGTGGTGTTGTCGGCAACCCTAATCTGCCGCCAACAATCACGCTTGACACACCAGCAACAGGAGCAAGACAGTTGTCTGGTCACGCGAATAATGTCGATGCCAGTAGGATCAAGGTTGTGATCTACGTCCTGACAGACATGTGGTATATCCAGCCGCTGGCTAACGCACCATATACGAACATTTTCAGCGACGGTTCATGGACAAGTCAAACAAATCCTTGGAACCGCATTGTTGTACTGCTTGTTGATTCGTCGCTCTTCATGGCGTCACCGGAACTCACCCATCATCCTTCGGTGGAACAGGGTGTGCTTGTATGGACCGAATATCCATCCTCTGGTCCATCAACACTATCGTTTTCCGGTTATACCTGGAGTTTTGATGTTTCCAATGATTCAAATACGCCGTTCGACCCAGGTCCAAACTACTGGTCCAACGATCCTTCTGTCGTCCACGTTGAAGCGGACGGCTTGCATATGAAAATCACCAACGGCAACGGCTTGTGGCAATGCGGAGAAATTCATCTTCCGCAACGACTCGGCTACGGTAAATACACGGTGCAAATCAATTCTCGACTTGATCAGCTTGATCAGAATACAGTCGCTGCTCCGTTGTTCACTTACGCCAAATTAGATCAAGAATTGGACCTTGAGTACAGTGGAATTGGTGGCCTCGTCATCCCCGCACCAAACACCGCACACTTTGTTGTCCAACCATGGCAAACGTCGAGCAACGTCTACCCATATATCCAGCCGCCTATCTCCCGGTTTACTTCACAAATTCAGTGGCAGGCAGACCACGTGAATTTCCTTACTTGGAAGGGATGGTCAGCAGTTCCGGCAGACAGCGATATTATCCAAGAATGGGATTACAAAGGAGCAGATATCCCGCCACCTGGCCAATTCGTATATATCAACCTCTGGTTATTGAACGGTCATCCCCCTGTGAGTGGTGTGGGTGATGAAATGATCATCAATTCATTTACGTTTACATCACAGTGAACGTAAGCAATAACTATCATGAGATAGTGTGGCCGTCTGGTTTTGGCGCCACCGTAGTTGTTGCCGCGATCATCTACAAACGACATGAGAGAATGGCCACCAAACAAGGCGCTCCAGCCGACCGAGCCTAGCGGCGCGTCGGCTGAGCTTGGCCGTTAAGTTCGGTCATTGAGAGTCACCTAGGTGCTCTGAGAAAACCAGTAATCTTTTTCACGATCTCCCGCGAGGTTTTCCCTTTGTCCATCTCCAATCGGCAGAGTGTGTGTTCATCAATGTGGAGTTGCTTTGCAAGTTGTTTTCTGCTTATCCCGTGAAGCAGCCTATATCTTCTGACTTTTTGACCTGTCGTACTGGTTGGAAAAAGGTTTTCAGGCACATATCCTAAGAAATCAATAATCTTGGGGATATGTCTCGTGAGCGGTTTGCAGTAGTTCAGCTCCCATCCAACGATGGTCATTTCATTGACATTTATTATCTTTGCAGCGCCAATTTGGTGAAGGTTTAGATCAAGCCTTTTTTTCCGTATATGGTCTCCAAGAGTTAACAGGGCCTTTGGGTAGAGTTTGGAAGGTGGCTTTTTAGCGATTAATTGGACATGCAGAACGGCAACGCAGGGATGAAGGTGTGGGGGTTTTGAGAACATAAATTCAACTTGCGTCTGTGCCATGACCATGATATAACACCACACATTTGAGGATTGTGTGTGTTTCGTAGGACAGACACACATATCGAAGCACCCGCAGTCAATCTAAGATCGCTTAATCTTCACTGGCTCTTATACACCGGTCCGAATCTTACATTGACTTTGATGACGCGAGAGTTGTTCGAAACAGGAATAAATACATCATTCTTGTTCGAAAATGAACACAGGTGTACGAAACTGAACAGTGATCGCATGAGTAGATCCATAAAACCTCCGGAAACCTGGATCACTGATTGATTCAGGTGGTATGTTTGTTGTACCTATGTCATTTATGGACAAACGAGGAGTTTGTTTAGTCGTCATTGATATTGGTCATTGAAGATTGGAGGAAGGGTATGCTGAAGAATTATTTTAAAATAGCTTTTAGAAACCTGCAGAGAAACAAGGCTTTCTCTTTCATAAATATCATCGGCTTTGCAGTTGGCATCGCTTGCTGCATTGCCATCATGCTTTTTGTCCACGACGAACTTAGCTATGACAAGTTCAACAAAGATGCTGGCCGGATATACAGACCGGTTCTTCACGTCTTGAGAAATGGGAACGAGGTGAGTGCCCCGATTACTCCCGCAGTGATGGGACCAACACTCTTTCGCGATCTTCCGGAACAGCGACATACATTTGGCTGTCGCCGACGTCAATGTCCGCGGCGTTAAGATTGATTTGCTTGAGTGCATCAGTGCGTGTGATTTTTTGTGGACGGTGGTGATGCTTTTTTGCCATACAAGAACTCCTTAAATTCCATCGTGAGAAAAAGACCACGATGTCCTTTAGCCGTCAGTTTTGGTGTGAGGAACTTTAGAAACTACTCATGTAATACAAAGACATGACAGTACTGAAATCTCATCATTATTCTGTAGCTCCTGCTTTCTGAAGCATTTGCACAATCTCCGCATTACTGGCATTCCTCGCGATGTACAATGCCGTATGACCATTTTTAGTTTTTGCATTAACATTCGCTCCGTGGGCGATTAGGGTTCGAACCACCTCGGCCCAACCAGCAGACGCAGCAAATATCAAAGATGTTGCGCCTTCAGCATTTTGAAAGTTAATATTTGCATGTTTGCTCAATAGAAGTTCTATGATCCTGACATTCTTACATAACATTAAAGGTGGCATACCTCGGCTGTTAACGATATCAACGTTTGCTCCTTTATCTAACAAGATCTTGACAAACTCAACATCCTCGATCGCTACCGCATCAGACAACATCGGGTCACGCGAGAGGACGCCGCTGACATTGACGTCAATATCGTGTTTAAGCAATGCTTCTACGATAACAGTATCATGTCCGTAATAGCTGTTGAATAACAATTTCCCATTTACCTTTGCAAAGTGATCGAGGAGTATGTTCACTATCTGGATGCGAGGAGAATCATTATCAGAATCTCTTCTGAAAGGACTATCCACTGCGTATTCTAGAGCGGTCTTTCCATTGTAATCCACTGCATTAATCTCAACTCCTCTAGCAAGAAGCATTTTCACGACCGAAAGTTGCTGGAAATGAGCTGCACACATTAATGGCGTTTCACCGTTAAACGCGTTTGAGTTTGGGTTAGCGCATTTCTCAAGGAGCATCTCCACGACATCAACATGCCCCAGCATCACTGAAACCCTCAACGCCGTATTACCGTTTCCGTCTTCTAGATCGCAGTCCGCGTTTTTCTCAAGTAAATATCTTACTACGTTGGCATTGCCATTTAGTGAGGCAATCTCCAAAGCAGTATAGCCTTTAGTGTTTCTTGCGTTGATTCTTGCACCTTTCTCAATCATGACGCCGATTGTATTTGTGTCTCCTTTATCAGCAGCATCGACCATCTTGTCAGTTGTGTTTTCACCGCACCCAGAAAGAAACACGGTCAAAGCAGAGACAAGTGTTAGAACTTGAAGATTAATCATAGTAATACTTCTCTTTATGTAATATGTCTTTCACAACCCAACAAAAGCCCATCCCTTCCTTTCCGCGAATGGCATTGATTCGTCTAATTGCAACTAGCCTGCCATGAATCCGCATAATATTCCGGCATTAAGAATGTCATGTCCCAACAAACTCTTAGGTTTTGTCTCATTTCCAGAGTTTTCCACTTCATATCATTCCCTAAATCATGGATTGTTATTGGTGAACTCTTAACTCCTGATGCAGCATTCCAAATATGAGCGCATACCATCGCAGTCTTTACTTGATCTATGTCCAAGCAGTTCTTTTGTTACACTAATGTCATATTTATCGTCGAGAATGTCAAGCATTTTTCCCTATAGCACATTGACTCACAAAGAGGGTAACTCTTGAGGAGTCGATGCGCTGCTTACTAAGAAAGCTTGACAATATCAAAACCGACGCTTATCTTCCTGACGAGAATAGACTAACTCGGTGGATAAGTTGGACCGAAACCTTGTTGAAACATGAATCGCTCCGAGATAGATATTAGCTTTCTTCAGTCGAAGTGTAGCGTGACTATGCGTGGGTTCAAAAGCACATGAATGGACTCAAGTTTTGAGTTGAGGCAGAGGAGCAAAGAGCCCACTTGACAACACACTTTGATTTGCGGAATGATACCCGGAACGGAGGTGGGATGATGAAATGAAAACAAAGGTTTTGCTCAATCATAACATTCTCACCGCCAAAGTGTAAGGCGGATTCATGGAAGGGCCATCATGGTTAGCTGAGGAATTCTGGCAGTGCGATCATCTTTTTTAGAGAACGGTCTCAGTATCCGGATGTGTTATCTCTTTTTATCTCTCTTAGTGATTTCTTGCTCAAAATATCAGTCGTTTGATGAGAGCGAGCAAGGCGAAACCATCCTCAAAAGCAGACGATGGGAAGTAAAACTGCCCTACAAAAGTGGAAAGAATGTCACCATTGATCTGTCTCGACCTGCTGAACTTCTGATGTATGAATCTGGCGGAGATTTTCATGTGGTTCGAATTCCGTTGGAAACTAAGGGAGAGCCTGGGATAATGAGATATGCAAAGTTAGACGAGGGTAAAAATCTCCATCAACTTTCAACAGGTCAATTGTTGGTTGAAACAGAGGAGGACAATCGCGCATTCGTGGCTTTGCTTGATTCTAAAACGTTAGATCTACTATTCTCTACAACACTAAAGTATTCCACTAGTTCAATAATTCCTACAAGTGATCATTATATCTCGTTTGAACACTGGACGCAGAAAGGTGACATGCTGATCTTTTTTCACAATCTCATCAGGATCAGGCGTTATTCATGGACTGTTGGAGATTACTCCTTCAGCGTCCCCTATGTTGTAGATTCCAGGTATGATATTTACCTAATTAACCTAGCAACGCAGAGAGTGCGGTCGTTTTTTGAACTGACCCCTTCAGCCTTAGGCCCGCTTGGGAAATTATTGAAGGAAGAAAAATCCGAGATTATCAGCCAGAAAGGTACTTATTCTCTTCCTGAGTCACAGAAAGTTCCGCTCGATCGATATGTCTATACGTTGGATAAGTTCTTCCTTGTTGACGATCAGCAAGTTTTGATCTTCTCTCTTGAAAATGAAGTGGGAACATCCTTGTACTACTTGCTTGATCTTCGAAAAGCTAATGCTGTTCCGACATGGGACCTGCCAGAAAATATCGCTGCACAATATCCATACGAGCTTAACTTGACAGAAGCTGATACAACAGAGCGAATGAACTCTCAAGATCTTGTGGTAAAGAATACAGACATGATTGACGTGACTTATGCTGTGGATGAGATCGGTCTTTCTCCTGCGGGGTTTGTGCTCGTGGGTCGGGAGAAGTACGGCGAGGATGTATATGCAGATGGGAGATCAGTGGCTGGACTCCAAATTCTTGCTGACGGGATAATGAAACAGACTTGGTGCTATCATCTTGGCCATCACTATCGTCTTGGGCCTTTGCTTTTTGATCCTCTTAAGCAACGGGTTTTTTTCCCAGAAGAAGACTCCGAAGGTAAATTTAACGTCGTTGGGTGCATGACCGACAATGGGAAGAAAACCTCCGCCTTTCCTGCAAATATCCTGATAGATCAGGGCAATGACGACAAGGGAGGCCCGACCTTGAGGATCGTTGGAACTGCAGTCGATTTTGAACATGGGTTGATCTATATTCACAACCAGAAACGACACAGCGTTTTCTGTGCAGATATTGATCTTCCTCACTAAACCCGGTTGTTTTGCCAGAACGAAGTCAGCCCTATTGTTCTGCGATTAGAAAACACGACGCAGAGAAGAGTTAGTTAGAATTTGCTAAGAAAAGCTAACAAATGAGTCGGGTTGACGCGGGGAATTTTGGGTTCTTTCAAAGTTCGATGTGTGATGTAGTATCATGGCTTCGTCAAGGTTCATAGATGGTCCCCACCCAACTCAACCGTACTGTTAATTCAAAGAAAGGAGAAAGGTATGTCACAGATCGGAATACTATTCTACATTGATGAAGTTGGCGGCGGAGTGTATGGACACAAGGCATACAAAGTATTCTTTTCGTTTTGTCTTCTTAATTTTCAATAAATAATAAGTAATTGTGGTTAGGCTGCATTATTGTTTTGTGCGGTGGCTTAAAAACTACACTGTTACTAAACAAATAATTTAGGTGATCCTATGAAAACCAAAACAAAAATATTTTCGTTATTGTTGTTTTTAACACCTTTAGTAACCATTGCGCAAACAGAAGGCTATTACTTAAAAGATGAATATAAACCCAATTCCACCCTTAATGTTGATTATAGAACCGAAACGATACTTGAGATAACAGATATTACGGGCGATGAAAATATGCTGGAACGCCTAAAAAGTAATGGTTTTAGTTTGCCTCTGAAAGCGATTACAACACAACTAATAGAGACTAAGATAATAACGGGTGCTATTAATAGTGATAGTTCTTTTCCAGTTAAAATGACGCTCCTGGATATTCATAAAAACATCTCAGTCAACGATAAAGAAATAGATTTGCCCGACCTAAGTACTTTAAAAGGTGTGACGATTAATTACACATGTACCAAAGATAAGAATTTTGATAACTTAAGAATTGAAAGTGGTAATGTAAGCGATGAAATAAAAACTATTTTCTCTGATGTAACAAAAGGCACAAAGTACCCTGACAAACCAATTCATATCGGTGATAGTTTTCAACAAGAAATGTCCACGCGAATTCCAATACCTGGAATTGTTGCAGTTAATATGAAGATAGTTATGATTTATCAATTAGAAAAAGTCGTTGAAAATAAAGGATATCTTCATATCACGGTAAAGATGTTTATGACGCCAGATGATTCAAGTTATACGTTAAATGGAAATGGTAATGGTGAAGGTACACTGATTCATGATTTCCAAGAAGACATTTCACCTGAAGTCAATATCGGCATGACAATGTCTTTTGCAATAACAAAAGATAATCTAAAGATTAATTCGAATTTTGGCACAAAAACATTTTCGAAAATAACTTATTAAGTGTTTCATAACAGGCAGGTCAACTTGACCGCGTTTTCTTATCGACATTTGCGTGATTATATAGTTCGTTCTGTTTAGTTAGCATTGTTTCTAACAGTAGTTCCATTTGTTAGATTAGGCTGTAATTAAAAAACATTTTGAAACAAAAATTCCTGCGCAGTGCGGCGAGTTACCCGCCGCACTGTTCGCTCAGAAAGGAGGGAGGTAGTCGTATCTTTGTATTGGTACGTGTTGAG
Source organism: Candidatus Acidiferrales bacterium (assembly GCA_035515795.1). NCBI lineage: Bacteria > Pseudomonadati > Acidobacteriota > Terriglobia > Candidatus Acidiferrales > Candidatus Acidiferrales bacterium. The sequence goes on along the minus strand of DATJAY010000003.1, from coordinate 115,169 downwards.
TCAAACGGAAAAGTAACTCATGAGGAGAAACTATAAAATGAAGAAACAGAATGTTATCGACAGAGTCATTGCATTGTGCCTCGTTGGTATCGGCCTGACAGTGGTGTGTACCCCGGTCTTGCCGGCAAAGCTTCAAAACTCGTCGTTTGTACGAAAACAAGCCTACACACTTGTGCGCTATGTCAAGATGGTCGGCCTATCAGAGGAGTCCACCCCCCTGTCCCAAGAGGCCCGTGAGGAACTGTCATCTCTTAGTTTTGGGCAGACTTCCGCAGCACCGGCACTTAAAAAACTTAGACGTGCCCTACTGACTCCGACCGCTGGAGGCAGGCGCCTCATTGACCTCATTGAGTCACTGACAGCGGTGTTTGTCGCTTGTGACATCAACAAAACTCAGGCCAACAAAGATGGGCAATCCAATCTTGTAGACCAGATTGGAGCACTTCTGAAGCTGCAACGACAAGTTGCGACCCTCAATTGCCACAGTCAAAAGAAAGACATCCCAGAGAAGTACGGACTCTTCGCGGAGTATCTGTGGATTCTTGATAGACTGCCATACACGGGGGTTCAGGGTAACACCATACGGGCTGCAGTCTTGGACATGTTGGACGAGAGAGAGACTCTGACATATACCAAGGACGACTTGGCAAAACTCGATGACTTCCTGAAGGCTCTTCTCGCTGCCTCTCATGCCGATCCTACCGATAAATCTGAGATAATGCGTCCTCTTGTACCGCTGATGTTTTTGGCTGTCCAGTGGAAACTGGATGCGGAGACGTTTCGCTTAAGTGGATATACGGACGAGGCGGAAGTCATAGAGAAGATAGGGGAGTTGATGAAGTAGTCACGTAGTATCGCTCATAAGACGGGGCCTTTTTGCTTGTATTGTTCGGACATATGGTTGGTCTTGAGACTACAATGGGTCATGTCGTGAAGCACTCCGTATCGTTTAATCTTATGACCCAAAGTCTTTTCGCGAAAAATGTTCTTGGACACGTACCCTAAGAAATCGACTATCTTAGGAATGTGCCTTGTCAGTGGTTGGCAATGGTTCAGTTCCTAGCTTACGACGGTCATTTCATCGACACTCATGATGGTTGCCGCCTCGCGTTGAAGGAGCTTCAGGTCAAGTCGTTTCTTCCGTATGTGGTCTCCAAGGGTGAGCAACACCTCTGGGTAAGCATTCGAAATCGGCTTTTTTGCCTTAATTTCGAAATGGCAGAATGGCAACGCAACCATGTAGTTGCGTGGCTATCTTACCAATCACCCTAAGTGCCCGAAATCCCACCGGAATCCCGCGAGTTCTCAAAACATACGGAGATCACATCAGGAAGCGCCGGTTGGGACAAAAGCTTTCTCAGCGGGAGCTTGCGCGTTCGCTCCACATCGACGAGTGCACCGTAACCAATTGGGAGCGGGGACGAACTCAGCCGACCCTTCAGGTGCTTCCGAGAATCATCGAATTCATAGGTTACCGTTTGGAACTTGAGGTTGATGGCTCCCTCGGTGGGAAGATTAGGCAATACCGCTGTCTCAACGGCCTCAGCCTGAATGACCTAGCGAAACAGCTCGGCGTTGATATAGACACGGTAAGGGGATGGGAACGAGTTGGGCATAAGCCGAAGAGAAAATTGAGAAACCGACTCGCCTTGTTCTCTGACTCAATTGGTCATGATCAGGAAATTCAATGAAATAATGTGTGACCTCAGAAAATTTCAGAAGTTCTTGAACTATGTCGGCAATCGACGTGTGCAGTCGGAACGGCTGCTCGAATCAAAGATCAGCGTTGCTAGGTTGAGTTTCATCGGCGAAGTCGGACCTGACATCAGAATTGACATCGGGGGTTTTGGTTTCGGATTTCCACCTCTGCCAATCTCTCACACCTGGCTCATACGTTCAAAGGGAGCATCATTTGAACATTTCAGACAGTGCTCTCCGCCAAACACAGCCACCCTCAGTTCCAGCGAAGATATTCGTTCCGCTGACCGTTAGGGACAGGACGGACATGTTTCTTAAACCGCTGTTGAATGCAGCCCAGCTATTTCCACCATTGGTTGAAAGGAACACACCTGCATCCTTGGTTCCCACAAAGATATTTGTGTCACTCACGGCGAAGGAAGTGACAGCTTGACTGAGCAAACTGCTGTTGATACGATTCCAGTATGAGCCACCATTGGTCGAAAGAAAGATGCCGATGTCTGTACCCGCAAGTATGTTCTTACCTGAAACCGCAAGCGCGTGAACGCAGGTGTCGGTTAGGTCAGTACTTTTCCAAATTGTGTCGTTGGTGGAAACCAAGACGCCGTGGTCTGTACCAGCATAGATATTCTTGCCGATCATGACAAGTGCATTGACGTCATAATTACTCAATTTACTGTTAACCTTAGTCCAGTCCTCGCCTTCGTTGGTCGAGAGAAAGAGACCGAAATCAGTTCCAGCAAAGACATTTGTTCCACTCGTAGCAAGGGAAAGCACTTGATAATGTCCAAGTATTTCCCTGCCTGTTGTACCTTTATTGACAAGACGCCAGCTTGAGCCATTGTCGGTCGAAAGAAGAACACCGCCGTTAAAGGTACCTTCAAATAGATTCGTTCCACATTTTGCGAAGGACTCAACGCAAGGAGAGACACCAGCTTCCCCGACCAAACTGTCATTGACCTGAGACCAACTTTTGCCTTCATTGGTCGAAAGAAAGTTGCCACAACTAGTTCCTGCAATAAGATTTGTGCCACTGGAAGCAAGGACGTTGACATCGAGGCCAATCAGTCCCCCGTTAAGTTGGGTCCAGCTTTCACCGCTATTGGTCGAAAGGAAGATACCTCCGTATTGGGTTCCTGCAAAGATATTCGTGCCAGTAACAACGAGAGAAGTTACATCTTTATCAGTCAGGCCATCATCAACTTCCTTCCAGCTTGAGCCATCATTGGTCGAAAGGAACACACCATGGCCGTACATTCCTACAAACAGATCTGTACCATCTATATTGTTTGGAGATGGGCTTACAGCAAGTGTATAGAGGAGTGATTCAGGCAAACCATTGTTAACGTCAATCCAGCTTTCTCCATTATCTGTCGAAAGGATAACACCGTGTAAAAAGGCTGTCGCATAGATTTTTGTCTTGCGTGTCTCACCATGACTGACAGCAAAACAAGTGATGTCAAAAGGACGACGAAATAGCGGATCATACAGCCCGTTGTCGGCTCGAATCCAGTTTGAGCCTCCGTCGGTTGAACGGAACACGCCAGAAGCAGTTCCGACAAAGATACTCGCATCGGCGAACGCAAATGATTGAATCGGTAGGTCACGCGGGTCGCCACTGATTGCTGCACCGATTATAGGCCAGCTTTTACCCCTATCGGTTGAACGATACATAAATCCATCTTTGGTTCCAACAAAGATATTCGTATCACTAACAGCAAGTGCATCAACTTGCTTGCCTTCCAAGCTGCTGTCGATTTGTGTCCAGTTTGAGCCAGCGTTGGTTGATAGAAATAGACTGTCATCAGTACTCGCAAGGACGATCGTTCCGCTGATAACAATATTATTAACATGTTTGCCTTTCGGACCATTATTGACTTGCATCCAGCTTGAGCCAGTGTTGGTTGATAGAAATATGCCATCGGGAGTCCCTGCAAAAAGATTTGCACCCTGAATAGCGAGGGAATAGACTGCCCCGCCGTAAGGGCCACTGGTTTGTTGCCATTGGGCAATCGATAGTCCTGCACTAGTGAAGGTGAAGGTCACCAAAAAAAGAAGCCGGGCTGTACCTTTCATATGTCATACTCCTGATATAATTGTCACGCGTGGTCTGAAACTACTTTTCAGTCAACCCATTCATTAATTATCCTCGGTCGACACACTTGACGAACAATTTCACTTACTGGCCTTTTGCGGGGAACAGACGACCACTTAAGTTAACTCGCTACCACAATGAAAATCAACTTGTTGATTATTGATCATGAAGCGATCCACAGACGAATGGGGAAAAAGTGAAGGGATTTAGTGGATTTGTACTTCATAAGAAGGAAGGATAAGTTTGAAAGTGTACAAGGGAATGGTGTCTGAGAGGTATAAAAACCAAATGTGTCTTTGCAGTAGCTCTACACCACGCACCACATACAAGATGACGCTACTATCTTTGTCTGGCAGAGTGCCTGCTTAGTCCGGACCTGCCCCCATATTATGTACCAATGATAAATTAGTGATTATTTCCATATCAAGCATTGGCGACCCGACAAGGAGACTGGTTTTTGAGATTCTGTTTGTGACAGATTGTACCGCCTTCTTGCATTAAAAGTTCCATCTCAATCATCTCCCTCTGGAAACACAAACAGGATTATCGGTCAGGCTTTCTTTCGTTCTGAGGATCAATAATGGAAATCAATTTACTGAGATATTTATCAGGGGGCGTGCTCATATTATGTATCCACTTATGGATTGTCATAGGACGAACGCCCACTTTTGAAGCAAGCTGTGTCCGAGACATTCCGTAGGATTTCAGATAATGCAGGATCCTGTCGCCATAGAATTCTTTCGTTTCGACTTTAGGGAGATACCCCAAGAATTTCACAATTTGAGGATGGTATCGGCGATTCGGACTAGCATAGTTATTCTCCCAATTTCGGAGTGCAAAGATACTTGCTTCCAGCATCTTGCACACTTCTTCTCTCGATAGCTTGAGTTCAACTCTTTGCTTCCGGATATGATCGCCCCAGGTTTTCAATGTCGCAGGAACCAGATAACGGGGCTTGAATTGGGGCTTTTTAGCGGTTAAAGTGACATGGCAAAATGGCACCGGACGCTGAATGGATCGAGCTTTACAACGCCACAGATAAGATCATCGATCTGTCTGGTTTCAGAGTCGAGACGCACGGAGGTTCGGACAAAATAAAATCTGGTTCCATAATTGGGCCCGGGGAATTCGCCGTTCTCTGCAAGGACTCATCGGTTTCAGTGCTTCATTATCCTGTGAAGAATCTCATAATTCAATCGACTCCTTCGCAAAATAACAGCGGCGATTGGATGGTCGTTTATGACAATCAGGGAAACCTTCTTGATTCGATGAGTTATGTACCATCTTACGGCGGCGCAAACGGGAGATCGCTCGAACGCATCGATTGTTTTGCGGGAAATGATTCTGCCAATTGGCACGAATCAGTTGACTCGACCGGAGCAACGCCTGGAATGATAAACAGCGTGGCGAAACTCCTCTATGATGTTTGCTTGAAGAGATTAAGCTGCAAAGTGGCTATAGATGTGAACGACCATGCGGACATAGATCTTATGGTTCAAAATGACGGCCGAAATCTGTTGAGTACCATAGACGCCTCGATTGACATTTTGAACGATGATGGAAAATTAATTTTCTCAGACAGGCAATTGTTGAATGTGACGCTGAAGCCGGGCGATAGTGTTTCCGCAAATTTTGTTTTTACGCCGGCGCAATCAGGGGCATGCAAAATACTTGCACAGATTCATCAGCCGCAAGATCAACGGCCATGGAATGACACCCTGTCAACATGGACGAACGTCTGCTATCGTCCGCAAGATATCGGTATCAACGAAATCATGTATACCAGCGGGATGATGGGCGAGTACTTCGAAATCTGCAACGCTTCGCAAAATCCGATTGATATCACAAACTGGGCATTTTACACTTCTTCTGAAACAAAGCCGATTCACCTGTCGGCAGTTCAAAAAGTCCTTCCTTACAATAACTATTTCGTGATCGCCGCAGACACTTCAATATTAAATTTTGTGACAGACACAAGTCTCGTTCTGATTACGAAATCGATGACGCTGCGCGACAACGGCGGATATATAGTGCTGGAGGATCCGTCATGCACATTAATCGACAGCGTTTACTATACACCATCATGGCACAACAGCGACATTGCCAATACCTCCGGTCGATCACTGGAAAAAATAAACCCGATGCTTCCGTCTAACGAGAAGACAAGCTGGTCAACCTGCGTTTCACAAAATGGCGGAACGCCTGGAAAAAAGAACAGCATTTTCATGGATGCTGGAAATATCGCAGGATCCGGATCGATCTCGGTTGCCCCGAACCCTTTTTCGCCCGATGGCGACGGCGTAAACGACTTCACTTTCATCAACTATTCTTTTCAATCTTCGTCTGTGAAAGTTCGAGTCCGCATTTTCGATTCGATCGGGAGGCTCATCGCGACTCCGGTTGACAATACGATTCTCCCATCATCGGGGAAGATAGTCTGGGACGGGAGAGACAATTCAGGTAAGATCGTAAGGTTCGGATTATATATTCTGTTTGTTGAGGTAACCGGATCGGATGGGAAATCTCTTTCCAGGTACAAAACGCCGCTCGTCGTGGCAAAGAGAATGAGGTAGAGTTGAAAACTTGCGAGCGAAGCCTGCGACTCGTAAGGACCTGGAGCGAATTCGTGAATTTATCGACACAATTCCCATGGAACTACTCATTCAAAGTATTTTTTGTGTGGCTTCGATTTAAAACATCAAACATAAAGAACATAGCAAACCGATGACGTAATCAATGCTGATTTGCGTTGATACGAGTAAAAAGAAAACCGGCATTTATTTGCCTCATCAGTGTCATCAATGTGCTATATTGATTGAAAATGGCTCTATCCGAAGATCATTCCGTGCTTAAGAAGCGCATCTCGCTTTACGTCACCGCATTACAGAACGAGATCGAGGCTCTTAGAAACTATTCATCGCGGAACTACTCGCTCTCCGCCGGAAAATTTCTCGGTAATGCGGACACGGAATTTCTTTACGAGTTTAAGTTCGATGATGACGCGCGAATGGGCGAGGATGTTCCGGTGGAGATCGATGTTGAAGGCAACGTAACTCGCGGAAGTCTCGTCGCCGTAGAAAGCAACCGGATTGTGCTCCTGCTTCAAGGATATATCGGGGATAAAGTCGACCATGCTATGCTCCGGACTGCGCCATACTTCCTTCTCGAACAGCTTATAGATCGTCTCGAGTCGATTGAAGACAAGGACGTGGAGTGCATAGAAGCCCTGTTCGGTGAAGATGAAGGGGAGGAACTCGGTCAGGATATTGCGCTTGACCCGAAGAAGCTGAATGAGTTTCAGGTCAAAGCGGCACGCTCGGTGATCAAGAGACAAATTTCATTTATATGGGGACCGCCGGGAACGGGAAAAACTCAGACTCTCGCATTTACGGCTGCAAATTTGGTTTCCATTGGAGAGAAAGTCCTGATCATCTCGAACACAAACATTGCCGTCGATGTTGCGCTTCAAAAAACTCTCGAATATCTGAAGGATGAGGACGATTATTTCAATGGAAAATTTGTTCGCTTCGGTATTCCGAGGTTTGTGGAGCTTGAGGATTTTCCGTGGTCTCTGCCGCAATATGTCGCGCGCGACAAAAATCCTGCGCTTTATGCAACTATTGAAAAAGTCGAGAAAGATATTCGGGGCTCCATGACGCAATTCAGAAACCCCGGGTCAAAGCGCCGAGGCGGCCATAAAAGACTTTCCGACCTTCGCGAGAAGCTTTCGAAGCTTCGTGAAGAAGCTTACGGCAAGGAAAGCAGAATAGTCCAGCACGCAGACCTGGTTGCATGCACGGCGGCTAAGGCAGCAATCTCTTCTCAGATATTTTCGAGGCGGTTCGATGCCGTTCTCATCGATGAAGCAAGTATGCTGTACCTTCCTTATGTCCTGTATGCGGCTTCGCTTGCGATAAAGCGCGTGGCAATTTTTGGAGACTTTATGCAGATCCCGCCGATCACACAATCCTCGACGAGAGTTCTGAATATTCTTTCGAGAGATATTTTCCGAGAGACAAGCTTGCATCGCTACGCGACGAAGGGGCATAAGAGACTGAACGTTTTGGAGGTTCAATACAGAATGCCGCTTCCCGTCATGGAACTGATTAACGACAGAATTTACGCAGGAAAGCTCAAGGCAAGTGATAAGATAAGAGGCGCGACACCGAAGGAAGAGCCGGTCGTATTCTATGACACATCGCCGTTGAACTCAAAACCGTTCCGCGAAGCTACAACCAACAGCAGGGTAAATATTCTGTCGGGTATCGCCGCGACTGATCTTGCGGTTGAATCTTTGAAACACGGTGCAAAATCCGTCGGCATCATCACTCCATACAGGGCACAGGCAAGATTTTTACGCTCTGTTTTGAACAGCATGGGTCTTGACAGGATCTCTGCCGCAACTGTCCATACATTTCAGGGCAACGAATGCGACGTGGTCGTATTCGATTTCGTGGATGACAGGCCGCTTCCACTCGGTGTTTTGCTCGCATCACGGGAACAGTCTTCGACATTCGAAAGTGGAGACGATGAAGATGTTACGGAGGGTGAGCGCTTGTTGAATGTCGCCATAACGCGTGCGAGAAAAAGACTACTGTTCGTAGGAAATTTCGATTATCTATCTTCGAAAACAAGTGAAGGATCACTGCTGCGTTTCGTGCTCGATAAATCGAGACGCGAGAAAGTTGTCACGCCGATTCAGATTGAAGAGAAAAACGAAAAAAAACATATCGGGAGCAATTTCGCGGGCATCTCTATGCATCATGGCTTTACCGACGCTGTAATTCCATTGTTGCGAGACATCCAGGGATCGGCCGAAGAACTGAAGCTGGTACAGCCGATCAAATCAAAGCTTCAATTTTTCAAATATGTTCTGAATAAAGAAGTCGAGTCGGCGAAGGAATTCCAATCTCTCGAAATGAGTGTTCTTCAGCAGAAACTAAGGAATACTAATCTCATAACGTCTGACAAATCCGATTTATTCTTCTGGATAATCGATGGAAAAATTCTGCATGTCTTCGACATTTTAGGACGGGATGAGATTTTCAGTCTTCGGATCGGCGTGCCGGAAATCACAAAAGTCTTCAATTATATTTTACCGAGGAAAAGTTCAAAGCTCACGGGTGTAGGTGGTAAAGAAGTCGATGTTCATTGTTCCGTATGCGGCGGGAAAATGGAGCTGAAAGAGATGAAGGGAATGATCGTGGCACAATGTGCAGACAATCAATGCATAACGGCTCCGGCGGATGGAAAAATCATCGAAGCAATACTTGAAGAAAGTGGAGAGAGCTGTCCAATTGATGCAGGCAAAATAAAAGTCAAACGCGGGAGGCGGGGATTCTTTGCGGGGTGTGCTAATTATCCCGCGTGTAACTGGACTGCAGATCTGGGAGAGATTTTGAAGTAGCCGCAGAGGCTCCGCTTAGTCGGTAGCGATGCCGTTTGAATTGTCAAAGCGAGTGATGAGGAGATTGCTGGAGAATCTTGCCCTGTTATCTTCTTATTTCAACCTCCTCGCTTCGACCGCTTTCAATTCCTTTTGAATCCACGGCAGTAATCCTGTGTTTGCGACGCTGCCGGAAAGTACTGTATAGGTTAAACCCCCGTCTGTTGAAAGCTCTACCTTTACATCGCCATAAATACCTGATGAAGCCCGGCGTATGTTCTCGACGTTCCCGATCGGCCACGAATCGTTACCGTTTGGAGCTACGACGACGATGGATGCTTGAGGCGGAGGCAAAGATGACGGCCTGTCTCGCGATCTGAGAAATGAAATATCAAAATATGGCCCCCCTCTCTTCCTACTCCTATTCTAGCAGGGAATCGGATTGTGCGCTGCTCTGCGCTGACATGTTACCTACATACGTCAAACCGAGAATCAGAAAGAGAATTCCCTTGAAGTATCCGTCACTCAACCTTACCTCTTCCTCCTCCTTTGATCCTTTTTTGCATCAGGTTTGGGTCTCTCGCCCGCTCGATTCGCCAAGTGAGGACATCTGCTTTGGCGAGAAACCCAAAAACCTGCTATGGTTTTTTATTTGACGACCATTAGCTTTTTTACATCGCTGAAATTTCCCGTCGTGAGCCTGTAAAAGTAGACTCCGCTCGAAAGGCGCGAGCCATCGAACGTGACAGCATGTGTACCAGCATCCTGGTTTCCATCCACGAGAGTCGCAACTTCTCTGCCGAGAACATCATAGACCTTCAATGTCGCGTGACCGACGGATGACAAGCGATAACTGATGACTGTCGTCGGGTTAAATGGGTTGGGATAGTTCTGAAACAATCTGAATGTTCCGGCGACAGGCTGTTGCTCCCTGACCGCAACGATTCCGTTCGGATTGTACCGGGCAAATCGATATGATGGTCTACCTCCCGCTGTGCTGAAAGCACCGCCCACATAAGTATCATTGCCCGTCGAAGAGATAACATCAACCGTATTATTGACGCCATCACCTAGGGTAGCGAATGAGCTGTCTTTGATGCTCCATTCGATTATGTTGTTGACGTTGACAAGCCCGCTCGTCGAGAATCCGCCTCCGATGAAAAGATTTGTCCCATTTATCGCCATTGAGTACACATTGCTGGCGACACCAGCGCCGAGAACGGTCCACGCGTGCGTGTTCCACTTTGCGAGGCAACTAGCGGGGCTCCCTCCGGCATTTGCGAATATTCCTCCCGCGAACAGCGTATCGCCGTATGTTGCCAAGGCATAAACGGTGTTGTCGACACCATTTGTTGGTGATCCAAGTGCAGACCAGTTTGATCCGTTCCATGATGCCACATAATTAGCAGAACCGCCTCCGGCCTGAGAGAATATTCCACCGACATAAATTTCGTTGTTCCCGGCAGCGATCGCATAGACAGTGTTATTAACTCCCGTGCCTAGGGCAGACCATGACGTGCCGCTCCATTTCACTATATGATTGACGGTCGCTCCCGAGCCGGTGGCAGTGAAGTTTCCGCCGACGTACAAATCCGACCCAAAGCTTGCGAGTGCCCTCACGGTGTTTGTTACACCATCGTTCGGAGTGGTTCCGAGAGTGCTCCATGATGTTCCATTCCACATTGCGATGCGGTTGGCTGGATTCCCATTTGCGTGAGTAAAACTGCCGCCTACATACAAGTTTCCGCCTAACATTGCAAGAGCATAGACGGTGCCATCAACACCGTTTGCAGTTCCAACGCCAAGTGCTGACCATGTTTTGCTGTTTGTGTTATACACGGCGACATGATTGGCTGCAACATTGCCTGCGGTGAGGAAGCTTCCGCCGACAAAAATGTTAGAACTGTCAATTGCCATCGCATATACATTTCCGCCGGGTGCATTCGTTGTTCCCCCGAGAGACGACCATGTTAATCCATCCCAGCTTGCGATTCCAAATGCACTTACACTTCCTGCCCTGGTAAAACCGCCGGACAGATAAAGTTTGCCGTTGACGACCGCACTCACCCATCCCCAATCATTCGTTCCTATGCTGGCAAGTGATCCAAGCGCCGACCAGACATTCGTCGATGTATCGACAGTAGCGATATTGTTTACCGTGATCAGGCCCGCAGCGGAAAACCCTCCGATTACATATAGCGTGCTGCCGGAAAGTGCAAAGGCTTCAACATAGCCACTTACTCCGGCTCCTACCATGTTCCACTTTGTTCCGTCCCATCTTGTTACATAGTTGACAGTGGTTGCGCCTGCCGTTGTGAAATCTCCGCCGACATACAGGCCGTTATTGGCAACGGCAAAAGCATACACTGCATCGTTTAGATCAGTTGCTGTGGCTCCGACGCTGCTCCAGTTTGTACCATCCCATTTGGCTATATAATTTGCAGTGCTGCCGCCCGCATTGAGAAAGGAGCCACCGACATATAGGGCGCCGCTCCAGATTATCATGGCATCCACGTTATTGTCGACCCCGGAGCCAAGTGCGTGCCATGACGAGCCGTCCCACCTTGCTACGTAGGCTGCAGCATTGCCGCCCGCATTCGCAAAGTGGCCGCCAACGTACAGATTACCTCCGAAATAGACCATGCAATAGACATAGCTATCCGTTCCGTTTGACGTTCCTGTCCCCAAAGATGAAAATGTCCCTGTGGATGTGTTGTAATCAGCGACATAATTTGCGGCTGCACCGCCCGCCGAAGTAAAGTAACCGCCGATGTAAACATCGTTACCATTGACAAGTATATAATCCACTTGGTCGTTAGTTCCTCTGTCAGCGCTCGTCGTATCGAAAGCCGACCATGTATTAGTGGTTAAATTGTATTTCGCAATATTGTTCGCTACGACATTTCCCGCACTGCCGAAGGAACCGCCGACATACAGTGTATCACCGTTATATGTTACTACGTCAAGGTAACCGCCGACGCCTGCGACGGTGAATGACGGATCCCAATTTTTATCGTTGGGATCGGAGGTGGCCTTTACAAATCTCGGGGAACCGTCCCTCGCAGTGACCATCCTGTATCCGCGGGCGTCGAAACTTCCTCGTGTAATTCCGGACATTACGCTTCCATCCGGATTGAGGATGGTTTCAAGCGGTTTTGCTGATTGCGCAAGAGCTGCGGATGCTGCGAGTATCAATCCCAGCATGGCAACCCTTCCTAGCCAGTCTGCAAGCACAAACCGGCGGTTTGTAGAGTTAGTCATTTTTTCCTCCTGTTATTTTTTTGCTTGTTCAAATGCAACAACTATGAATTGTGGTCAGCCACCTTTGGCGGTGACCATCTCATATCCACCAGCATCAGGGCTTTCTTAATAGTTTACAGTTTTGATTTTCCGATCAGGATTAATAATCGGCCGAATGGAATTTGAAGATTAAATATGGGCTGCACTTTAGGCACAGCTAACTTGATTGGATGATCCACAAGTGTGGACCGACGGGCAGTATCCTGGGACATCTCTCCTTCTCCATTTGTACTTCTGTTTCATTTTGAACGCACAGAGAGTTTCTTTCTATCCTGGATTCGCTCTCTCGTGCCTGCATCCTCCGTGAAGGATTTCAGCACGTGTTGTCCCTATCTCTCTGTAGCGTTATCTGGCAGACGAATTCCTTATCACCATGGAACCCATCTACTGACCAGCATAATAACTAACAAAGTTAATTCCAAAAAGATTTCATTACAAATGACAGGTGTCACACTTTTTAAAGGCTATGGTTTCCTGTCATTCACTGTAAAATGCCATGCGTCCGCATAGGAGGGCCTTGATACTAGACATCGGCTGACCTAAATTTTCTCGATGAAATAAGTTTCGGCATGAAACAAAACACTGTCGCTGGAGGCTGTATGCAAGTTTGCAGAGCAATCATCACCTTAGTTTCACTTTTCATTTCTTCCGAGAATTTATTCGCACAATCACAAGCAGCTTTTCAAGCGCTGCTTTATCCAAGGTCAGTCAGCTCCCAGGGCATTGGTGAGCAAGGAGTAGCTTCGAAAAACCCAATCGATGCCATGGAATACAATCCGGCGAATTTGGCCTATGCGGAAGATGCAAGTCTGTCGTTTTTCAGAAATCCATTCGAATCGTGGGCAGGGAACATACCGCTGAGTTCTCTCGCCCTTGCGACAAAGATAGAAGACTTTGGCAGCATCGGCTTAGAATATACCGATTATGGTTTTGACATGGTCAGCGCGGTAATCGACACGACCCCGCAAGGTTATAGAGACATAACGATGCATTTTTACACGCGAACATTTGCTGCAGGTTACGCAACGCATCTTGGTGATGAGCTTGCAGTAGGCGCACAGATAAGATATTCAAAACAGGTCGCTTGGCAAATTACTTTGGACCATCTTTTATTTAGCGCAGGGGCTACATACAGCCCCGAAGTATTTTCCAACCGGTTGAACATCGGCATTTCACTTATGAACTTTGGGACTAAAGTTGAATATCAGGAGAGCGTCTGGAATCCTGACAGCGGACGAGTCGTTTCACAGACGCTTTCCGCTCCTTCACCTGCGCAGCTAATTGTAGGAATTGAAGGATTGCCGATTGCGAATGAGTTCTTTGAGCTTGAATTAACGGCCGGGGCCATGAAGCCGCTCGATAAGGTCGGGAGCGCTCCTGATTTTGAAGCGGAATCTTCATTTGAGGCACTGTTCAACGATTGGAACAATTTCCCGAACGATGTCACGGGTCGGCTTGGACTAGGTTACGTCTGGCACCCGATTTATCTCGGCGGCGGGATTTCATACATTCAGGAAATGTATGCTGGCTTTTTTACTGAAGGACCGAAGCCGCGCTATTATAGCGCTTACACTCACGGTTTTAACGTTGGAATTGAAGCCGGCGGCATAAAAGCCATGGTGGGATATGCCGGATTGTGGCACAATAGTATCGAGAATTATCTCAATTCCCCGTTTGACTGGGATTATCCATGGGAAACATTTCAGTTCACATTGAGTGCTGATCCCAATTTGCTGATGGGAAATAGTATCGAGACTCAGCGTCAAAATTCTCCGAGCAATATCATCGTTTCAGGAGGCTATTCATATAACGTCGTAGTAGGAAAGATGGAAAAACAAAGCTTGAGTTGGGCAGATACTGGAAATTACTGGGCCAATTTTGGAAGTTCCTCTGATTCGTATTCGAGCTATTCAGAATTCTCAATTGAGGGAGACATCTATTTGAACTCAGATGAGGCTATTGTTTCCTCATTTTCCTATTCAAGAATCAAGCAAACCCCCACGGATTGGACTGAAACTTCTCCATACCCTATAGTATCTTACATTCGCGACGAAACTTTTTCGCTTTCCTCAGGATTCAGGTACCATCCTATCGAAGATTTACATCCGCTGTTTATTCAGGCGAGCATCGGCGTGATCCGACTTAATCCGATTGAGGACACTTCACCAAAATATTTCTATCAAACCATCACCGATCTTTCGATCGGAGGGGTGTTCCATATTGTTGACCCAAATTTTACGGTAATCCCGAGTGTCGGTTTGAAAACGATTTTCATGGACGCATTCGGCGTATTCTATGGGCCAACGTATAAGCTGGCCGGCTATAATCAGATACGATTGGGGTTGAATCTCGGATACGAATTCTAGGCCGCAATGAGATTGGAATCATTTAGCCAGCATCTTCTGGAATGCCGCAGCGTTCCCGTAACAGGCCGCGTTGTTGAAGAAGACATAAACGTATTTCATCTCATATGACAATGAATCTATTTTTTTCTGCAACCGGTACAATTCTTCTTCGGAAAAATCATACTGGTACATACTGGGCTTCCCGAAGCCGTGCAGCCTGAAATAAGCGGTCTTTGTCTTCCCTAACACAAGTGCATCGTTCCGGAATGGGTCAACGCAGTGTACCAGCTTGCAATCCGCACAAACTTTTTCAACGAGTCTTGAGTCGTCGTACCATTTTCCCCTCGGCTCCCAGGCCGTAACGATTCCTTCTCTATCTATTTTGTCAAAGAATTCCGTCATGGCATCGATATTCTCCGGAGACGGTTTAAAACTTGCCGGAGATTGAAAAAGAACCAGATTCGAACGAAGTACGGAGCAGATATCTTTGATAATTCTGTAGGTATCGAGCGATTCTTTTTTCCGGAACCGGTGGAGGTGAGTTATCCCTTGATATACCTTGACGGTGAATCCAAATCCCGGATTTACTTCGTCAGCCTCTTTGCGCCACCTCTCCGCAGTGGAAAGCCGGGGGAGTCTGTAAAAAGTGGAATTAATTTCTACGGAGTCGAACAATCTCACATAGGCTTGAAGCTTTGAATGCCCGGGCCTGAGACCTTCAGGTTCTCGAAATTCCTTTTCGTCGAGATAACTCCAACCGCAACAGCCTATGTGAATATGGGCGGGCATATTTGCAAACCTCGCGAAGGCGTTCAGGCCTCCGCAAGGTTTATAAGAAAAAAATTACTTGACTGTGAAGCTTCCCGTTTTGAGAACTTCTCCGGATTGGGTTAAAACCGTCACTGTCCAATCACCTGCGGCACTTACCGTTTTATAAGCCCAGGTTCGCCAGGGACTTCCACCGACGCCGATCGTCGCTTTGTATTCCTTGTCAGCGTGTTTCCACGTTACCACAATTGAATCGCCGGCGGCGCCCGTAACTTTCATCCAGGCATAAACTTTTGCGTTGAGAGCGAATGTCGAATCCTCGCCAGTGATCTGCTTGTCCTGTATCCCCGCGCCAAGTTTCATATCTACGACTTTCGGCCCGGCTTCCGGCTTCATATTGGCATTCTGGGCGCTGACCAGACTCGATGAGAGAGTGAGAACGCCAACAAAAATTACTGCTAGCAATACGATCCTCTTCATTGTTTTCTCCTGTTTTGTAGGTTCACGACACAATTCCCGCCTATGGCAAGCCTTCGGCGGAGACGCGCGCGGCACATTGGCCACACTCTGAAATGTTAACCATTTTGCGGACAACTCTCAAGGTTTCGAATGTTATTTTTCAAGCACCATCTTGTTGACCTTTGTGAATCCTGACGAAGTAGTTAGCCGGTAAAAATATACACCGCTCGAGAACTTGCTCCCATCAAATGTAGCGCTGTATTTCCCAGGAACCTTGGCCCCGTCCACAAGAGTCTCTATATCTCTTCCAAGAATATCATAAATCTTCAATGTCACAAAGCCCCCGGAAGAGATTTCATAGTCGATGGTCGTTGAGGGATTGAACGGGTTGGGGTAATTATTCGATAGAGAAAATGTGTAAGGACCACCGGATGGCGGAACGCTTTCAACGCCTACTATTGAAACGGCATCGCTCAAAAATGTTACGCCTCTATTTGTTGCGCCGGACTGGATAACTCGGAATTTTATGTCTGATCCTGCGGACAATGCCGGCACCGCAAAATCTATCGAATCTGCATCAGCCGGATAATTTACAGTTATGCCGGACCATGAGTTGCCCCCATCGGTAGAGCAGTCAACATCGACAGTATCAACGCCGGACGATTTCCACCTTAGAGTTGTAACATCACCCCCTCTGAGTGTGTCGCTGACCGTTGGTGATGTGATAAACAAGAAAGGGAAACGATATGCCCGGTAACTCAACGCGGAATCAAAGGGAAATGTCATTTCAAGTGCGATGCTTCCATCGGGCCTCACTTCCGTCATAGTCGGAGTTGGAGCGCCACCCCACCCGATCAACGTATTTCCGTTCGCAAGCCTTTGCACGTCGCCCATGAAAGAGTTATAGACATTTGGGCTGTGCTCAAACTGCCACGCCAACGTAGCCGTCTTGTTGACTTCATCCAGCTTGTATTCCACGGCCCTCGAATGCGTCGGCGTGTGCTTGTTGCCGTTATCCATCAATGTTATGTCGCCGTTTGGAAGCCTCCTTATGTCATGCTGGTATGAAAATCCGATCGGATCGTTGACAAAGTCAAATTGATTATTTTTTCCGCCGAGCCGCCAGATTATATCACCCGTCTCGATATCTATCTTTGTTATTTCACTGAGATAACGGGATGAAAGAAGAATATTCCCATCCTGATCCATTTCAATCGCATTGCAGTGAAAAGGATCGACGTTCGCGGTAGTCAGGCTTGTACCTATGCCGTCCGTGATATTGAAATGGTCGAAAGTCCGCCATTGGAATATGACGTTTTTGTTTTTGTCCAATTCCTGGATTACGTTTTCAAGCACCACTGCATTCGTGTCGCCACCCGGCACAATTTTGCTCATATCGATCTGCTCGTAATCATCGGCAAGGAGAATCACGTTACCATCAGGCAAGATTTTCATCTCGTGGCCATCGTCGATATAGCCGTTGCCGCATTTGAAGCTGTCAATAATCTGAAAGGACGTGTTCATTACGTAACGCGTGGGATCGATGAAGGGGTATGAATAAGTCAACACGCCGGTGGGCTGCATGGTAAAATCCCATGCCTGGTCACTTCCCATGTATTTGTAGAAAACGGGACTCCCTTGATTATCTGCCATTATCAGGTAATGGCCATAATCGGAGCTGATCGGGCTGCTGATCGTTGAAAGAAAAATATATCCCGGACTCGGGTTGTCCGATTGAGTGACCTTCAAAGTAGGAAAATTAGCCGGCAGCCCTTCAAACTCATTCTTCAATTGTGGTTCGTTCATTGTGCGGCTGGTTTGGTTTGTCGGGGACTCCGGATGCACATCTGGAATCTCCGAATTCGCCGCTGCGATCTCCGCAATCAGTGCCTTATCAGCATTCAGATTGCGCCCGGAAATCCTAAAAGAGAACGGATTCAACGATATCGTATCTCCATCTGCCGTCAGCAGCCGACGCACGATGGATACGCTCACGATTTCACCCAGCGAGAATGGGACAATGGGTTTGAATATTATCGTTCGTCGATCGCTGGCAAGTACTGCGTTTCCAGCATGATCGCCGCTAAGACTCCCGACGATCGTGAATAACCCGTCACCGGCAAGCGATGCCGCATCTATGCTCTCATCACTGCGAATAATAATATTGGTACTCGGAGTAAGATAGGCAGAACCCGGCACAGGCGAGACGTAGACGACATGAGAACCGGAGTTGGATTGACCTCTATGTATGTTTCCCTGACGTGCCCGTGTGGCGCCGGAGATTCCATGGAAACATAAAATATTTACGAACAAAAAAGCATAGTAATAGGTTTTTCTGTAAGCAATATCCATAGCAATAACTCTCCGTAATTTAGGTTGTTGATAGTATCCGAATCGTCAAATGCCCCTGTCGAAATCCTTGTACGCAATTACGTCTCAGGCATAAAGAAAATCCGAACGATTGGACGCCTCGGCCTGCAATTAGTTTAATCCTGGACTTGAAATTCCAGAGCCCCGCACCTTTGACCCCGTTTTGAATGTCTTACCCTCAGACGGTCGCAAAATCAGATCCGCAACGAGATGCAATCCATATTGCCGCAACATTCCGGCTCATGATTTGTAATACATCAGACTGCGGACGGCGTCCACCTTGCACGCTTCTTTACTTCACGATCGATGCTTCTTTACGAACGTTCCTTTATCGAGCTCTTCGAATGCCTGACGAAGCTCCCCTTCATGATTCATCACTATGGGGCCGTACCACGCTATAGGTTCGCCGATCGGCTCACCGGAAAACAGCAGGAATCTCACCTGCTCGTCAGCAGTCATAACCTCAACTGCCTCGCCATCGCCAAAGAGAACGAGACTCTCGTTGTCGATTATCTGGTTCTTCTCCGATTTCGATCCGTTACCGCCGTCGAGTTCGTATAAGAACATGTCATTCTCTTTCGTAAAATAACCTTTTCCATCGATGACGTACGCGAGTACCTTGTGGCCTTTCGTCGTCGGCAACTCGAAATGAGAATTCGCCGGAAGGGTCACGTCGAGATATTGCGGAGTTATGACTATGCCTGTTACGGGTCCTTTCACTCCTTCAACTTCTCCTGCCACAACTTTTATCTTCGTACCGTTTTCTCTGGTGAGGGTCGGGAACTGGTCGCTCTTGACCTCTTGATAACGCGGGTCCATCATCTTGTGGCTCTTCGGTAAATTCGCCCAGAGCTGGAAGCCGTACATCTCACCGTTATTATTGCCCTTCGGCATTTCCTGGTGAATGATTCCGCTCCCAGCGGTCATCCATTGAATGTCGCCGGAAGATATAATCCCTTTGTTTCCCATGCTGTCGCCATGCTCGACATCTCCTTTCAAGACATAAGTGATGGTCTCGATGCCGCGATGAGGGTGCCACGGAAAACCTTTCATGTACTGTTGAGGGTTGTTAGACCTGAAATCGTCGAGAAGCAAAAACGGATCAAACATCTTCACTTCATTGAAACCGAAAGCGCGTTTCAAATGGACACCAGCGCCTTCAAGTGCAGCCTTGCTCTTAAATACCTTTTTTATTTTTCTGTATTCCGTCATTTCTGTTTCCTCTCTGTGCAGATTAGATGCAGCGAGCCACATTTAGATGCAAAAGTATAACAGAGATGAAACATCAAGCGGTTCCGATAAGAATAGGATAGGGGTGAAGCTAAAAAGTGAAATCGACTACTTGATCGCAGATCAAAACACGATAGGCACTGCCAGGCTTTAAAAAACACGGAGTTAGATTTGTTTCAGATCAATGAGATATTCCACCAGGAAAATTAGTTGCCTCATCTCGTGTTTACAAGCACAACATAGTCAAAAGTATTCCAAGTCGTGCCGAGTCTCTCCTTAAACTCGATTGGAGCCATTGCCTTGCGCCACACAAAAACTTCCTTGACGTCGCGAACATTAATCGTTTTGAGAAATTCCGGATCCTCTCGAATGCCGTCTACAAAAAGAGCATAATCGCGAAATGTCATGAAATATGCATACTTTAAGAAAAGACCTTCGAAGTCAAAAATGCCATCTTTCTTAATATCCTTTGCAGTAACATCTGCGCTTGATGACAACCTGTAAAATTCGTCAAACTGATGAGTGCCCGTAACGGTTACTTCTGGGAGGGAAATCGAAGTTGGGTTCAGCACAGCGTTGATAAAAAACGTTTTCTCTTCTTCGATTGTTACAAAGTAATATCCTGCAACATAGCCAACGTGCGAGACTTTGACAACGTGCCATCCTATTGGTGGATCTCGTAAAGTAAATCGTCCGGCGCTGTCGGAGATTGTACCCAATTGTGACCCCACAATTATAATATTAGCGTT
Organism: Candidatus Acidiferrales bacterium; assembly: GCA_035515795.1. Lineage (NCBI taxonomy): Bacteria > Pseudomonadati > Acidobacteriota > Terriglobia > Candidatus Acidiferrales > Candidatus Acidiferrales bacterium. The sequence goes on along the minus strand of DATJAY010000003.1, from coordinate 94,769 downwards.
TGATACAGGACTCTTTGACCCGTTATCAGAGACCATTCCAATGAGATAGGTGTGATCTTGACCGTATGCTATCCGGAAGCTTAGCAGGGCAAGGATTAGTCCGTTCAATTTCGAATTGAAAAATCTGTTTCCCACTTCCATACCTTCCAATCCACAGACAATGTAGTATCCTGAGAAGCGATTGTCAATGTTGAAATGTACCATGGAATCTGCCCACTGCATAGACAATACAAACGTATCACGAGGAAATCATTTCTGCGATTTTGATGTTTAGATAGCAAAGAAAAAAGAAAAGGAACAAAATAATGGCTTTATTTGTAGTTCAACATAAACATTCAAGCGAAACATGCCCTGCACGCAGCAAAGAGATGGGCGGTATGTTATTATCACATCTTTCTTCGCGGAACGCCGAGAGTTACGGAGTCAGAATAAAAGGCGAGGGGGTTATCAACGGCAAGCATACGTTATACTTGATTATCGAAGCACCGGACGAGCAGCAGGTCAAGAAGTTCATGGAACCGTTCGCGATGGCGGGAAGCGTTGAGGTTATGTCCGCATCGCCCTGTGAGGTCGTCGTCGAGCGGGGCGCTTGCTGAAAGATCTGCTCATAACTGGTTGACAATTCTCAGTTAAAGGATTCAAATCGCTTCCTTCGTCAGATATTCTGTAGGATGGTGATTTGAGAAAATAGAGGAGAGAAGAATGAAAAAGGGGTTGATAGTCGAGAATTCCATATTCATCGACGGACCAGTATCGAGGGTATGGGATGCTCTGGTTAGTCCTGAAATAGCAAAGAAATACATGCTCAACTGCGAGGCGGTTCCTGAACGGGAAAATGGGAGGCCCCTGATCTGGAAGGGAGCATCGGATGGTAAGGTTTACGTGAAGGGATCCATTCAGAAGATAAAACGCGGAAAGATTCTTCAATACACCACGTTTGATCCAAACGGCGCCATGGAAGATGTGCCGTCTAATTTATTTGGCGGTGACATACACACTTTTGCCGGAAAAGAGTAGTACGACACTCTCCGTTTCCCGGGGAGATTTCTCAAGCATGGAGAACGGTCAAAAGAGATGTGAAGAAACTGCCGCCGGATGGTGAATGGTGCTTACGAAAATAAAAGAACTTGTCGAACAAGATTCATGAATATTGTGAGTGAAATATGATTGCAAAAGAAGACCTACTGCAAATAATAAAAAAAGAATCTGCGACGACGCTCAAGGCTATGCGGGCATTTCCGGAAGACAAGTTACTCTTCACTCCCCATGAACGCTCGCGAAACGCAAAGCAGGTCATGGCAACGTTTGTGTTTGCAATGTACTTGATCGAATCCGTTGTCTTCGGACAAAAAGTCGACAGGTCGGTATTTCAGAACTATGCGCCCTCAAATTTGCAGACACTCATTTCTGACTTTGAAAATGAAAGTTCCTGTGTTGTCTCAACCCTAGAGAAAATGTCGAACGATGACCTGAACAAACCGGTCGAGTTTGCCAGAAAGAAAATGACCGGAGATGAATTCATAACGGTAATGATTTTCGATATGATTCATCACCGCGGACAAATGTCCGTATACATTCGCCTCGCCGGAGGTAAGGTCCCTTCTGCTTACGGGCCGAGTGCAGATGACCCTTCAACAAATCTTTGAACCCCACGAAGGACGGAAACTTTCGCAAGGTTCAGACGCGATATTAACGCACATCTTCCCAGCGTCCTTCGAAGAAAACCCATTCGCAATTCCGCCCGTCCCAGTGCCCGGCCACCCAGACAGCATGTGGACGCGGCGGGCGGTTGCTATCTCTTTATTATCTGATAGTTTCCCGCGCTGTCTTCGACTATGGTGTACAGGTCATTCAACAGAAGTGTCCATCCATCACCGCTTATATTTCTGCCGTCGATCTTTGCAGGAGCGCTCGTAGTAATCTTATCCCATTTCTGACTCATCAATGCTCCGCTGTGCACGTCGAGAATTCCCCAATTGTCGGTCACGCGAATAACCGGGTAAACGTTTCCTTTATCGTCAAGCGGGATAACGTCCGTCGGGTCGAATGAGAGACGCATATTTTCAAAATGAATTTCAAGATGAGGCTGATAGATGAACGACTTTCTGTACTTTTCGACCTGCGCCTCTCGTATGGTCTCGCGGTTGGTCTCTTCCGCCCGGATAACCTTTCCGTCGTACTGATTCTCGATAGAACGCTCCGCTGACGGGATGTCGGCCGGCAAAGTCAACCAGAATTCCCTTATGAAAAAGTCCGTCAGGTTTGTGCCGGGTGTTATTTTCTTATTCCAAAACTTATCGGATTGTTGAAGTAGGTATCCATATATAGGAATCGTTTCATATGCAAACGATCTCACGAAAGTGGGGAATCTAACGAAGGAATTTATATCGGTCTCAAAATGGTAGATAGCCTCTTCTCTTGTTCTATTGCTGACCATGAAACCCGTATACTCAGCCAGACCTTCGTTCAATTCGAGAAGGTTCTCGGTAGTTTTCGCTTCAGGAAACAAAGTGTAACGGTACTCTCTGAAGATCATGGCATCGGTGATATGTTCTTTGATGTCGTAGCTTGAAGTCGATTCCAACGCCTTCCTCAGCGCTTCGAGTTCCAGCCTCATGAGAATTCTTCCGTTCTTGTCGTCGAGGTGGCTGTTCGCCGGGCTGTACCCTCGAAAGCCAAGCGACGATTGCGCAACATGGAACAGCTCGTGAGCCATTAGGTCTACGCGGTCTTTCTTGTAGCGAGGAAGAGGGAGCATCACCATTGCCCAATCCCTGCCGTTCCAGTGTACCATGGTATTGGCAGTATTGATTTCGGCAGGAAGCATTCCATGATAGACATCCCCATCGCTTGTGAGAGCGCCGCCAAGGTCGGGGTAATTCGAGTAAACTTCCCTCGTTGATGGATTGACCAAGAGAATCGGACCATACATGTCTCTATCCCACAGATCCCAACTCTGGTCTTCCGCAGCCTTTACTTCGTTGAAGTAGCTTGAATACATCTCCGCCGGCGAGGAAAATATCTGTGCCGACGCAATAGAGGTAAAGAGAAAAAGGTATGATACTGCAGCAAGCGCTTTATTCAACCGCAATCTTCCTCTTTTCCTTGCACAATTTCGGATTCATGTAAAAATCTAAATGCGCCTTGCGGAAAAACCAAATCGAATCCCCCACGTCAAACCCATCTGATAGAAAACGCGGAGATTGCGAACATTACAGTTGAGATGTTTTTCATAGGATCCTCCTTTCCTGCCACGCATTGCACGATGTTTCAATCTAGTCCGGGCAGACTTTTTGACCGGAATAAATTCAAAAAGAAAGTAAATCTATCAACTTGAAAAATCAAACGAGAGATGGGCTGCTGTTCCCGATATCAACTCACCATGGTACAGCTGAAATAATTCCCCTTCAAATCCTCAAAAAAATCTATTCTTGCGACTCGCTGGGAAGTGCTTTCTAATTCTTAGCGTTGCTCTTCTCGAAATCGAGAAGCCACTTCTTTCTCCAGAGTCCGCCTCCATATCCTGTAAGGCTGCCGTTTTTCCCGATCACGCGATGACATGGTATGACAATCGCGATTCGATTGAAACCGTTTGCGCTAGCCACTGCTCTGAGCGCTTTGAGATTGTTGATTGCGATCGCCTGCTCTTCATACGATCTCGTGTGCCCGTACGGAATCGTCGTGAGCTGCTGCCATACCGATTTTTGAAATTCGCTGCCCGGAGTCACAAGCGGAACGTCGAACGTCTTACGTTTGCCCTCGAAGTATTCTCGCATTTGCGTCTCGAGATTGGAAATGTGCTCGTTGATTCCGTACACGAAATTCGCTTTCAGCTTGCGTCTCAGATCACCAAACTCAGATTCAAGCATGCGTCTTTCGGTAAACTCGAGAAGGCAGATTCCTTCCTCCGTCGCGCCAGCTATCATTGGCCCGAGCGGAGTTACAAACCGGTGAATGTTTATCACGTTGGCGTACTTCGCACCGTTGGGGTTGGTACCAACGATCTTCCTAAACGCTTCCGAAAAACCGCTCAGAGAATCATAGCCATTTTCAAACGCGGCTTCCGTTACGCTTTCCCCATTCTTGATTTGGTGAAGTGCGCTGTTTATCCTCAGCATTCGCTGGTATCCCTGGAAAGTCAGTCCATGATTTGTCTTGAACCAACGGCGAACTTTGCTCGGCTCGATCTTCATCTTGACGAGATCATAGTCGGTAATCTTCTTCGAAGGATCTGCGGCGACCCGGTCGATCAGTTTCTGTATGAAGTCCGGTGTGGAACCGAGAAGCTCGAGCGGCCTGCATACTTTACACGGACGGTAACCGTTGAGAAGGGCGTCTTTGGCCGTTTGGTAGAACTCGATATGTTCACGCTTTGCTCGCCGGGCCCGGCAAGTAGGCCGGCAGAAGATGCCGGTTGTCCTGACCGCGACGAAAAAAATTCCTTCATACGAGGCGTCTCTTTTCATAAACGCTTCGTACATTATGTCTTCATCCCAAAGTGTCGTTTCGCCTTTTGTATTCATACAGTAAATCTAATATTCTTTTTCACCTGCCTGCAACCGAAAAATTGACAAGTATGTTTGAAAACCCATTTACAGCGAAGATTGCTTCTTCAAGAACGTACCGATATATTACGCAAAGGAGCAAGTTATGTCTATACGTATTGTCAGACTCGGTAGTCCCAGAAGAAAAGGCGAAGGTTTACGCATCGGAACTGTCCGTCGTCCGCCGCGTGGCGTACCAAAGGAGAAGTTTGCGTCGGAGAACTGGTACGACGTGTGGTTTCCCAACCTCGCCCCGAGCGCTGAAACCGTGAAGCTCGCGCGGGGAGCGGAAACACCATCGCAATGGGCTGCATTCGTCAGAAAGTACAAGTCGGAAATGGCCACTCCTGAAAATACACACATGCTTGAGCTCCTCGCTGCACTCTCTCATCATGCCAACTTCTCGGTCGGCTGCTATTGCGAGAACGAAACTCACTGCCACCGCTCGGTGCTCCGCGAGCTCCTTCTTGAAAAAGGAGCCGAGCTCGCATAGTCTCTTCTTTGAAGGAAAAGCCGGTTTAACCGGCCAGTTTCTTTATCAGTGCGATTTGTCCGAGATGGTAAATGTCGTGTTCCATGATGTTGTTTAACAGTTTTTCTTTCGCCGCCATATCGGATTTCTCCTGCTCGAGACAGGAAACCAATTGTCTGTGGTTCTTCTCGAATGCCGACACTAAGCTTTTCCACGCGCTCTTCTCGTTTTTGTCGATCCTCTTCCAATCGAACGATAGGTTCTGATCTATCGTGGCTTTCGGGTCTCCCTGAAATCTTTTCAAATAGACGTCTTCCCATCCGACAATGTGCGCCAGCAATTCTGCGGCATTATGGCTGTTTTTGTCTGGTCTCCTTATTGCCGAATCGGATGTGATTCCTTCCAAGATTTTTATCGCGGGATCCCCGTACGAAGCATCGCCGCTAAAGAAATTGTTTGCTCTGGATACGAGTTCTTTCTCTTTCATGATTTCTCCTCCATGTCGATTTGTTTATGGTGAATTCTCACGCATAAATTTAGCAGTGGAATTATAGTAAGACTTTAGAAATCTTGCTTTTTTGAGTTAACTGTTTTTCGCTCTGAACTGTGACGGGGAAATTCGATATTTGTTCTTGAATGAAGCGGAGAAATGTTCGAGGCTTTCGAAGCCGGATGAAAAACAAATGTCGGTTATCGATCGGTCAGAATTTTTGATAAGGTTTTCCGCATTCTTGAGGCGCGTGTCGACGAGATACCGGTGAGGCGAGTACGAGGTGAACGTCTTGAAAATTCTGCTGAAATGAAACGGACTGACATAAGAGTTTTCTGCAATTTCATCGAGCGACAGGTCGCGGGCGTAATTCTCGTTTATATATTCCTTCGCTCGCTCCACGGTTTGCAGGTGGTATTTTTTCAGCGACGCGGGAATACCTTTCACGAGCTCTTCACCCGCCAGTTTCGCGAGCGTCAAGTTGACAATTTCATAAACGATTGAATCTATCAACAAGCCTGAGCAGCGCTTGTCTTTCAAGAGACGCAGAACCTTGTTATGAAGAAAGTCCAACGCGGCATCCGATTTTATGAGAATAGAATGGACATCGTTGTTTGTGAAGAACCGATTCACAAGACGCCGGTGACGCTCTTTTACCGATTCGTAAAACTGTGGCCGGAATGCAAAACATGTGCATTCATCCGGAACATGGTACATATGACTGACCGTGTGCTCGTGATCGGGTTTATTCAAGAGTATCCTTCCGCTGTGAGCGTCCAGAGAATTTCGGAATACATTGTAGATGAAGTTCCCTCTCCGCGTGAAGCTCAGCGAGAAATCGGTCTGGTACTCAACTCCGGAATTTTCACCGGCCTTAGACTTACAATGGAAATCGGTTATGCTGTAAAACTTTGAGTTATAAAGAATTTTGGTGTCGGCGTTCAAAAGAAGTACTGTATTTTATTGTCAACTAATCAACCTAGACTCAGATGCAACAGTTCCGGTACCTATGTTACGCTTCAGGGTGACGAATTGTTACCTTGAATGCAGGCTCTGTTCTTCGTTGGAAGCAACCAATTCTGAAGTATGCCTAAACTTTAGGCGTCCAGAGATAAAAACCGCAACAACCACTCCAAACACAATCAGGTTTCCTACAGCATCCGTCCAAAGAAGCCCGTGTGCGCCTAACTTTGAATATCCAAACCCGTCGAGCCATGTCATGTATGCAAGCGGAATGCTTCCCGCTGCCGATAGGGCACTATATAGCGTACTTGCATCTTTGGTATCAGGCCCAACAATTTCAACGATAAGTGCGGTGAACCTTGCCCAGCACAGACCCTGCGTAACCAGATAGAGAATTGTGCCCACGAGGTATCCTGTTGCGCTATCCACGGCTACGAGTACGATGGCGGCAAATGCGTTCAGAAGACCCGCGCCCACATATACTACACGATTGTCCCAGCTCGCCGGAACCAGAGCACCGCACAGCGAACCTAAGCCGAGAGCAACTCCACCGCCGAGACCATTTATCCAGATGACACCGGACGCTCCCACTCCATAGTGTGATGCAATCGCCGGGAGGAGAAGCTGTGCAGCGCCAGTGCAAGCCGGAGCCATGAGGAGGATGGTGCTCCATCTTCGCAGCGGCGACTTAAAAACTCCACCGACCTCTCGTCCGATTGCCGAGAGGCGCCCCTTGAACCAGTGGGAAACTTCCGGCTTTTTCTCGGGAAATGTGAATGCGATCAGTGCAGGAAGGAAAAGGATGAGAGCGAGTATGAACCCGGTAAGGAAAATTGATAGCCGGGTTACAAGCCACAGAACAAGTGCGCCCCCCAGCGCACCGCCCGCAAGGTACCCCGCTTGATTCCACGCAGCTGCCTTCGGTTGCTTACCTGAAGACAGCGCAGTGACCATGAGTCCACCGGAAGCGGCAAGCACGAGAGATACAGTTATGCCAGCAACCAACAGGAGCACGGTTAAGACATAAAGTTGCGATGCACCGACGAACGGCTGAGCTATCCACAGGCACAACGCAGTTGCAGCCGCCGACAGTACCAGCCATGTTTGGCGTCGAAGTTTCGCATCGACGAGCGGCGCCCAGAGAAAAACGAATATGTTCGGGAGCTGGAGAAGCGAGCCGAGTGTGCCGATCTGGTAAACCGAAACTCCGGCTTTGCTCAGCAAATACGGAAGCGGCGTCGAAGTAAAGCCGACATAGATGGCCACGGGCAGAATCAAGATCCCGAAAGTCGATGGTGCGGGCCATGAACGGAATCTAATTGTCATAGATAAAGCCACGAAGGAATCTATTGTGCTCCTTCATCTCAGTTACGAAAATCATCTTTCGTCGGCAGTCGGCCCGAATGTATTCGGGATCGGCACATCAAGCAAGCGAAGGAAAACCGTCAGCTGCCCGCGATGATGGATGATGTGATTTAAGGTATTGCGAATGACCGCACTTCTCGGCATTTGCCAAACCAGCTGTCCTGCCCGCAGCGCTTTCCACATAACCGGCAATTCATCGTCCGGAGTTTTCTCCAGAAGATCTGTTGCCTTTCGCAGCGATTTCTCAAAGGTATCCATTATCTCCGCCGTCGTATTTGGAAACACCGGCTTGAAAGGATTTGCGGCGAAATCATAGTCCACCGTCTCTATCGCTCTCACTATCGAATTCGGAAGTTCGGCGATGTGCATGCCGAGCCTCCCGATCGCCGTCGATTTTTCATGCGGTTTCCATGTTAACTTATCACTGGGTATTCTTTCCAGAAGTTTTTTCGTGTTCGCCGCTTGCTGATTCAATTCTGTGCTGAGTTCTTTCGCGATGCTCATAAATATTTATTCTCCTTATTATTCACCTAACGATTTCAAGAATATTTCTTAATGGTTCTCATCAAATTGATGAGAACGAGACAACTTATCAACACAACAACCATGAGAATAATCAGCATGGTTATATCTGAAGCCATGCCGCCGACCTTCATTCCAATAATCAACGCGCAGATTGTTAACAACATCATCGTAGAAAAAGTTATTAATGAAGGTGCGAACAAATAACCCAGAGGCTTTTTCTTCTTAAGCAGAATTCCAGACGTGAAAATGCCTGGAAGGAAAAACGACAAATCCAAAACATGGACAGGATTGGTTAATAATCCGTCCTCTCTCAATTCCTGCGGCGGCTCACCGGATGCCAGCGCGGGAATAATTGCTTTCATCCAGATCAGGAAGAAAAGAACGGAGATCACAATCAAAAAGTACACTGAGACATTATTTGACTTATTTTCGGCGAACGAATTCTTGATCGCGGATAAATCCACCGAAAGCAATAATGAAATTATTGAATAAAAAGTCAGGCCGAGCACCGCACAGTACACCAGGAAGAAAGAATTGAAGTGGACTGCGAAACAATAGACGACGAAGGTATAAAAGACGTATAACGCCGCTCCCAGCCAGATAAATATCCCGCGTATCGATCCTCTGCGGATCAGAAATGCACCGGCCATCAATGATGGTACAGCCAGGATGAGGTTCGCCAAATCTTGCGCGACCCCCTGAACAGCCATCAAATGAGTTTCTTGCGAATACGCGCTCTTAAAAAATATACCGTAGATACCGGAGGCGATTATCAGTAACGATATAGGGATCGAGAAGTGCAGCGGCTTTGTGCTGCGGAATCGGGTGTCCATTTGCAGTCCATTGTCTTTGAAGCATTATTACTTTGAAATGTTCTCTAAACCCGGCCCGGTATTAACTTACCAGTAATTATGAACAAGCTTACGAATGTGCGTATCGTATGTTTCATTTATCTTCTTCATCGTAGCATCCGACAGCGGTGCGAGGTCGGCAGCTTTAACATTTTCTTCAACCTGCTCTGCGCGCTTTGCACCGGGAATCGCACACGTAACTGCAGGGAACATCAGAATCCATCTCAGCGCCATCTGCGCCATGGTTTGTCCCTGCGGCACAAGTGAGCGTAATTCATCGACTGCCTGCAGGCCGACTTTGTAATCTATCCCGGAAAATGTTTCGCCGCGGTCAAAAGCTTCACCGTGGCGGTTGAAGTTTCGATGATCGTCGGAAGCGAACTTGCTCATGCTGTTCAATTTTCCCGTCAACAGCCCTGATGAGAGCGGCACTCTCGCGAGGATACCGACGCGCTTTCGCCCGGCTTCCTTGAAGAAAAGTTCAGCGGGCCGCTGTCGAAAAATATTAAAAATAATCTGTATCGTCTGGACATTCGGATATTCGATCGCCTTCAACGCCTCTTCCACTTTCTCCACGCTTACGCCGTAGTAGCGGAGCTTTCCGGCTTTCGCTAAATCGTCGAGGACACCAAAGACCTCAGGCATGTAATAGACTTCTGTCGGCGGGCAATGAAGCTGAAGCAGGTCGAGAGCTTCCATCTCCAGGTTTTTCAGACTGCGCTCCACAAAAGCAGTGAGATTTTGTTTATTGTACCCGCTCGCGGTGTGAGGATCGAGCCTGCGACCCGCCTTCGTCGCGACATGAAATTTTTCGCCGCGCTCCTTCCGAAGCTTTGCAATCAATCGCTCACTGCGTCCATCGCCATAGACATCTGCCGTGTCAAAAAAGTTTACACCGAGATCGAGAGCCCGGCGAAGTGCCGATAAAGATTCCTTGTCATCGACCGTGCCCCAGGTGCCGCCGATCGCCCAGGCACCAAAGCTGACGGCAGATACTTTCCATCCCGTCCTGCCTAACTCACGATATTGCATTGCGATCCTTTACAGTTGAACCGTGATTTGATTTTTTCGTGGTCGAGTGAACGTCGCCAACACGATGCTGAGCAGAGATGGCAACGATCACATTCTTCATAGAAAGTAAGTTTCCCGAATCAGATTATCAAATTTCTCTTGCCTTCGGTTGTTTCTTTCCTGAAATTGAGACAATTTTGTCATGCAAATCGCATCGAACTTTCACTAAACCTGAAGATGTTGAAAATAAAAGTCTCCGAAGGGAATTACTCTCAGCCGGAATTTGATTTCCGCAGCAAGCGCCCCCTGAAAAATCTCCTCCGCATTTATAAAGGACAAAACCTCAAGCTCGTTGCCTCTATTATTCTCTTCGCGATAAAACATTCCCCCGTCTGGATCCTGCCGGTAATTATTGCCCAGATGATAAACATTATCACCGATACGGCGAAGTATCCAATCCATGATCTGTGGACTGTCGGCATAATTTTTTTTGCGATCATCATCCAGAACATACCGACACACACGCTTTACGTGAGAGTCTTCAGCGGAGCGCTCAACACGATGCAGATGAACTTGAGGTCTGCGATCGTCAGGCGGCTTCAGGAGCTGTCAATTTCATTTCACGATAATTTTCAATCGGGAAGACTTCAGACGAAAGTTCTCCGCGATGTCGAGACTCTCGAAATCCTTTCCCGTAACATCATGAATTCGGTGATGCCCGCGATCCTGACCATCATCGTCGCATTTTCGGTGACGATACTGAGGCAGCCGCTCGTTGCAGTATTTTATCTGGTTTCCATTCCGATATCGTCCAGTCTCGTATTTGTTTTTTCAAAGAGGATGACCGCTCGTAACAAAGAATACCGGAGCGAGATCGAATCACTTTCGGCAAACGTCGTCGAGATGATACAAATGATCCCGGTTACACGTGCGCACGGCGTCGAGGAAGCTGAAGTTACAAAAATCCGTTCGCGTCTCGAGAGACTAAAAACGAGGGGCATCCGCCTTGAAGTCGTCGGTGCCTTGTTCGGTGCAAGCTCATGGACATCGTTCCAGGTCATCATGCTGATTTGCCTCATGTTCACGTCGATTCTCGCCTACAGGAAAATGATCAGTATCGGCGATGTCGTTTTGTTCCAGAGCTATTTTGCGATGATCGTCGGCGCCGTAAATTTGATTCTTAACTCATATCCCGATCTCGCCCGCGGTTTTGAATCGATTCGGTCCATCGCGGAGATTCTCGAATCTCCCGACATCGAACATAATGAAGGAAAGCGAAAAGTCGATTCCGTAAACGGATATTTTGTTTTCGACCACGTTAGTTACACATACCCGATAGATCCGTTCTCGCCGGACAACAAAGCTCAAAGGCCGGCGGTGAGCGATATCGATCTTTATGTACAACCCGGAGAATCCGTTGCATTTGTAGGCGAATCGGGATCGGGAAAATCCACGTTGATGAATCTTGTCATCGGGTTCCGGCGCCCGACTCAAGGACGCATATTGCTCGACGGCATAGACATGCAGGCATTGGATTTACGAACATACCGCAGGTTCTTGGCAGTCGTGCCGCAGACGACGCTTCTCTTCAGTGGAACGGTGCGCGAAAACATCCTGTACGGTTTGGACAAGATCGACGACAAGAGGTTGTGGGAAATTTTGGAGATGGCAAACGCCGCGGAATTTGTCTCGAAATTACCTCACACACTTGATACAACACTCGGCGAGCTGGGAACGCGGCTGTCGGGCGGACAGCGCCAGCGGATCGCGATTGCCCGGGCGATCATACGAAATCCAAAGGTGATCGTACTTGACGAGGCGACTTCTTCTCTGGACGTGGCATCCGAGTCGCAAATCCAGGAGGCATTACTAAGGCTCGTCACAGGACGCACGACGTTTATCGTGGCACACCGTCTCTCAACCATAAGAAATGCGGACCGAATCATGGTCATGAAAAATGGAAGCGTGGTGGAATCAGGAACTCACGAGGACCTGATGAACTCAAAGGGAGAGTTCTACAGGTTCAAGCTGCTGCAACAATAAACGGCTCGTCCATAAGTGTAGTGTTCACACTCATCGACGTCTCCACGAAAAATCGCAGTTCATTCTTTCGCATCGATCACTCTTCTGACAGTCTGGAGAACTTCCGCGGGCTTATAAGGTTTCAGTATGAAACATTTTGCGCCAGCCTGGAGCAACTCTGCTTTGGATCCTTCATCCAAGAATCCGCTGGAAAGAATGATCTTCGAGTTGGGGTTAACTGACTTAATCTGCTTGACGACGTCGTCGCCTGAAAGTTTCGGCAAACCCAGATCTGTTATGACGGTGGAAATTTCGCCCTTATATTTCTTAAAGACAGCCACACCTTCTTCACCATCCGATGCCGTTAACACCGAATAGCCTTTGGCAATCAAGATTGTATTCAATAAATCCCTGAGCATTTCTTCGTCTTCAATTACCAATATGGTTTCGTTGCCGCCGGTTATTTCTGCAAGGCTTGGACTTCCGCCCTGGCTGGTGGCGTCTTTCCTTTCATCGACCGGGAAATAAATGCTGAACGTAGTTCCTCTGCCCGGTTCACTCTCAACTTCGATCATCCCGTGATGATTTTCTATAATCGAATAAACGAGAGCCAGGCCCAAGCCAGTGCCCTTTCCTGGAGCCTTAGTAGTAAAGAAAGGCTCAAAGATTCTACGTTTGATTTCTTCGCTCATTCCGATGCCGGTGTCCGACACCTGAACCATGAGATATTCCTTCTCCCCGGCCCTTGGAAACTTTGAATCAATCTTCTCGCTGGGGATCGTCGAAGTTGAAATAGTGATCGTGCCTCCGCGCGGCATCGCATCTCTGGCATTGACACAAAGGTTCATGAAAATCTGGTGAAGTTGGTTTGCATCCGCGGTGATGCTCGGCAGGTCACGCTGGAGGTTCGTCGATACCACGATACGTTTTGGCAGCGTCTCCTGCAGTAACCTGCAAATCTCGGCGACGACGTCGTTCACACGTATCGATTCGAAAACAGTCTCGTTCTTGCGCGCTAGCGTCAGCAATTGTTTTACAACCGATGCTCCCCTCTCCGAAGCCTTCTCGATTGCCTCGATGCTTCGGGCGATTCTGTCAGGCTCTGAAATGTGGTCCTTAAGAAGAGATGAATGCCCCATTATGACGTTTAAGATATTGTTGAAGTCGTGGGCAATTCCGCTCGCAAGAGCCCCAAGTTCTTCAAACTTCTGCGACTGAATGAGCTGTCGCTCCAACTGAAGTCTCTTCTCCTCCTCTTTTCTCAAAGTTCCTTCCGCCTTTTTACGTTCGGTAATATCTCTCGCTACAGTGTGCATGAAAATAATTCCAGCGATGGACACCCTGTTGTTGCTGAATTCCGTATCGACCTTTGTGCCATCTTTCCGCCTGATCTTCGCCTCGGTAGATGCGGCTTCGCCAGCCATTATCCTTTCATGAAACTCATTGTATGCTTTCAGGTCCGCTCCATCATGAAGATCGGGGATGCTCATCGCGAGGAGTTCTTCTGTCGTGTATCCGGTCAGCTCGCACGCCGCCTTATTCACGGCGATAAATTGAGATTGTAAATTGGATATGAAAACAGCATCACGCGATCCCTCAAATATCGCCTCCTGCCATTCGAGTACCTGAGTTATGGCAAGTTCAGCCTGCTTTCTTTCCGTGATGTCGCGGATAATTGCAAGATGGTTGCCATTTGAGAGTTTTCGTACATTGATCTCAACAGGCAGCAACCTGTCTCCTTTACAAATCAGATTTCTTTCGAAAGCGATTTTCTGGCCAACGAGCAGGTCGTCCAATTTTACCGGGCTTTGCCTTCGTTCCTCCTCGAGCGTAAAGTCGTCAGTACAGCGCTGCAAGATCTCTTCACGTGAGTAACCAAGCATCTCGCATGAACGCTGGTTGACTTCGACGTAACGGCCTTTTTCATCAGAAACGAAAATTCCATCGGCGGCTTGCTCAAAGAGAGTATGGTATAAATCTTCGGATTGCGAAGATCGTTTGCTCAAAAATTTTTTGTTAAAGTCCTTTATGCCCATGGCTTTTTGCAACGAAATTGAGGCGCGAATAATTTTGCACTTCCCGGCACAGTATCGGGACAATCATCTTATTTCCCAATCTTTTCCTCGGAACATTTTACGGGTACTTTAGAACGTCGCTCTGTTCCCGAGGGCGATTTGGAAAACTTGGAGCAATCTATCGTTTGATAAATTTCATCCGGATATTTACAATTTCAGGGTCAGCGGCCACCCGTATCGGCGGTCCCCAAGTCCCAACTCCTGAAGATACGTAGATGTGGGTAGATCCTTTTACCAGATAGCCGTAGGACAATTCATAAACCATATCCGTGACATAATTGAAAGGCCACATCTGGCCGTGGTGAGTATGTCCAGAAAGCTGGAGATCGATCCCGTTTGCCTCTGCATTGTCAAGGTTAAAAGGCTGATGATCCATAAGAATTACGGGAAACTTTCTGTCAACTTTTCCCATGAGCTCGGCAAGGCTCTTCCTTTTTCGTACTTCCCTGTCGTCGCGTCCTACAACGTAGAAGCTATTATCTACGAAAACCGCGGAATCTCTCAGCATCTTCACGCCATGCTCGGTGATATACTCGCAAGCTCTCTCTATGCCTCCATAGTACTCATGATTGCCGGTGACGGCATACACACCGAGCGGAGCTTTTATTTTGCGAAGCGATTCGCCGAGGTTCTGATCGATGACGGGATTTAGATCGCCGTCTAAGATGTCGCCGGGCAGGAGCACAAGATCGGGTGATAGCGAATTTATTTTTCCCACGATGGACTCAATGCGGCTACGGCCGATGATGGAGCTGAGATGGATGTCCGATGCCATTACAATATTCAGCGCTCTCCTGTGGCCGGCATCCTTCGCTACCGAAATATCAAAAGTTCTGACTCTGACGAGATGCGCATTGATGAAACCGAACAAGACAAGTATCCCGGTTATGAGAATCGCGTCTAACGCTGCGAACCTGGCAGCCTTGCCCGGATTTGAATTAATGAACGCCGGAAAAAATGGGACGACATGGTTCACCAATCGCAGTAAATCGATGGCAGCGGTTATGAGGAGCAGGTAGACAAAGGCCGCCAGCCAGAAGGAGCCGGTCCAGTTCAGAGGCCGGCCGATGGTTATGACATCTGCGCGCTCCAGAAAAACCGAAACGATGAACGAGATCGCGAGAAAAATAAACGTGACCGTGTAGACAGTGTGGAGAATTCCGGCCGGTCGAAACGCTTGAAAACCTCGCAGGTAAATATAATAGTTCGCGAGGCCGTAGACGGAAAAGATTGCAGAGAAAATAAGTATGAAAATTACATTGCGCATTTTAGAAAGATATGCCTTCCGGACAACCGGGGCGATTCTGTCGTATCGACATCATCCGTGATCTATTTGCGTTTTCAGCGAAGGTCTTTGCGGATCCGTTGTTTACCAACAAGTCTCTTTCCAATTTCGTTCAAAAGCGACTCCATATGGTCTCTTATCTCTGGAAGATAAACCTTCTGCGAAAAAATTTCATCCTGCGTTTGAACATATTTGCCGGCGGCCATGTCATCTGCACAGTTGTCTATGAGACGCTGTATGCTCGCCTCGGAAGATTCAAGATGGAATTGCAGCGCAAGAACATTTCTGTCTTTAGGTGATCCACTCGCGCCGTACTCGAAAGCCTGATTCTCACATCCTTCGCTTGCGGCCAATTGCGTCGCCCCCGGTGGAATCTCAAACGTGTCTCCATGCCAATGAAAAGCGACGAATTCATCCGGGAATGATTCGAGATAACCGGAACCTTCTTCGATTTTCTTCACTTTGAACCATCCAATTTCTTTGTAGCTGTTCCTCCTGACTTTTCCACCGAGCACATCGGCAATCAGCTGCGCGCCAAGACAGATTCCGAGAACAAAATTGCCTGACTCGATTGTCTCCCGGATAAACTTCTTTTCCCTGAGAAGCCATGGATAATCTTCTTCCTCGTAAATATTCATCGGACCTCCCACCACTATAAGCCAGTCGAAAGAATTCACCGGGGGCATTTTTTCATCGAGGTATAATTTAGTGGAAGTCACCGAGTGCCCCTTTTCGTTCGCCCACATCCATATGTTTGCAAGGTCTTCGAACGGAACGTGTTGAAGATAGTGGATTCTCATCTGGTATCGTGAATGGTTAAGAATTTAATTCGCATGAAGTTGTCAATGTCGTAAATTATTATATTAGGCCGTTGCCTGTGAAGCAACGGCTCTTTTTTTTCGTGCTAATTCCTTCCTTACTTATTATCTTTTCCTCGTGAAATTTTTCGAAAAAAAATCAAGGCCTCTCTGGACTTTCCCCAAAAAGGGGAGCGAAGGTGGAAAAAAGATCTGGCGGCTCCTCGCCGGAAATGAAATACTAGTGACCGAGATGCGCGATATCGATAAAAAAACGGCGGAGTTTGTTGGAATAGATATACGCTCGGGCTTACTCCTCTGGAAAAATGACCAGATCGAGGAAAAGTGGTGGGTCACCCTGAATCTGATTTACAGAGATGTCGTTCTTCTGCAGCAGTTTTCCAGACCCGACATGCCGACCTCCGGCAGAATTTTTGCGCTCGACCTCCGTACTGGAGAGCTGCTGTGGAAAAACTATGAAGTCTCATTTGCGAATGCCGCCGGTGACACGATCTACTGCGTAAAAAAATCGTATTCATCCGAGACAACAATCGGATTGGACTTCAGAAGCGGGATTGTGCGGGAAGTTTCTCAAGAAGAGACAGTCGACGGAAATTTCGTCTCCTCCGAAGATCTCAAGTTTCCGGAACCGTTTGAGGATGCGTTGGAAAACCTGGATGAGCAAATACTGCAAAAAAAAATTCCCGGTGATGCCGCCCTGCCAATGATCCTGAGATCCGGACGGAAGAAAGTCATAGGTTTTCATGTGCCGTCAGGAAAGGACACGGAAGGTGTCACAACATACGATGCTCACTTGATCGTCGCCGATTCCGCGGGGAAAATTGTCTTTGAAGACATCACCGATAGAAAAGTTTACATGCCGCTCGCAGAATTTTATTTCAGTATTGGTGAAAAACTGATTTACGTGAGAAATTCCGAAGAAATAGTCGCAGTACAACTAGATTGATTCCTCGGCTCCCGCACCTCTCAGAGCGATTCGGCAAGCTTCGGAGTATGAACAAAATTTACAGACACGCTCATAGGAAAAATCGGTTAAGTTAAACCGGCCCTCGGCCGCTTCGGAAATCCTCGCGTTGAAAAAAGACTTTGTCTCCTCAGAGAGTTCCTCCATAGATTCAGGATATGTTTCGGTGGTTTTCAGTTTTCGCTCGCCGCCGAATGTCTTGTTATATCTCAGTCCGGAATTGTCCGCCTGCACGATGAACTCTATCAGATCTTTTCCATCATCGGCGCTCATCAGCCTGTCGCGATTTATCGATATGAACGCGGCTCCGGCGGCACTGGCCCTTCCGGTGGGCTCAATTCCGATCAGCCTGTTTTCACCTATCAATTGATTCAAGGCGCTCAAGTACAGAACCAGCTGAGGCGATATTTTATCTCTGACGACATCCTTGTGCGTAGGAATCTCTACTGAAGTTTTATAATCAAAAATTGTGAGTTCATTCGCGCCGGACGGATCCGTTCGTATATCGACACGGTCGATTTTTCCGCGGAGAAAAGCATCGCCGATTTTTACGGGCGCGATCTCACTTCTCCCAGTCTTTCCCGAGGGAGTCATTCCGGACATGCCGAAGCCCAATTCAAAGATTCCCGGACGAAAACCATATCCCGAAAGTTTCGACTGCACTTTCTCCAAGAAAAGTTCCAAAGTGCCTTTCACCCCGGGAGTCCCGAGCATTATCTCCCGTTCGACTTCGAACAAGTCATGTTTGATCCCAAGCTCGTCCAATGTGTGCGCACCGATTTCAAGCAGCAACCGCAGCTCATCTTTCGCATTATCCAGCCTGTCTCTCTTCGATAATTCGTTGTAGAATCGAAATAAAATTTTATGAAGAACCGCGCCTCTCTCGAGCGCGCTGAGCGACGTTTCTATCTCCGGCACCTCCGCAATCTCTAATACACGACGCGCAAAATATTGAAAGCCGCAACGCGCAAGGGATTCCAATTGCGCGGAGGAGAAAATCCTTTCGGCAAACATTCCGGACAGAAGTCCGATTGAATTCTTCCCGGCTATTCTACCGTTGAATTCGCTATCTCTATCGTTTCTGTATCTCGGTGTATCCGCGTTTTTGCACCGCTCCAAATTCCTCGGGAGAAAACTTGCATTCTCCGACCGGATGGTCTCCAGAATGTCTGGAGGCGCTTCGATTGCCTGCTGAATATTGTAAACGCTTGCCGCGTGATCTTCGCTATTAGTGTCATCGATGCTGGTACAATCCGCTATCTCCAGCACGGCTTCTATAAACGACGATCTGACGAGTCTTATGTCATCCGTTCTCAGGGCGTGGACCAGATACAATTCTTTTTCGAACGAGCTGACGGCTTGATAAAAAAGATGTCTTTGAAGATACGGCTGCATCTCACGGTTTTCTCTCTGTGAACTGAGCGGAAGAAAAATCTCCGGGCTGTATTTTCTCGGAAGCTCGCCTTCGTTAAGTCCGACGATGAACATGTAGTCGAATTCAAGCCCCCGAATTTCTTCCAGCGAAGTTACATACACTCCGTAGCCATATTTCTGGCGGACATTGTACCGGGCCAGCGACAGCGCCGAACGGAGCTTCTCCATCCAGATGTCCAGCTCGGTTCGCTGATTTCCTTTCTCCATCTCTATATCTACGATCTCATCGACGACATCGAGAAATGCAGAGATGGCTCTCGCGTCGCGCTCAACTATGTCCACAGCGACATTTTCGACATCCATCTTAGCGATGCTTTCATAGATTCTCAGTTTCTTTAACAAAGACCTTACCGCACCGCGGAATTCGGACGGCAGCATCTCCCGGTTGAACTGAGTCAACTCTCTCTCAACGCGATCTAAAATCGACTGAGCGTTGTTCAACAGCTCGGCATCCCGGCGAATTTTTATCTCATCTTCATCGAGTTCCTCGGGACTGAATTTGCTGAGAAGTTCAAGGCGGCGCGCAATCGCTTCTCTAAAACTTTTCAGCCCTCGTTCAAACTTGCAGAGCGCCGCGGCATTGTAAAGGATGCTTCCCGCTGCACTCGGCGTGAGGTCGTCGCTGAGAACGATGAACCGATTCGTTATCGCGCGAAGCAATGCGCCGCGCTCGTAATCCGCCAACCTCACATCGATGAACGACAGGACGGCGTTCACCACGCTGTTGCTTACGAGTGTGAACCTGTCGGTAACGTTCGCAGGAATCCGGTATTTAGCAAAAACCTCTCTGATAATCTGGGAGTAGTCTTGCGGAAGGTATGACGCCACACAAACCCTGTACAGTTTCTGATGCGGATTGTTCTTGATTATCTTTTTGATCTTCTCGGCAACGTATTCCACCTCGCGAAGCGTATCGCGCACGCCCGTCACGAAGATTTTTCCTTCAAGATTCCGTTTCGCTTCCGAAGATCTTTCTGCAAATAAATTCAGTGCGAAATACTCCCGTAGATTTTGTTTTTCCTGATAGTGAGCGCCTGATTGCCGATCGATCGTATCAAATCCTCTTGCCATCAGGTCCGAGGCGGTACCCATCATCATCTTGAAAAGATTCTCATTGTTGCATACGCAATCAAGTTTGACAAGGAACGAAAGATTGCTTCGGGATGAGATAATTTTGAAGAACTCAAGCTCCGGTTTCTTGAAGTTGTAGAAGCCTTCGACAAAAAAAGTGAGATGACCCGGAAGAGTCCGGTCGATGAACTCCGGCGCTCCTCCAATTTCATGGTTCACCAGCGACAACAAGCCCGCGCCGTCGATCAGCTTGTCGCCGAGCCGTTTTTCATACTCCTCGAAGATTCGCAGAAATTCTTCCAGCTTACGGCTCTCCGATTCCTCCGCGGCAACGAGCGTTTTCCCGTAATCGTCGGGAGAGATTCCGTTTTCCCTGAGATAGTCGATTTGATCGACGATCCTCTTGATCGTGCCCGCCGGCGCGACGCCCTTTCTGCCGCCGGGACGAAATGACAGGTACCTGAAAAATTTAAAATCATCCTTGGAGAGAATTTCGCCGACGATCATCCCCTGCATCGAAGGCGATATCATTTTTCTTCCTGCGCCTAATTCCGAGAAAAGCTCCCGAGCGAACAGTTCGAGTGTATAGACCGGCAGTTTTCCGAAGACGATCTCTCCGACAAGTTCCCTCTGCAATTCACGCACTCGCCTTCGGGTCGGAACGACATACACAAAGTCGAAAGAACCCTTCTTGCAGCTGACGACGCTTCGACGCTTGACCTCAGCGGTGAAATCTTCCGCCGCCTCGCCGTCAAAATTTCTCGTGAGAATTATCGACATTATTCGATTTTCTTCACCTCATCATCCGATTTCGCGATTCCCTGCAGCCGCTCTCGAAATCTCGCCAGCGCTTCATGGGAGTCGCCGTATTTGTTAGCAGCATTTTTCAGATGCGTCCCGAGAGTCTCAAAATGATCGTCGAACTTCGCAAGTGAATTCTCAAGCTGTGCAAGCTGGTCGCGGATCAACTGTGCATTCTTTTCGATCTGCATGCCCTTGAGTCCGATTGCGATTGCCTGGATATATGCATAAAAGCTGTTCGGCGACGCCGGAATCACGTGCTTCTTCATCGCGTAGCGATATGCACTGTTCGCATCGCTGTCCTGCATCAATAGTTCGTAGTACACGCTTTCGGACGGTATGAACATTATCGCAAAATCGAAGGTGTTCTCGGTCGGCTTGATATACTTAGAAGAGATGTCATCTATCTGATCTTTCAGCGCCTTAGTGAACTTCGTCAGCGCACCGTTTTTCTCCGATTCGTTTTCAGCATTGACGTAGCGCTCAAACTCATCTTTCGGAAATTTCGAATCTATCGGAATAATTCTCTCGGACGTTCTTATAATCGCGTCGACTTTCGAGCCGTCCCGGAATGCATATTGGAATTCGTAAAATCCCTGCGGGATGACTTGCTTTATCAAATCCTCGAGAAGCGCCTCGCCCAAGTTTCCTCGAAGCTTCGGCGAGCTCAAGATATTCTGCAGCTGGTTTATCTGTTTCCCTATCTCGAGCATGTTGTCGCTCGATTCCTTCAACTGACCGAAATCCTGCTTCAGGGATGAGAATAATTTGTTTGCTTCCGAAAGCTGCCCGCCCAATTGAGAACCGATATTTGTGAGACGCTCTTCGACCGATCCGCGGAGATTTTCAACTTGTTTGCCGACGATGTTCGCCAGCTGCGACACCTGGTTCGCAAGCTGGTCAACCTGAGAATTTGTCCCGGCTCGATTTTCCTGCATTCCCCTGGACAGAGTGTTCGTAACAAGTTGAAGCGTGCTTGCCATCGCTTCATTGCTGGAGCGGGTCGTATCGGATACCGATTTGATTGCAGACTCAACATCCGATTTGAACATGGCGAACAACTGCATCACCTGTTCAGACGATGATTGCTGCTTCGTCGACAGATTTTTGAATTGTATGAAAGTGAGAATCACTCCGATGAACAGCAGGACAATGACTGACAATATTATCGTTTCCACAATTTCTCCCGAATAAACTTGAGGTTCCGCGATCTCAAATTGACAAGCCTGGATCGAAAATTTTCAGAACATCTTCTTTCTTCTCATCAGATACGCAGTCAAAGCCTTATCGAACGGCGTCGAAGTGCTGATGAGCGCATAGTCGATATCGTTTTCGAAGCACTTGCTCTTCAGGTCGCGAACGAAATTATTCATGCTTTTCTTATATGCCGATTTCAGAGCGGAAACCTGGGTCGGAATCCGTTCTCCCGTTTCGAGATCCTCAAACACGGCGTCACCCGGAAAATCGAGATTCATTTCCGCGTCATCGAGAATATGAAAGGCTATGACTTCGTTTTTTCTATGACGGAAATGTTTCAGCGCGGTGATAACGCTTTTCGTCTCGTCCAAGAAGTCGCTTATGACTATGATCAATCCGCGGCGTTTTATTCTCTCTGCGAGCGACGAAAGCGCCGTCGCCGTCGAAGTCCTGGAATTCGGCTTGAGATCAGACAGCTCGCTCAAGAGTAATTTCATGTATGAATATGTGAGATGCGGCTCAAAGAAACGCCTGACGCTCTCGTCATAGATCGCAAGCCCGGTTGCGTCCTGCTGTTTCATCATCAAATAAGTCAAACCGGCAGCAAGGTACGATGCATACTCGAGCTTGGTTATTTCCCCGACGCGTTTAAATCCCATCGAGTTGCTCGCATCGATGAGGATGTAACCCTTGAGATTCGTTTCTTCCTCATATTGTTTTATGTAAAGCCGGTCGCTCCTTCCGAACACTTTCCAGTCGATGTTGCTGATATCGTCGCCCGGGAAATACTGCCTGTGCTCCGCGAACTCGACGCTGAAGCCATGGTACGGACTCCTGTGCATCCCCACAAGAAACCCTTCTACAATCAGTCTCGCTCTCAACTCCATCCCGGATAATTGAGAGATAAATTTCGGGGTTAATATCTTTAAGGCATTCTCGCTCATTCGCAAATAAATTTACTGAACTTGAAGACCAAAACCATCTCATTGTTTTTCCACCGTCACAAAAAGCTTTACAGTTGCTCTGGTTCGGTTCGACTCGATAACCTTGTGAAGATATCCTCGCCCCGTTCATCGGAACCCAGGCAAGGATTTGATTCTCGGCTTCAATTTGAGCGGCTAACATATATTGCGATTTGTGCTGCGAAATTATAATTTAAATGAGCAACTGCAATTCCGAGAAAGGAGAAGATCATGGAAGGTAACAAAGAAGTTATTGAGATTCTTAACCTCCGTCTGGCGGAGGAACTTACTGCTATCAACCAATATATCGTTCATGCCGAGATGTGCGCGAACTGGGGATATACCAAGCTTCATGAGGCGATTGAGAAGAGGGCTATTCATGAGATGAAACATGCCGAAAAAATCATCGAACGAATACTTTACCTTGAAGGCAAGCCTAACGTCAGCAAACTCAATCAGATCAACATAGGCAAGGATGTCGAAGCCCAATTACAGTCGGATTACGAAGCCGAAAAGTCGGCGGTGAAAGCTTACAACGACAGTATCCGGGCATGCGTTGATGCGGGGGATAACGGGACACGCGAGCTCTTCAAATCGAATCTGCTGGACGAAGAAGGTGACGTCGATTGGCTCGAGGCGCAAATGGATCAAATCAGGCAGATGGGCATACAAAACTATCTATCACAGCAAAAGTAAATGCATCTTTGGGTTTGAATTCAATGAACTGACGAACCCGTCCCGGCATTGCCGGTGAGACGGCGTCACCCCGGCGAATTGATCTGCGATACCTTTCCACCAGGCTTTTCTGCAGGCGAGAGGCCCATAGCGACAATCGATTTTTGTGCCTCCCCCTGCTCATCGAGAATCTCTCGACCGCAATCGAAACAAATTCTTTCCCCTTGACATTGACCGGCCTGCCTGCGTATTTTATATTTAGATTAAGTCTAAGTAACAATAAAGAACTGCGGAGAATAAAGGCAGTTGGACGAGAACAAAGAACGGACGACGTCTATGACGGGTACAGAGATCTGTCAAATGTATGCGACCAAAGCGGTTTCCAATCCCGTAATGGACATGCTCGTGGGTCTTTCTAAGATGGCCGTCCGTCTGGCAGGAATCTTGCTTTCCTTGGCTTCGCCGATCTTGGCTCAAGTGCCGGATTCGACCTTCACCCTGAAGGGAGTCACCGTAGAGGGAGCGAGAATTATGGACGGAATCGGGCAAATGAAAGATTACGACGAAGGTGTAATATACGCCGGCATGAAAAACGAGGTGCTTGAGATTGACAGCCTGAATGCCAACAAAGCCGTTAACAACACCAGGCAAATCATGGGCCGGATACCCGGAGTAGAAATCACCGAGAACGAAATGGGTGGTTTCACGGCAAACGGCATCGGCTTTCGAGGGCTGAGTCCGTACCAGAGCGTCGAGACCAACACGCGGCAAAATAGTTACAGCATTTCTGCGGATCTTTACGGCTACAATGAAGCCTACTACCTACCTCCCATGGAAGCGGTAAAAAGCATTACAGTCCTTCGTGACGGAGCGGCTCTATCGTTCGGACCACAGTTAGGCGGCGCGGTAAATTACGAGCTCAAAGACGGCGATACGAAACCCATAGAAGTCAATACTTCCCAGACAACAGGAAGTTTCGGCCTCTTCAACAGTTTCAATTCAGTCGGCGGTACCGATGAAGATTTCAAATATTACGGGTTCCTGCAGTACAGGCGACTCGACGGGTGGCGGACGAACTCGCAGCAGACACAGTGGTCGGGGTTCGCAAGCTTGAAATATGATCCGGCAGAAAATCTCCAGATCGGGGTTGAATACACCAGTCTGCGCAACCTGATCCAAATGCCGGGAGGGCTCACCGACTCGCTATTTTACGCAAACCCCCAACAGTCGCTTCGCAGCCGAAACTGGCTCGATAGTCCATGGAACATCGCGGCCGCGCACGTCGACTATAAGATAAGCGACAACTCTTCCCTGAATCTCGTTTCATCATATCTCCTGAGTCAGCGCAATTTGATCTGGCGAAACGAAGACATTGCGCCCGACGTACCTGACACTATTACTTCAGATCTAACCTATACTCCGCGCGAACTGGAACGAGAATATTTCAACACATTTGGAAATGAACTCAGATTTTTATCCAATTATCGCCTTCTCGGGCAGAAGCAGACTTTCTCGTTCGGCTTGCGATATGCTTACTCACACCTTGAGAGACAGGAAGGCGCCGAGGGCACAGCAGGAACAAACTTCGATCTGGCACAGCTATCCCCCTGGGGAGAAGACATGAACTTCTATACGACCAACTTAGCTCCCTATATAGAGAATATTTTCAGGATCAACGATGCATTGAGTATAACGCCCGGTTTGCGTCTCGAGTATTTGAAGACCTCCGCCGATGGCTACGCTCCGGATGAGGCCGGTAACGAAACGTACGTTTATGCGAGCAATGAACGAAGCAGGCGTATTTTCTTGTTAGGCGCGTTGAGTGCCGAGTATAAAACTTCCGACGCAACCAATATTTATGCAAACTTCAGCCAGTCGTATCGTCCCATAACGTACAGCGACTTGACGCCCTTCGGCACAATCGCCAGAATCGACCAAAACTTGAAAGACGCTTCGGCAAACGATGTCGATCTGGGGTTCAGAGGATTGGTCGGCAACTTCTTGAATTTTGACGTAAGCTTTTTCTACATGCATATCATGAACGACATCGGCATCATCGAGCAAACGTACGATACGCTCACTTACCAATTCGAGACTAATACCGGCGCAGACGATCATGCGGGAGTGGAGGCGTATGTTGAACTGAATATTCTCGGCGGTCTCATTCCAAACGACAAATACGGCAGGCTTGGCATTTACAATTCATTTGGCTACACTGATGCCCGCTATGTTTCGGGAGAATATGACGGCAATTATGTTCCCTACGCTCCGAGGTATACTGATCGTTTCGGGCTCGATTACAGCATTGGTGGCTTCTCGATGAATGCGCAGTATTCTTATACCGCTTCATCCTACAGCGATCCTGCCGATACAAAGTTCTCTCCAGACGGTCTGGTCGGGATTATACCCTCATACGCGATCATAGACCTCTCCAGTTCCTTCAGAGTCTTGAAGTACGAATTCAGATTCGGAATCAACAACCTGGCAAACGAAAAATACTTCACAATGCGAACTGACGAATATCCTGGTCCGGGAATAATTCCGTCGGTCGGAAGGATGATCTATATCGGATTAGCGGAGATATTTTGAAACGAAATGGTCCCGGGCCCGATGAATTCTTTGCTTGAAAGTGAAAACGGCTCCAAAGTGCCTCAAGAAACTCTTATGGAGTGTCCCAAAAACCTCTTAGAGATCCTGAAATCAGATAATTTTGCCCCGTGAGCGAAGGGCACGTGGCTTGATATAAAACGGATCGACATATAAGTTACTTAGACTTAATTTAAAGTGTGCATGCGATGGAAACAGCCAAAAAGAAACTCGAAAATTATTTGCGGCACGAGGGCCACAGGGTCACTCCCGAACGGTTCCAGGTTCTCGACGCTGTGATGATTGCACCGGGACATTTCGACGCGGACGAACTGTTCCTCAGCCTGAAGAAATCCGGAAGCAAGGTTTCGAGAGCAACAGTATACAACACATTGGATATCCTGGAGGAGTGCGATCTCGTTTTCAAGACGCGGTTGAAGGACCACGGATCGCGCTATGAGAAAGCGTTCGGAAGGACACATCATGATCATCTCGTATGCGTGCAGTGCGGTAAGATTGTCGAGTTCATGGACAATAACATCGAACGCAGCCAGGAAGCAATCGCGAAACAATTCAGATTCAAACTCATAAGTCATTCGCATCAAATTTTCGGACTATGTCCTGACTGCAAAAAGAACGAATGAACAAGATGAAAGAAGATAGAGATAATAAGCAGGAAATCTGAAGGATGACTCGAATGGGAATTGAATTTAATGAGATCGTAAACGAAGAAGCGAACGCAATCAAAATTTTAGAAACGGGCATTTTACAGGTGAATTTGAAAGAGCTTAAAACAGGAGAGGCGGCACAGATCGTGGGCTTCTCGAAGCACGACGACGCGATAAAAAAAATCGAAGCGATGGGACTGAGGAAGGGAAAGCGAATCACAGTCCTGAAAAAACTGGGAAGGGGAATTCTAGTCAAAGCCGGCGGCACGCGCATAGTAATCACTGCCGACGTAGCGAAGAATATCGAAGTGGAATGAACAAGAGCATCAAAGTCGCATTCGCCGGAAACCCGAATGTCGGCAAGACTTCCCTCCTCAACTACGCCGCTAAGACGGATCTGAAAGTCGGCAACTGGTCGGGCGTCACCGTCGAGAAACGGGAAGGCTTCATGGATTACAAGGGATACGATATACACTTTGTGGACCTTCCCGGGATCTACACGCTCGAGCCGCTCTCGGAAGACGAATGGGTCGCTTATAATTTTCTGACGAAGGAAAATCCCGATGTAGTCGTCGACGTCATCGAAACCACCAACGCCGAGCGGGATCTGCTCCTCACGACGGAGCTTCTCGAATTCGGCAGGCCGATGGTCGTCGCGCTGAACATGGTCGATGAAGCCGCAAGGCGCGGGATAGAAATAGACAGCGCCCACAGCAGCGAGCTTCTCAACGTTCCGGTAATTAGAACGAACGGAAGGACAGGTCAAGGAGTTGCGGAATTACTCGACGCGATAATAGACTCCGCCGAAGGAAAGGCGCTCCCTAAACCGGTGAAATATAACGACAAGATTGAAGAAGCCCTCTCGCGAATCTCCGCCCGAGGCGAACTCGCATTCAGCAAGGAAACGGAAAGACATGACGGCACCGTCGATAAACACACACTCATAAAACTGCTGTCTCAAGGCGACGGAGAAAATTTAGAGAAAACCCAGTTAGAAAAATTTTACAAGAAGAACATTCAAAGTATCGTCAAGGAAGAACGATACGCGTTTGCAAACGGATTTTACAACGAGGTTTTCAAAAAGAAAAAATCGACGGCGCGAGACATCACAGACCAGATAGACAAGGTCGTGCTCCACCCGTACTGGGGTCTTGCCGTATTTCTTTTCGTGATGTTCCTTCTCTTTAAAGTGTCGTTCGATTTTTCCAATCCGCTGATGAATTGGACGACCGGTCTGATAAACGATTTCGCTTCGCCGTTGATATCAAGCTTGCTCTTGAGCATCGGCGCCAGCCGGTGGATTATGAATTTTTTTTCCGAAGCCATCGTCGGCGGCGTAGGGTTTGTCATAACTTTTGTGCCGCTGATCGGCGCAATCTATTTTCTCCTCGCGCTTCTTGAAATGTCCGGCTACATGCCCCGGATCGCATTCCTGATGGACAGGTTCATGCACAGGCTCGGACTTCACGGGAGAGGGATGATCCCCCTCCTGCTCGGATTCGGATGCAACGTTCCGGCGGTCATCGCGACGAGAACTCTCGAGAACAAGCGCGACAAGATGCTTGTGATGGCGATGATCCCGTTCATGAGCTGTCCCGCGCGACTCGTGATATTCTCTTTCTTCGCAATTTTATTTTTCGATCACCCGGCAGTGGTAATATTCTCGCTTTATCTTGCGGGAATCCTGATCGGACTCCTGACCGCCTTCTTTTTAAGAAAGACCGCCTATAAAGGCATACTCTCGCATTTCGTGATGGAGCTGCCGCCGTACCGGGTGCCGAGAATAAGAACCGTCCTTCGGATCACATGGGTGCAGGTGAAAAGTTTTCTCTACAGAGCCGGCACTTTGATTTTCGCAGCGTCGGTCGCAGTTTGGGTCTTGCTGAATACCCCGCCGAATATCAAAAGCCAGTCGGACAGCGCAGCGGCGTACATCGGCAAGGCAATCACTCCGATCTTCAAGCCGATCGGCATAAACGACTGGAGAATTTCCACGTCATTGATCCCCGCGTTCCTCGCAAGGGAGATCGTGCTCAGCTCGATGGGGACAATTTATTCGGAGGAGACGCAGGATCTCGAATCTCAGCATCCTCAGTTTCGTTTCTTCTCCGCACTTGGAGGACAGGCGAAGTCATTCGGAACTGCCGTCAAGGAAAGTTTCGCATCGCTTCTCACACCGACCATCCAGACTCTTCAAACCGACGAGGGGACCGAAAGTCTGCGCGCGGTGATACGATCGAGTTTCACTCCGGCATCTGCGTTGTCGTTCATGATATTTCTTCTTTTGTATACTTCGTGCCTCGCGACAGTCGCCGTGATGATACGCGAAGGGGGAAGAACGTTCGGCTTTCTTTTTCTCGGTTACAGTTTCGCGATAGCATGGTTCGTAGCGTTCGTCGTGTACAATGTCGGAGCTTTGATATGATTGGCGAGATTGTTTTCATGGCGGCGCTTGCAGTTCTTGCCGGGGCGGTAATATGGAAGTCAGCAAAGAAAAGAAGTAAGAAGAGCTGCTGCGAGTAGAGAAGTATCTGTGGTTGTAGTTCAGAGTTTGATGCGCCTTCCCACGGCGATTTCCTCTCCCTTCAAGCGAAAGGACTAAGGTGGAGTCCACATTCCATTTCAAATTGCACATCCAAATGAGACCGTCTTTGTCATGCCAGCGAACGCTGGCATCCTAAACTAAAAACCGGATTCCGGGTGGAGTTTATCCCGCTCCAGGCGGGACCGGAATGACACCTGGGACAGCAACAAGCAAAAAGCTCGTGACCCGCACCACGATGCGGCCTTTCGAATGAGAAGTTGAGAGGACCATTTTGCTTGTCGTTCTGCCGGCGCTGAATGCCAAAACCGGCAACCTGTCAATTTGGCGGACCAACCTGAAAGCCCGGACAACCAACCTTGTAGTTCGGACGACCGACCTGGTGGTTCGGCGAACGAACCTTGTAGTTCGGCAGACCAACCTGCTCGTTCGGATGACGAACCTTATAGTTGGGAAGGCGAACCTGGTGACCCGGATGACCGACCTGGTCGTCGGGACGACAAACCTTGTAGTTCGGACAACGATGCACATGGTCGGGACAGCCATGCATGTCGTTCGGAAAGGCTTGCATATCGTCGGGAGAGCGGACCTGATGGATGGGACAGCAAACCCATCGTTTGGAAACCCGACAAGAAAATGAAATCCCGCCTGTATTGTCGTTCCCGCATGCCGCAGGCGGGATAGATTGCAGCGGGAATCCACGGTGCATGGGAAACTGGATTCCCGATTGAAGCATCCGGGGATGACAGAGGGCGCTGTGTCATTCACGTGGAAGTGGAAATCCGGCGCCCGTGAAGCAATGGAGTCGCGACTGGTCCGGCACAATTAAGGGGATTGCTGTGTCTCACTTTTTGGCGACGACCGAGAAATCTCTTGCCTGATCTCCGAAAAAATTCCTAATAAGATCGTTCTTTCCTTTGTCTTGATACAAAGGAAAGAACTAAAGTGAGCGCAGTATGCGCCATCCCGCATTCTCGTATACGATAATTGAGCGGGAGAAAAATCAAGGCTGGAGAAAAAATGGCTAAAAATTTCTCCGCTCCGCTAAAACAAATGCCGCCTCGCGGCATCCCGCATACCACGTATACAATAGTGAGCGGGATAAAATACAGTGGATCCTGATATGACAGAAGAGTTCCATATCTGTTTCTTAACGCGGAGTTTACCCCGCCTTTGCCGGGGCTCCGAAATTTTTCCACGCCATTTTTTCTCAGGCCAATCCTGATGTTTCTTGATTAGTTGTCGGATAATACTACCGCCTCTTTACAATCCGGATCCCTGTGACGGGCGCGCAGGCTGAAGAGGCGGTTTTAGGGGTTAGTTCTTTTGGGTGGGTGGATTCACCGGCGGAGGAGTCGGCTGACTCTTCGGGTTCCGCTGTACGGCGTATCGAAGCGGTTTCAGGCGCTCGAACTCGCCGAGCACTTTCGGATTCTTGGCAAACTCCGCTTCTGCAGCGCCGTAGATGAAGTTTGCGGCGGCTTCGACGTCGGCCATCGCTTTCAACGCGGCGGCAGTTGCCTCCGGTGCATCGACGTGTTTCGCATTTTCCTGAGTCGAGTCGACGCTCTGAAGCGCTGCGGCATTTGCGACCATGCTATCGAGGTCGTCCTGGACAAGGTTGCCTTGCGATAGCAGGCTGTTCTTGTACTTGTCCCACGCCTTTTCGATGCCGGACGACCACTTGAGAAGGAGCCCGGTCGAATGGTTGAAATATTCGCCGACGAAGAACTCCTTCAGCTGGGGTTTGCCCTGCTCGAAGACGCGCTTTGCGCCGCCCTGTATGCGGCGGATGTCTGCGAGGAGCTGGTCCTTCGCGTTGAGCTCGCTTGCCGAGAGCTGCATCTTCTCGGATCTTTTGCCGCCCGAAGCGGCTACTGTTGTCTCCATGCTGCCGGCGAGCGTCTTGTACTTCGCGAGGAAATCGGAAGTGACTCCGCGCTTCTCCAGGCTCTGGAGGTTGGAAGTGGCAAGAACAGAAAGTGCCCCCTGTTCCTGTGCCAGTCCCTGACTTGTTGTCCCGCTCAATTATGTATGGTATAAGAAATGCGGGATGGCGCAAGGCGCCAGGTGTGCCATTATGGCCTCCTTGTTTTTAGGTTGAATGAATCTAAGGCTGCACCGAAATGCCCGTTTAATCGGTGGATGCCTCGTGAATTAAGGGGAATAAAAGCGTATCCTGCATGGCGGGAGGTTTCGGGACGCGATCTATTGCCCCCGTTGATGGTTATTTTAATATCAAAGAACGATCGTTTGAATAGGATTAAACAGTGGGTATGTAAGTGCGTTTTCTTCCGCATAGCCTTCCTAATATTAGAACCACCTTCCTATGCTCCATGGACATCATGGAGCACCTTAGAAAATATAGTGGTCTATAAAAGGAATGTCAAGAGGGAGAGGGGAAAATACGGAAGGTTGTGGATGGAGTTATGGATTGAAGCAGAGGCTGGGAAGAAAAGTCCGTTTATTAGCTCAAGCATTTTATTTCATCCCGAATCTCATCGATTACTTCTTTGTTCGCAATGACTTTGGTTCCGCCTTCTTTTACTGAAACAACGTAGAAAACTTTACCGCCATACTCATCTGTAAACTTCTTGTGGGTTTCTGCCTGCTGGTGTCGTTCTTTGAATATTTCCGGGATATGAGAAACACCG
The DNA here is from genome assembly GCA_035515795.1 of Candidatus Acidiferrales bacterium. Classification (NCBI taxonomy): domain Bacteria; kingdom Pseudomonadati; phylum Acidobacteriota; class Terriglobia; order Candidatus Acidiferrales; species Candidatus Acidiferrales bacterium. Next base: position 62,794 of record DATJAY010000003.1, on the reverse strand, counting down.
CTGGCAGGTTTGATCTGGAGGCCAATGTACTTGTCTCTAACTTTGATGAAGAAATCGACATTGTAAAGCCTGTCCCATTTGTCTGGGGCAGGCTCAATCTTGACTCCCAATTCTTTCTCTAATTGGCCATACACGGTACGAATCTCGGTAGTATACCCATCGTACGTCCGGTCGATCACCAGTTGAAAGAGATATTGTATGCAGTCTTCCTCGGTTACCTGCTCGACTTCGGAAGCTATTACTTCAGTCACCTTGACATAGAGTTTTCTGCCAAGCTCTTCTATTTGCTCTTTGGTTCGGATATTTTTGAAATAATACTCTCTCCACTCGTCAAGATTTTTAGGCGCACACTTTCGTATCGCTTCGGAGACCGCCCCCACATTTCTTTTGAAGTTGAGTTGGAAACGATTAGTAGCGCTGTTGAGAACCCATTCCTTCGCCACTTATCAAACCTTTCGGTACTTTTCTAGGGCAGCTGCATTTACAATGTCAATCTTGACTGCGTCTAGGAGTTCTATTGTTGTCTCATATATATCATTGAAAGTAGAATAATCGACGTTAAAATATTTACCATGAGCGATTTTGTGTCTATTCTCGACGAGTTTCTTATCTATAAAATATTTTTTCAATTCATAATTTTCCGTCTCTAATCCTAGCAATGTACAGTATTCACACAAGACTTCGTATGTCAAATTGAATGACTCGATTGGGATGCGTGAAGGAAAATGAGCTTGGTTTCCCAATTCATTCAAGATAAACTTTACGCTTTTCGTTTGCATGACAACCTTGTTGGTTTCAAGAAGTTCATGTATACTTTTCCTTAAACAAACTGCGATGAAATTCTCCTTGAGTTCGTTGTGCTTCAACCTTTTGAACGAAACAAAGGTGTAATAATTTTGGGCAGCATTTTTCACAAAACCTTCCCAATGAGCATAAAGTAATGCAACTCCCGATCGAATCAACGCGTTTCTGGTGTTGTCATTCCTGGAAGCATCCACGACGCTCTTGAAGTCATGAAGCTCTTTAATCCGCCAAGCATATTCTTCCTGCAGATTATCGTTCAGTTCATTCAGCGTCCTATTCTTCTTGCTCATATGTTAAAATAGCTAATGCCAAAAGGAACGATCCTTGGCACTCTAAGTTTAGTATTTGTTCCGGAGCCCTTTCCTTCCGCAAATACAGGAACGGTTTCTATTTCATCGATTTTGTTCTTCAAGATGCTTTTGCAATCTGGATGAATATATCTATCAATGTTTTGCCCCACCCCAATAGCTATAGCCTCAAAGTATGACTCCAAGAATTTTCCCCTATGGTTCTTCTTGAAAATGGTATCACCATCCAGTTCCTTTAATAAAGCAAAAGTGCTTCTGAATCTTGCCGCCTCGCTGTTTCTGTCAAATGCTCTATCAGCGACAATTTTTTTCATTGACTCGGTTAGAAAATCGCTCACTTCTGCGTAACTGAATTCGTATTTGGGAAATACAAAAAAACGCAAAACTAACTCCATGTCGTATCTTTCCTCAATCAGTTTATCCGAAAGATCAATGCATGTTTGAAAATTATCATCCTGGGACAAGGTTTCTAACCAATCCAAGAAGGATTTATCGAGCATTACCAGAAGACAATTCCGAAATTCTTGGGCCGAAAGTAGTGAACCTCCCGTGTTGAGTCGTTGAAAAACCTCGAACTTAGCGTCCTTGTGAGAACCCGACTTAATTATTTCTATCTTCAATTTTGTTCTCTTGAATTCCAACTGAAGGGGTTCAACAGGCAACTTCTTCCAAGTAATTCCTTTCAAACTTGGAATCATTTCTGTCTGTTCTAGTTTCGTAGAAGATCTAGTTCTTCTCGACTTATCTTCGTCTTTTAGTATACCAGCAAAATTGAGGATTGTCGAAACTCGCTGTAGGCCATCAACGAGTTCCCATTTCCCCTTCTCGTTTTGATACACGAAAATAGGAGGAATAGGTATGCCCAATAAGATCGACTCGATGAACTTAGTCTGTTGAGTGACGCTCCACCTGAAGAACCTTTGAAAGTCTGGATTGATAATCAGTTCTCCATCTTTGTACATGTTCATAATCTCGCCAATCGACATGGGATAACTGTCTGCGAGAAACTCTTTCTTCTTATCGTTTACTTCATTGACGAGCTTTTGCTCTTGAAGCTTCATGGAATGCCTCGAATCTTTTCTTGTATTTGAACCATCTAGATTGATCAACGTTCACGAGTCCAGCTTTGAGAAGATGTGCATTAATAAAGGTTTTGTTTTTCAGAAACAAGTATACGAGCAAATTTCCCTTTTCATCGTATTTCTCATCGTCAAATTTTAGAAACACTCTTTGCCCTCTGGTCTTGTTTCGAAGGAAGGCAAGGGCTTCTTCCCGGCGCGTTGGATCTTCAACGATTCCTAGCAGCCTGATTGACAACCCATTGTCGAGGATAACTATTTCGGAGTTCTGAACTTCCTTGACGGCATGAAGCTCCATTCTTTCTTTGCCATCTCCATCTTCGATCTTCGAACCGAACTTCAGTTTCCGAGGATCGATCTTCTTATCAAGCCCATGTGGATCAAGAAATTTATATGGCAACGATTCTATTGATGCGGAATAATCATCGATTGATGACTGTTGATTGATGAATTCAAACGTGGCATCTCCAAATATGTCACGCTCGGAGACTTTCAGCTTGTTTTTGATGATAGAAATGAACTTTGGGTTAATCTCATAACCAACAGAATTTCTGCTAAGATTCTTCGCCGCGAGTGAAGTTGTTCCGCTCCCAAGAAATGGATCGAGAACCGTATCGCCAACAAAAGAAAACATCCGAATCAATCGTCGCGGGAGCTCTTCGGGGAACATCGCGAGATGATTCTCCTGCTTCTCACCGGCAAAATTCCAATGTCCTGCAAAGTAGGTGTTCCATTCCTCTGTTGTGAGCTTGGAAAGCTCTTTGATCTCTTTGCTCACCTTTGGCGGGTCACCAAGCTTTTTAAAAATTAGAATAAACTCATAGTCAATCTTGAGTATTCCGTTTCGAGGATAGGGAAATGAGCCCATTATAGTAGCGCCGCCAGTGGTGTTGGTTGTGGTGACCTTTTGCCAGATTACAGCTCCCATGTAGTCCATCCCTAACATCTCACAGAACTTAATTATTTCTGTCCTTATGGGAATAATCTTATACCGTCCGTAATACACGGAGCGGGCAAACTGGTCACCAATGTTAATACAAAGACGACAGCCTTGTTGTAGAACTCGGAAACATTCGCTCCAAACAAGATTTAGATTGTTAATGTACGCTTCGTAAGAGTCATGGAATCCTATCTGATTTTCACTTCCATAATCTTTGAGCTGCCAGTATGGTGGCGAAGTGATGACTAGATGGACAGACTCATCGGGAAGTTCCGTCATCTTCCGTGAGTCGCCGATTATGATTTTGTGGTGTGTTGCCATATTCTGTTTAAAATATAACCGAATTCCGTTTGAATTGCTAGTCCCTTTGACTTTTCAGTTATGCTTTTATTTGATGTCTCCCTCTTATCCTGAGGATCCCGCCATGCCACCTGACCCGTGGGCGGATTATCATGTGAGATAATTCCTGAAACAATTCACTGGAGGGTTGCTCGCCCTGACTTACCTCACGTGGTAAATATATCTGTTCCATCTTGTATTGTCAAGAAAACATGAATCATCGATAGTCTCCAAAAACAAAAGCTGCAGAGATAGAGAAGCTCGTTAGAGCTTTATAGACGGCGACGGCCGGCCCGATCGCAAAGGAGTTCATGCGGGAAGTTTTGAACACGACCGAAATTCCTCCCGAAAAAACTATCCCCTGCGTGCCAATCGTCTCCCGGGAAAAGTAACCTGCCGTTTCGCTCTTGCCAAAAAAATAGACTACGCCAAGGGATGGCTGGCAGTAAACGGCCGCGCGGGAATAAAGGTCGGCAGAAACAGAAAAACCAAAAGAGTAATTCGAGCCGGAGACCGGCATCGGATAAAAGCCCGATCCATCCGAAGAATACCAGTCTGTCTCATACGCCATGGAGATCGAACCAAACAGACGGTTCGCGGACGAATGGGTTTTCATGTACGCTGTTATATGCGGAGAAACCGCGAAACCGCTGACCTTATACGGTTGTTGATTGAGGGAAACCTGAGAAAAGGACGCTTCAATATCGATGATGCCTTTGATAGAATACACCATGGATCCACCGAAGCCTGACGCATCTTTGTTAGAAGTGTACGCAGCGTCAACTCCGAAGCCGCTTTCCCCTTTATTGAGAAATTGTCCCTGAGAGAATGCTGCAGCCGGTAAAAGGATCATCAGGATCACGGCTAAAGAGACGACTCCGGCGGCTCGCTTTTCCCTGCCAAGACGGCGCTTACCGTTTCGTATCAGGGAACTCGAATTCTCTAAGCCTATTCTCTTCATTCCCTCTGACATTTCAATTATCCTTTCCTTCTCCTCTTTTCCGCCTTTCCGAAGGATCCCGCCATTCCACCTGAGCGGGGGCGGTTAACTATCTATTGTGAATATAGATGTTCCAGTTTGTAGTATCAAGAAAGAGGAGCCGTTAGCTTCCTGCCTGTCGGAGATTCTTCAGTACGGCCGACCAACTAAATCGTACTTTGGGACCCTGGTACACTTTGAGCCCATTGCTTTCGGCAAGCTTGGTCGTCGATTCAAATTCCTTTCGGGATACGTGAAACAATTTCGGCTCCACGAGCAGAAATTCGCCGTCATCATTCAAGATATTTTTCAATTGCTTGAAGAGAGAATCCTTGTCGGGCACTTCATGGACCATGAAGAAAGCCAGGATAAAATCGACTCTCTCCGGTACATTGATCCTATCCCTGTCACATTTCACGAGTGTGATCCTTTCTTCCAGTTCAGTCCCTTTGATTTTGCTGCGGAGCTTCTGCAGCATTCCTTCCTGCAAATCGGCTGAGATTACTTTTCCACTCTTGCCGACCATCTTTGCCATCTCAATCGAGAAAAATCCCGGTCCACAACCTAAATCAAGAACCTTCATTCCTTCCCTGACAAACGGACTTAATATATCCTGCGGATCCTGCAGCCACCTTCTAATTCTGCTGTCGAGTGAGTTGGCGAGCTCAACTGGACAAACCCGGTTTCTCTCATGTTCCATGTTTCCTCTAAAGGTAAAATCTAATTATTGCTTGTGATGTTTCGGACAATGCAGTTCCGCAACTTCGTGCATAGGCAGCACGGATTCTGTGAGTCTGTGAGTCTGTTTTCTGCTTCACTCTCTTTGACTTCTCGATTATGCTTTCGATGGTTTCCGCCCATCCGGAGGATCCCGCCTTGCCACCTGACCGTGGGCGGTCTGACAGCTGAGAAAAATTTAGTCGTTCCATTATGCAAAGTCAACAAACCGGTAGTGTCTCAGTTTGAATTAGACGATCAAACCGGACTGTCATTGCGAGTGGCGCACCTCGCGCCACGAAGCAATCTCATTTTCCTGCAATCGAAAATAACGCAGGATCGACAGCACGGCGAGATGAGATCGCCACGTCTCCGCCTTCGGCGGATCCTCGCGATGGCGGTTCGCTTTTTATATAGCCTATGGTCAAACTGAACAAGTACCGCTAACAGTGACGGGCGAAAAGTGAACAGGTCATAGCAGGCAGATCGTGAGTGGCGTGTTATGGGCAGCGGCTCACGACCGACAAATAATATTTTGTCAATGATTGGCCGCGGTGTAAAGCGTGGAACCTTAGAATATGTCCGCGTTATCCCTGCTGGATTCTATCATTACGACTGTCGTATCGTCAGAAGCCGGAGAGCTGCCATTGAATATTTGGACATCATTTAAAAGGCTGTCGATCGAGGATGATCGATCCGCGATATGATTTACGAGACGTGCCTCTCCATATTGTTCGGATGACAAGTTCATCGCCTCGGTAATGCCGTCGGAGTACAGGACAAGGCGGCTGTGTGCCCCTATCCCGATCGTCTGCTCGGAGAAGTCGGATTCCTGGATCCCGAGGGGCATTCCCGTGTCCGTCTTTAAGAAGCGCGTCCCGCTCGAATCGGAAAGAAGTGGATAGCAATGCCCTGCGCTTGCGAAAACGATGCTCGCGTCCTTCGGGTCGAGGATCCCATATATCATTGTGACAAACCTGGCAGTCGGGAAGTCTTTCAGTAATAAATGATTTACACGGTTCAACACCTTCGCGGGAGAATGCCCTTCTTCTGCAACCAATCGCAGGACTGTGCGGGTCGATGACATCAGCATGGCTGCGCCCAATCCTTTGCCCGAGACATCCGCGAGGACAATCCCGAGTCGACCGTCCGGAAGCGTGATGTAGTCATACCAGTCGCCCCCCACTTCCAGACATGGAAGACACTTGCCGTCGATCTTGAATCCCGTAATGTCCGGCGGCTTGTCCGGAAACAGTCCTCGCTGTATGTTTCGTGCCTCGACCAGCTCCTTCGACATCCTTTCTTTTTCTTTGCGTTCTCTCTGAAACAGCTTCGCGTTTTCTATGGCCGTTGCGATGTGACCTGCCAGGGCCTCGAGAACCTGGATGCGGTTGGAGGAAAACCCGTTGAGTTCTTTATGTTGAGCGTTCAATACTCCGATGAGTTGACCGTGTGATCGCAGCGGGATATCGACTTCCGAACGCGTTTGGCTGTCGCTCACTTCGTAATACGGATCCACGGAGACATCGGGAGCATAGTAAGTTTCACCGGTGGCACCGACATGTCCCGTCATTCCATACTCCCCAATTTTTATGCGTTCCCCTTTGATGTGCCGGTTAAAATCTCCGCCACAGTCAGCTCCGACGATAAGCTCATTTGCCAGATTATCCTTCAACAAGACCGCGAGCCGCGAGCAGCCAAACGTCTGCGACACGTCGTTGACGATTTCTTCCAGAAGGGAATCGATATCCAAATTGGAATTGATCATTTGTGCCACCCGTTGGAGCAGGACGAGATCCTGTATGAATTTTTGTTGATCCTCGCTACTCATCTCCGTGGTTATCCTTCCGAATGATCGGCTTCATGGTTCATCGATTCATTCCTAAGAACCGGCGCCGCAGGAAATTACCGGCGGTCTCCGAACCGGTTCATTGGACTGCAGCCGGAATCCATTATATCAATTTTGCCTAAATGACGCAATACTAATCGGCTATGCAACGGCCTGCCTGCAGAGATGATGGATCACGGGTGATAAGCAGCCTGCTATTTTAGGAGCATGAGTTTCTTCGTCGCAGTGTAAGTCCCGGTTTGCAGTCTGTAGAAGTACACTCCGCTCGGCAAGCCGGCCGCATTGAAAGTTACCGAATAACTTCCTGCAGCCTGGCGTTGATTGATCAATGTCTCAACTTCTCTTCCAAGAACATCGTAAACTTTCAGCGTAACATTGCTGACTACTGAAAGCTGATAACTAATGACCGTCGACGGGTTGAAAGGGTTAGGATAATTTTGTTCAAGAGTAAATTGTGCGGGCGCGATGTTTCCTCTGTCATCAACCTTCGTCGGTCCTAAAGTGGAGAGAATCAACCCGCTGTCGCCTACCGCATATCCCGTTCCATCATGCGTTAAAAATATTCCTCTTATCCCGTTTCTCGGAGTGCTTTCGGGATTCCAATGACCTCCGCCGTCCGTAGTCATCAAAAGCGTTCCCGCTCCACTAAAGTCGGCGTTAATTGCATATCCTGTACTCGTGTCCATGAAGAAGATTTTTGCTATCGCTCCGCTTGTCAAAATACCCTGCCACGTATTTCCGCCGTCGGTAGTTTTGAATAATTCTCCTGACCCGCTTTGGTAATTGCCGCCACCGACAAAACCGTTCGATTTGTCCGAGAAATACACTCCTGACATCCAGGGACTTCCTCCGACATTGACGGAATCCCAAGTATCGCCGCCGTTTGAGGTCCTGAGAATTGTGCCGAGGCTGCCAGTCGCGTACCCATCTTTCGAGTCTGGAAAATAGAAATAACTAATCCAGCCGGTTGAATAGACGGTGTCCCATGTCGTTCCGCCATTTCGTGTCTTTAAAATCTTGCTGTTCGTATATGCAGTTGTCCCCAATCCAACTATGCCGGTATCGGGATTAACAAACCATAGACCTCCAGCATGCTTATTGGGGATATTGAGAACGATATTCCAGGTGTTCCCGCCATTGGTTGTTTTCAACACGACGGAACTATCAAGGAAACCGCTTATGTATCCGTTCTCGGCATCGAGAAAATGGATGCTGCCCAACTGGCTCGTCGTTCCAGAGTTTTGAGAAACCCAGGACTTCCCGCCGTTCGTTGTTTTCAATATGATCCCGTAATTTCCGCATGCATAGCCGACAGCATCATTTGCAAAACATACATCCCAAAGAGTACTATCGGTGTTGCTTACCTGCTGTGTCCATGATGTTTGGGCGCTTGCAAGACAAGAGAGGGACATCAAACATGCCATTGTTAGTAGATGTTTCTTCATAACATTTTCCTTTCCCTGTAAAGTGCGATTGCAACCAACTATTCGAATGATGCCAGGCGGCTTCTTCGGGTCTCCCCAAGCGCATGGTCCAAGATAACCTGCCAGATAGATTGAGGACGTGGATCTCTCCCTTGTGTGCTGCGTGAATCTAGAATATTCAACTTATTTTGAAAGCCCTCCTGAGCTTTTAATTGTACCTTTTCGATGCTTTCCGCCCATCCGGAGGATCCCGCCATGCCACCTGACCCTGGGCGGTCAAAAACCATTATGAATATAGATGTTCCATTTTGTATTGTCAAGAAAAGGGGGAAAAACGTACTCACCTTGCCGCATAGGAACATTGCGGGACAGGCCCGGCCCCCCTCTCTATGAATAGAGAGGGGGTTGGGGGTGAGTTTATTACTTTAACAGCAAAAGTTTTTTCGTTAAGTTGTAACTTCCTGCCTGGAGTCTGTAGAAGTACACTCCACTTGGCAAATTGGCTGCATTGAAAGTAACCGAATGACTTCCCGCGGCCTGACGTTGATTGATCAACGTCTCAACTTCTCTTCCAAGAACATCGTAAACCTTGAGCGTGACATTGCTGACCGTGGAGAGCTGATAGCTGATGACTGTGGAAGGGTTGAAGGGATTAGGATAATTCTGATCCAATGAGTAGGCATCGGGGATTTTGATTCCATCGTTTCCTACTCCCGTTCCACCATTGGTCGTATGGCCAATGAGGCCGTAGTCGCCGGTAAACCATCCATTGTTCGCATCCAGGAAGAAAACACTAAAGATGGCGCTGTTATTATTCTTATCCCTAAAGCTCGTAGTCCAGCTTGAACCGCCATCGGTAGTGTGCAGGATTACCCTGTCAGGACCGTGTTCGGGGATGCCATCGTTTGTCCCAATCCAGCCGGTATCCGCATTCAAAAAGAAAAGGCACTTACTGTATGATAGAGGGTTAATTCCTGTATTTGTAATAGGAGTCCAGTTTGCACCGCCGTCGGTTGTTTTCAGAATTTTACCGCTATCACCAACCACCCAGCCATTATCTAAATCGGTAAACTGTATGGCATTAAGTGTCCCCGGCGATCTGTCTGTATATTGGCTGACCCAATTGACTCCTCCGTTCGTAGTGTGACAAATTAGCATGGATGAATCCTGGGAGCCGGCGACCGTCCAACCGTTATTTGCATCTACAAAATAAAAAATGCCGACAGAGTCGGAAGCAATCGAGGTCCAATTGTCTCCACCGTCAGTACTCTTCTGCAAACTTCCGCTTCCGTTGGAAAGGTTATAGATAAGAGCCCAACCATTATTGTCATCGACAAATTGGATTTGTAATCCGACTTCGCCCGAGTCTGTCGATATTATTTTCTTTTCCCAGGTGCTGCCTCCATCCGTGGTTTTGTGAATTACAGCGCCATGGGCATCACCGAAACCCGCTCCTATCGCGTTGATTTTCCAGCCATGTGTTTGACTGACCCAACTCATAGTGATTGATGGGTCAGAAAAACTCCACACAGTGTCTGAAGGAAAGGGCGTCACCACGGACCAATTTGTTCCGGCGTTTGTTGTGTGAAGCAATTTGCCCTCGCTGAGAGAGATCCAGCCTTCGGTGGAGCTTACGAATTGAATTTTGCCCCCACCCAGCGTATCTGCCGTACCTATCGTAGGATTTGTCTGATAATCCCACGATTGCGCTTCAACGGATGCCGTCATCGCTAAGAAAGCGAATGACATTATTAAACAGCTAAGTATGTTCTTGAACATGATGTTTGTCCTTTCTCAATCACATTTGATTCTAGTCTGAGCCGCTGTTATTTCAATAGCAAAAGTTTCTTTGTCTCACTGAAACTTCCTGCTTGTAGCCTGTAAAAGTACACTCCGCTCGGTAAGCTGGCCGCATTAAAAGTGGCAGAATGAGTACCGGCAGGCTGGCGCTCGTCAACTAATATCTTCACTTCTCTTCCAAGAACATCGTAAATCTTCAGCGTGACATTGCTGACCGTGGAGAGTTGATAGCCGATGACTGTCGACGGGTTAAAAGGATTAGGGTAATTCTGCAGTAGAGCAAATCCTTTTGCCGCAGTGTTTTGATTTCCTTTGACACCGGTCGTTTGTTTAACTTTTGCATAGCTGGTGGCTACAGAGGGATATTTGGTCTCAGTGCCGAAAGACGTCGGAAACGTTGTCGTATCGCCGCCGGTCGCTTTCACCAGCAGCGTATCCCCATTCATCTGCCATATCCCGAGGTCTCCTAACTTTCCATTACCGGCGTACCATGATATGTGGTGAGGGGTGACGGACGAATCGACCGAATAGTCGGAGGTCATCATGGTATCGAAATCCATCGTCATGGTAACGACTGAACCGCTGTTGAAATAATACGTCAGCACATCCGCCGGTCCGTTTGTTTTCGTCCATGTCCCGAGCAAGGAATTTCCTCCAACTGTTAACGGCACAATAAGTTTTCCATACACGTCGCCGCCGGAAAGATTCGGACTCAGCAGTGTAGCACCCAGCCTATAATGCCCGTTTGCGAAGTCGGATACACCACCCATCGCCATTTTACCACCCAATGTATCGAACACCACGAATGCGGTATCGACCGGCACACCGGTCGTACAGAAGAACCTTCCCATTACTCGCATAAGTCCGGCATTTTCTATCCACGTTGCGAGGTAGTTTGTGCCGTCAAACGCAAGCATAGGGACAAACGGACTCTTGCTCGAATCGCAGATCGTTATCTCATTCGGTGCGACTGTGCCCGAAGTGGAAACGAAGCGGCCGTAGAGATTCCAGATGCTCGAGCTCGCACCGTACACAGCTTCATCGTGAAACGCTACAAGATATCTTGAACCGTCAAAGGCCACAGACACGGGATTGTCGCTCGCGTTGGGGCTGCCGTCAATCAAAAAGTTAGAGCCGACAAGCGCGCCTTGTTTGCTGACAAACTGGCCATAGATATACTCGTGAACCTCGGACCCTTCGCACCATGCCGTCAGATAGTTCGTACCATCAAAGCCGGTCGCCATCTCCCGCGCATAGCCGCTGCTAATCTGGATCGGGCTTCCTACAAGACCGCCCGATTTGTCTATTAGTTGTCCGTATAGATGATCCTGATGATTGCCGCCCTTCTCATACATTAAAAGGTAATCCGTACCTGTAAAAATAAGTTCTCCGCGACCCTGACCGAATTTTATGTTGACGCCGGTGACAATCGTGAATGGTGTTCCCACCAGACTTCCGGATGTGTTTATGAATTGTCCGTGAAGGTCACCAATGCCATTCGTGTCGCCGCTGGCAAAGAACGGGAAGGGGTCTGTCCACACTGCGAGATAATTCGTTCCATCGAACGCGATCGACAAGCCGGTACCTGTCGCTCCCAATGAGAACCTTGGTCCGTACAGACTCACGCCGGTGCCGACGAACTGAGCGGAAAGATCATTATGATTTGAGACCAGCCCCCACAAATAGTGGGTACCGTCAAAAGCCCCGCCCTGAGCAAATGTCGAATCGCCTCCCACTGCTACGGGGAATTCCTGGGCGTTTGCAGTTGTCAGCGTAAAGCCGATGCCAACAGCCAATATTAAAGCGATGAAATATTTTCTAGACATGATATAAATCTCCTTTTTAGAATTGCGATTGGCGGTCGCGATTAAAAGCCGAACCCTGACATGCGCTATTTGTTGCGCTCTCTTTGCATGAAAGATTATATGAGGCACCCTGCCGCCGGCAGGAATTGATCCACTTTTTTTATGGACGCCCCCCAACTGACTATTAAAGTTATTTCTAATTCACATGAAATGCAAGTACCGGGTAGCGGCTCATTGGGGACGTAACCGCAAAGAGCGCTAAAGAGGCGCAGAGGGAATTGATGCTTTTTTCTGCGGACTTAGCGTCTCCTTTGCGGCTAAATAACTCCTTCAACTCCTGAAGAAATTGAAACTGAGCCATTACCAACTACCGCAGAGGGTATTCTCTCTCACGGTTCGTTGTCGGAAAAATGTGAATGTCCATGAGCTGAGTTGATCGCACGGTCAACCGGCGAATCAGCTTAGATCATGCACACGGCTATTCGTTCATTTCAAAAGCAAGAGCTTCTTCGTTGCAGTGTAGCTTCCCGCCTGAAGGCGATAGAAATAAAGTCCGCTCGGGAGGTCTCTAGCGTCGATGGTCACCGAATAATTTCCTGCCGTCTGGCGTTCGTTCACCAGCGTCTCGACTTCTCTTCCGAGCACATCGTAAACTCTCAGCGTGACATTGCTAACAACCGGCAGCTGATAACTGATGACCGTTGTCGGATTAAACGGGTTCGGATAGTTCTGTCCAAGGCTGTATTCGGTCGGAATTCCTGAGTGCTGATTCTCAACACCAGTCGCTACCGCGGAGACCTGATTACTGACACTGCTGAGGTTTCCATGGATGTCCTCGGCTCGTAGGACGTAATATGCCGTCTGGCCAGCCAACGGATGCATGTCGGTGTACACCGTACCCGATGCCGTGTCGTAGGGAGGCATCTTGTCGGAATCGGGGATCGTGCTGTCGCTTCGATACACGAGGTAATCCTTAAGATCGGGCTCAGTGTTCGCAGACCAGCGCAGCACCACTTTCCCCGACACGATCGAAGCAACTACACTCTGTGGTGGTAGCGGCGGAATGTTGTCGACCGAATAGCCGGTTTGAATATTCGAATCATAGAAAACGTTCGGATCAGCCGTCTGAGCCGAGACCATGAAGTATTCTATACCTTCATTCCCTTGCATCGAATCGTTCAGCGTCGATGCAGCATACGAGTACAGGCTGTCCTTGTGCGCAGGCTGATCCGCGAGCCACTCCCACGCAAGCGATCCTGCGCCGGTGTTTGTTACCCTCATTTTTCTGGCTTTGCCTGGGACGCCCAACTTGTCGACTGAATTTTTCAACATGACGCCCCGGGTTGCCGATTGCGGAATTGCACGCCATATGCAGTAGTATGGCATGGCGTTAACATTCGTGTCGAGCAGTGAAGCGTGCCAGATAAGCTGAACCTTGCCGCCTTGATCGAATGGTACATCTTTGACAGAAATCAAAGCGGGTGCATAAGGGGGCGGTGCGCATGTTGTGAAATTCCATATGCTTGACCAGCCGCTTGTGCCCCCATAGTTGCTGGCGTTGACTCTCCAGTAGTATTTCGTTTCATAAAGTAATCTGTTCACCGTCAAACCAGTCGCCGGTACTTCAGCGGTGTCATAGTTTGTTGTTACAAATGTCGGGTCCGTCGAAACCTGAATCCCATAGGTTTCTGCTCCCGTGCTCGCATTCCAGGAGAGTGTCGGATGATTGATAACGCCAGTCGAACCGTTCACAGGATTCGCGAGGGTCGGCGCGGAAGGAGCATTCGGTGTAATAATTATGAAAGAGGGACCTAGTTTTGCATTGCCCCAGTGAGAAGTATTCTGCCAATCGTCATCCATCAGCGAAGTATTCCACCATTTGGTTACGTGGCTGCGCCCATCTCCGTCATTGTCATCAGTCTGCAACTCAAAACTGAATCGCGTTCCCTGACCGGGCGATATCCCAAGGCTGTCCAGAGAAAACTGGAACTGCACGGCGTAGCCTCTGCAAGAGCTGAACACAGAATCGTTCCCCGTATTAGGCAAAACCCTCCATTTATACTGGCAACCCTTGCCAATTACGTTCTCAACCGAGTCGACTTTCTGTGGGAGTCTGAACGAAAATTGGCGCTGTAGTCCAGTGAGCGTGCTCCCGGAAGAGTGAATGTTTCCCGGATCAAAATAGACATCCACGCCGTCCATCTGCCAATCGATGAAGCTCGTGCTATCTACGGTAGCGTCATAAACTATGAAGAACCCATAGATGTTGTTATTATCGTACAATCCATAAAAGCGCCAATCTTGATCCTGCGGACCAGAAGGCCATGAGGCACCCTGGCCGGGATTGACCATGGTAAGCTGGTTGGCGCAGCTCCAAGCGGGATCGCTTGGGTAGCCGTCCGTCACTGTGCGCGCGGTAAGTGCAGGAGGTGCAGGAGTCTTCATGAAAACGTACGAATAAGTGTTGTCGACATCGGCCCCCGTGGTGGTATCTCCAAGAACGGCATTGCCCCAGTGCAGGGTCTGCTGCCAATCATTATCCAGGCCAGTTGCGTTTGCCCACTTCGAAATATGAATTCGCCCTGACGGAGTCCCATCATTGTCGTCTTCCTGGAGTTCGAGACTGAACTTCTGGCCTGCGCATGGCACTATGCCGAGGCTGTCCAATGGAAACTGGAACTCCACATAGTACCCCATCGGACCGCCACCGCTTATCGAAGCTGCATCCAGGAACCATCTGTACTGGAGGCCATGACCGTAGACCGCCTCAACCGAGTCAATTTTCTGTGGGAGTCTGAAAGAAAATTGTCGCTGTAGTCCGGTGAGGATGCTCCCGGAAGTGTGAGTGTTTCCCGGATCAATGTAGACATCCACGCCATCCATCTGCCAGTCAACACCTGACGTCGTATCGACGACGTCATCCATGACATAGAACAAGCCGTAAAGATTGTTGTTATCCCACATCAGCTTGCACCATCCAGAAAAGTCCGACCACTTGGTTACGGGCTCGGCACTGCAATTGAAGTATTCAAGAGGCTGGTTGTCGATGGCATTCCACACCGGATCTACCATACCATCGAGACTTGGTGCAATTTCTGTCTTTGGAATTACCCACTGGTTTGAGACGACTTTGGAAACTTTGTCGCGACGGTTTGTTTTCGCTTGCGTAAAACCTGACACTATGATTAAGCAAGCAATTGGCAGTAAGAATTTTCGAACTTTCATGATGTTTGCCTCCCTTGGCGGATTTGCCATCCGCGAGATTTTTCTTTTCGATTATCTCCGACTCGCTTTTCCAGATAACTCCGAAAGCGAGCCGGAATGGGTTTCAGCAGTCTATTTCAATAGCAATAGTCTCTTCGTCGCAGTGTAGCTTCCGGTCCCGCGAACGGGATCTACAACCTGCAATCTGTAAAAGTACACTCCGCTCGGCAAGTTGGTCGCGTTGAAAGTTACCGAATGACTTCCTACAGTTTGTGGCTCGCTCAATAAAGTCTCTACTTCTCTTCCAAGAACATCGTAAACCTTCAGAGTAACTTGGCTGTTCATTGCCAATTGATAATTAATCACCGTTGATGGGTTGAAAGGGTTCGGATAATTCTGCTCCAGCCGGAAACCGCTTGGCCGGATGTCAACCGGACCATCCACCTCCGTCACTGTCTCCGTATCAACCGAGAATGAATCCGATGTCAGACCGGCGCCGTTCTGCCAGATTTCAAATCCCGCTTCGACAGCGCCAAGACTCCACGCGGTATCCAGATAGCCGCGAGTCACCGCATCGTTCATAAAATTTCTTATGTCAAGATTACAACTGTCCCGCTTGGTGACTATCCTGTACGAAAGGGTGCTCGAATTATTCCACCAGACTTGCCAGGAAATACCATTTATGGTTGCGGTTGTCACCTGTCCGCCTGCCGGCTGAGGACCCTGATAGTTGATCCATATCATCATCTCAAGTTTGTTGTTCCCATTTTGAACAAACCAAATGTCATACGCGCAATCCCAGACTCCAGGTGCAGTTGTGCCGCTTATATTCCAGGTCGTCGAACAATTTTGTATTTTTGAAACCACAATAGGGAAGGGATCATTCATTGGAGTCGGCGTACCGCCAAAGTGGCTCCCCTTGAGAATGAATGGATAGGAGGCCGGGGCACCGTTGCTCGGCAAATTATGTCCTGTCGAATTAATTGTAAAATATGTTGAACCCGTGTCGACCGTTAATGTCTGCGGCGTTGATGCACCCCAAACATTATTATACACTCGATACTCTCCGCTTTTGACATCGACTGTTCCCCACTGGTCAGTAAGCTGAATCATCTGACCAAAAATGGTTTCAGACGGAAAAGTAACAAGCATAAAAACGAAAACATATGTTCTATTCACCATTTTGTACTCCCGAAAAAATTTAATACCCTATCCCATCAACACCAACATCTTAACGAAAATAAATTTCTGTCCATCTTGAATCGCCAAGAAAAGGAGAAAGAACGTGCTCACCTACCGCACAGGAGCATTGCGGGACAGGCCCGACCCCCTCTCTACAATGTAAAGAGGGGGAACAGGAGTGAGTTCGTTTCCCTATTTCAAAAGCAAAAGTTTCTTCGTTGCAATATAGCTTCCAGCCTGCAAGCGGTAGAAGTATACGCCGCTGGGAAGATTTGCTGCATTAAGTGTAACAGAATAATTCCCCGCGGTCTGGTGTTCGTCGACCAGAGTTTTTACTTCTCGTCCGAGCACATCGTAGACTTTCAGCGTAACATCGCTGACTGCAGAAAGCCGATAGCTAATGACCGTCGAAGGATTGAATGGATTGGGGAAGTTGTGATGAAGCGAATTGCTCAGCGGAATATCGCCGGCATTTTTCTTAACAGCCGCTATGTCCTTGTTAAAAATCGCTTTTATCGCCGCCGCAACCTGCTTGTTCTTTGAAAAATAATTCCACACCAGACCGGTTCTGTAGTTCTCGATCATTAATAATAATGTCCCGACATCGAGTCCCACATAGTCGTTCGCATACCAATCGTCAGTCGAGTCGGCGGTTCTTCCCAAATTGAAAGCGTCCTTGAAACCATAGATTCCCCATAATCGAGGATAATTGTTGTAATAGTTCTTCAACGCATGTATAGATTCATTATTTTCCGGATCGAAAAATACTATGCTGCCACCGGCGCCGTATGGTGCAATAGTCCCATCGTGGTTGGCCGGCGGATCAGCCAACGGAAAAGCCCCGTAACTCTTTGACATGCCACCGTTATATCCCCCGGGTCCGAAGCAGGCCGTCAATCCCCAGCTGCTGTCGCTGTAAGTCGAATAACTCGCCGAACTATCGATGCAGAACTGCCGGTCTGCTTTGACCGCCTGTACGGAATTATCCCACCAGTTCACCGAATCCTGGCACTGGTCGTAACCGCATTTTTTAAAATCGATCCAACAATGAGCGAACAGATATGTGAAGAGTGATCCCCACCAGCTCTGCCGAAAAGTGTAATCTCCGTATGCAGCCGGAACCCTTTGCCATGCATAGAAGACACTCGGATCAACTTTCCCCGATCCGATTGCCAGAAATGAAACGAGAATTGCTTCGTCGGTATAATAATCCCAGTGAGAATAGCTGAAGCCATCGGCAGGAGTCCATGCCATGTAGAATTGATTCTTCAGCGCATCCAGCATCCAGCGCCAGTTTACTCTATCGATGATGGTATCGGCCAATGCCCTTATCTGAATTTCACCGGAAGCAGATCCGTTGAAATACTCTCTCGCAAACATGACGCCGGCGAAAAAGAGAGAAGCATCGATCGACGAAAGCTCGCTTGTTCCATCTCTCAAGCCCGTGCCTATTCCCATCATATGATAATAGAATCCTTTGAACCCGTTGCTTCCATTTGCACTTGAATCCTGACGGGCGCTGAGGGTATTCAAGATTTTTTTCGCATCGGAAGCCGCAGAGTCTCGCGTGATCCAGCCTCTTTCGGCGCCGATACCCAGTGCAGTTAATTGAAAACCGACTGCCGCGATGCTCGTCAAGTCAAAGTTGCCGGCGCGGTCGCGAACAAGGCCGGTGACCGGATCAACCTGTTCGACAAAATATCTGAACGCCTTTTTACTGATCAAATCAAGGAAAGTGCTGTCGTTCGAATAACCTTCATGTTTATTGACAAAGTAAAAATTATCGAAATAAAGATCCCCTCTCTTTTTAGTAAGAGAACTATCCAAGACGACAGCGACATGCCTTATCTGCGTGAGATCAAATCCCGCCAAGGAGTCTTTTAACGGGATTACTTTTTCCTGGAAGCTCGCCGTAATTCCATCAACTTCAATGCGTTTCTGTTTCTGGAAATTCCCCTGGACAAACTCGATGTAAAACCTTGCCGCGTACGAGCTGTCTCCTCTGACAGAAAATCTGAACTCATCGAAATCGCTTATGTCAAATACGGGATTGTCCGGATCGCTATAGAGATATGTAAACTTTTCCCACCACCCGCATTGCGCTGACGGATCGCTTACGTCATATGTAAGTCTCAGCGAATAGTTTCTGCCACCTGCGGAGATATAACTCGCATCAATGAGAGCAGCACTATCATACCACACTCCCCTTGTGCCAAAAAAATCATTGACGTTTGTTGTTGTGTCGTTGTCAAAATCATCCAGGATATAACTTCTCTGCGGATAATGAATCGATTGTGCAAGGGTGCGGGGGACCGTCAGACATTGGAGACCAACAATCGTTAATAGGCAACTCCTGAAGATCATCTGTGAATAAATTGAGCTTGATGGACGTCTCATTTCAGCTCTCCTGTTTTAACAACATGGATACTGCGATAAGCTGGTTTTTTAACTAAGGCAATTGTGCCGCGTTCGAGTTTTACCTGAGCCCGCCGATTTTCCAGTTATCCTTCATTGATAATTCCCACCGTTCCTGGGAATCCCCTTTCCTTTAGGTCTTGAGATGGATACGACGATTATTCCACTTCGTGCAAATCCTGATCTATCTCACACGAAAAATATATCTGTTCCATGTTGTAATTTCAAGAATGCCGGTCACTAACTAATGATCCGCAGGTGACTTCTAAAGGCCTTATCGACCACCGGACTCACCAAGAATGGCGGCAAACCCAGCTGCTGTATCACTGTTCGACAGAATGATAACGGTGTTGATTCCTTTCCTGTATATGTTGTCCTGACGGCATCATCCAATCTCAACATATAGCTCTCCCCCTCGTCGATTAAGTTCTTTATTTCAAGACTGCTCGTCAAAGGAGGTGTCCATGATGTGAGCAACGTACTGTAGTTGCTGCTTGTTCTTATCCGCTCAAGAGATCTCATCAAGGCGAAGTAATCGTCATAATTCGGAATGTCATTCTTCAGCGGAATCGAATCGGCGGTAAATAGGATCTTATCCTCGTCGAAATGAATATTCACCGAGCCCTTTGAGTGTCCCGGCGAATGGATTATTCTCAGAGTGACATCGCTGTCGGCTTTCAAGATTTCTCCGCCGCTCAATGACCTGTCGACCTTAATGGACCTATCGACCAGGTTGAAAAAACCCGGCACCGGTCTCTCTTTGTTCTGAATCTCGATATTCTCAATCCAGCTAATTTCATCCCGGTGCGCTAATACGTCACAGCCTGTCAGCTCCTTGATCCTAGCAGCCGAGCCTATATGGTCAGGATGCGAATGCGATAGTATCACTGCCGCGATCTCGGAAAATTTTCTATTGTTCTCTTCTATGTACGCGAAAATTTTTTCTTCACTTCCTTTGACACCGGTGTCAATCAACGTTATCCTGTCTCCAAAGATAATGAGAACGTTGACGAACCTTGGAAGTTTCTTCGCCGGACTCAGTTCTATTTCAAAATCGATCTTAAGTAGATGTAATTTCTCTGTGAGTCTCACATGGAGTTCCTTTTCGTCGCCTGTTTCCTCATCGCACCAGATGAAAGGCGCGACATGAAGAGAGGCAGTTTTATTTCAACAACAAGAGTTTCCTCGTTGCACTATAGCTCCCCGCCTGCAGGCGGTAGAAGTATACTCCACTCGGCAAATCGCCGGCACTGAAAGTTACCGAATGACTTCCGGCGGTCTCGCGTTGGTTGACCAATGTTTTTACTTCTCTTCCGAGAACATCATAAACTTTCAAAGTGACATTACTCATGACTGGCGAGCGATAACTGATGACTGTCGTTGGATTGAACGGGTTCGGATAGTTCTGCGTCAAACTAAATTCCATGGGAATGCTTGAGGCGCCGCCTGCAGACTGCACAGGAGGCGGTGCCGGAGAATTCGTCATGGTGTAGAACATGCCGCTTACCAAGGGTTATCCAGCAGGAATATTGAGGGCAACCGAACCGGGATTCGCCGAGCCGTTGTCTTTTGTCTGGACATAATAGAAATATTTCAAACCGGCTCTTACGGTTGTGTCAGTAAAACTATGCAGGACATTTGCGGCATTGCAGGAAAAAATCAGATCAAACATAGTATCCATTCTTCCTTCTGCTCTGTATAACCTGTATCCATCGAAATTCGGACTTGCATCCGCATTGTCAGACCATGCAAGAGCGATTTTATTGTCCCCCGATGTAACCGTAAATCTATCCGGCGGCGGGGGGGGCTGCGGGATTTTATATCCGCTGTTGTAGTTAGCTATCGCTCTTCGGAATGTTTGAAATAACGAATCCTTTCCAGTAAATACCCAAGCGTTTTTATATGTATCTCCATTTTTCGTCGTCCCACCATCCCAGGGAGATCCCGGAGGAAGCGCGAGATCAACACTATCGCGTTTGCCGTTGTTATACCAGACCCACCAATTCTTTGTTATCTCTCTATTGAGTCCATGGTTAATTCCCGCAACGGCTTCTGCAATTACAATCCTGACGCTGTCACCCGGGGCGAGCGTATAAGGACCAAAACTTTGCTGGGAAGAAACTCCACCATCCTCCGCTCCTCCTTCCCATTTATTATAAACGACGTCTGTCGGCCAGCCATTCGTGTCTTCACCTACCAGTTGAGCGTGCGTTTGTCCTGAGTTGGTTTGAGTCATATTCTGGTACTGCATTCGCATCAAGCTTGAGTCAAATTGCGTGGTCGAATTTGCCGGGTCCCAGGGCAGGACGTTGAAGTTGGTTGTATTGAAGTCAATTGTATTTTCAGAAGAAGTGAATTGGGTGTTTTTGGGTTGAGTCGGATCGTCAGTTGTGTCGTGCGGTGATGTATCGGCGTGTAAAACTACTTCTCCAATGAAATGCGTCCCCCACATGATCGATCCATCCAGATAATCCGGGCCGCCAATATCGTCCGACATGAAGTCGCTCGGTGGATAATGATCGTAAGGGCGAAAGGGTCCATAATACTCAAGGACAGCGCGAAAGTTATTGGGTGCAGGAAGAGTGTGAGCCGGGTCTTGCCCCACTGCATCATTGATAGTACTCCAACCCCAATTCTCCCCGGCGCCACCCGCTAACCCCTGCCGAACATAGTACATATTGCAATCGGCGAATCGGTACCTGAAGTCGAATACCACACCGGTAAGGGTCGGAGCCGGCGCCATTTTCCCGCCGGTATTATTTATGAACCCGGTATTCTTGAATACGTATTCGTAGATGTAATAATTGTCGTTGTACTGCTGAGTGAAGGCGAGTACCTTTCTGTATACCGTTATCCCGACGGGAGTATTCACTCTATTGAAAATCATTCGATCAGCGGATAGACCGGGATCGAGTTGATCTTCTCCTCCGGCCAGATCAAGATCATTCGAATCAAGATCACTTGCGGGAGTGCCGTCAACGGTTACCGTCGGATGATTGAAGCGGCCTATGAGTCTAAATTCTTC
Source organism: Candidatus Acidiferrales bacterium (assembly GCA_035515795.1). NCBI lineage: Bacteria > Pseudomonadati > Acidobacteriota > Terriglobia > Candidatus Acidiferrales > Candidatus Acidiferrales bacterium. The sequence continues at coordinate 40,924 of DATJAY010000003.1, read as the reverse complement.
GGGATATATTTCTGTATTCAAGTACATGAAATAATGACCGAAGTCGACAACTTTAAAAGGATAGGTTACGCCGTTAGCGGGATCGGTGAAGTTCGTCGTCCCTATCCATAATGTTTTGCCGACGTTGTGATCTTGATATTTGTACTGGGCAGGCCAGCGCAATCCGTCATTCTGTTGCTGGTTCGGATCATTTCTCCCAAATCTGCCGCACTCGATTTCCGAGCCGCCGTTCGAAAACCATTGCCGCAAAGAGCTCACCCATAACCATTTAATTTCTTGCGGCCCAAAAACCTGCGCTTGTGATTCCTGAGGACTTAGTATTCCAAGCAAACCAAGAAGTCCAACAAATATTATTGCCCGGAGCGGAAATACTGTTCTGACATAACTAAAATCACGGAGGTGATCTATGAAGTTTTCTAGATTTTGGGTCATCGCTTTATGCATTGAATTGCCCTTTCCTGTTTGCAGGGTCTTCATCAGTTCAAAACCTCTAACCTGCATAAGTCAAAGTAAGTCTTCGCGGAGGTTGGTCCATCAACGCAACCATCGAGTTCGACCGGTATACTGTCACCTTGGTAAGTATCCAGTGTATCGAATATGGTGTACATTTCCCAGATTGTGGTATCAATCTTTGTGTAACTGCCATAACGGTCCGTATTATTATGGAGCCACAAAAGAACGCCTCCCTGGCAGCTCCCCAATTGCAGATTGCCCGCGTCATATCTTCCCCAAAATGAGAATTTGTAAACATGATGGCCTGCATGAGGGTGCACGGTAAACCATATCTGGTTCCCGGAGGTGAATGTACCATTATCTATCTCTACCGACCAGCTTCCGCCGCCTGGAGGAGCATCGTGTGCCGAATGAACCATTTCTGTCTCCCACCAGCCAACGTTCCAACCCTGAAGTGAAGCTTTACCATTTGATTCAAAAGAAGAATTCACGATCAAATTGTTTTCGTCGGACGGGCCGGTGACCGTGTCTCCGGATTTCTTGCAACTGTTAAAGAGTATTCCCACGAAGATCAGCGCGGGTATCAATAGTAATTTGTACCGCATACATCCTTCTTTTTCGATGAGGCGTCTTGCACAACCAGATTGAGCGAGGTCAGGCCCAGCGACTCTTCGGCTCCACTTTTTCTCATGATTCCAAGCCGCCCATCCAGAGGATCCCGCCTTTCCACCTGACCCGAAGACGGCCAAAATCCGCTTTGAATATATTTGTCCCACTTTGTAATGTCAAGAAAGGAAGAACCATGGCAGCGCCCTGCGTCATCACCGCTCATCTTTCTGCATTTGGCATCTGGTTACAGTCCAACTTCAGAACTTTGCCTGGGTTATCAATGAGAACAGATCGAAGTACAAGTGAGCCAAAATAATTGGCATCACTCTTCTGTATTTCACGAAGTATAGCGAAAAGACAAGGAACAGGGCGGCCGTTTCAGTGGTGGGTATCAATCCCTGCTATATCAGCTCCGGCTACTGCACTACGTCATTGTCTTCGCATGCGGAAGCAACATCAAAGCTCCGATCACGGGAATGATCAGAACGTACACGAGCCAGTTCCCAACTGCAACAGCAACGGCATTGTGTAGTGCATATAAAGGAAAATAAATATACAATCCGATTTTTTTCATTTTCCAGAGGTACCAAATCACGGAAACACTGGCGAGACCGGTTGCCACTATGTAGATTTGGTACCACAGCCCAATTGCTTTCGTTGTCTCTTTAGAAAGGGCAGACGGCAACAGAATTAGTCCGAGCAATTCGAATGCACAGACAATCATAACCGTAACAGGTGGTCTAGATTTCAGAATCATGTCGGATATCCTTTCCGCCTTTGTCAGTTGTGGACTCAATTCAACACTGCAAAACGGCCATCGCTTAGTTTCAATGCGTTGATATACACAGCCTGCGTCTCCTTCATGCAATAACGGCTCGTGTCGTAAGATCCGGTTCCAGCGTAGGAATATTCGACGACTGGAAAGAGCGAAAACATCCCGCTCTGCAATGTCGCATTTTGCAAAGCGAGAACCGATAACATGCCGACGGTTGGCTCATCAGAACTGTCGGTTATCGTCGGCTCGCCCGTCATTGTCACAGTGTAGTTTACGTTTTATTCTCCTGAGTAATTGCACGTGCGGCATACAGAAAAGGGGAAAAAGTCGCCCTCATAGGTTGTTCCGGCATTGTCCGTCAGATGAACAGTATAACCATCGACGTATTCTGTCGGATTATTTTTGCCGCATCCCATCTCCAGGAATACGAGGATGACAGCAGGTGCGAGAATAGTTGTGTATAGTTTTATACAGCCTCCTTGTCAATGTTGGTTCGTTATCGTTGACGCATTTCGGTTCTATTGAGTTACGAAGCACATAATACGACCGCTACCTCTCTATATAATGTATACTCATCTACGATTGTTAGTGAGATCGCACGCTGGAGAAAGCCTCATGACGTAAACATGATAAATAACGCGAGAGAAAGAAACAACCTTTGGCGCACATCCTGCTATCCATGCCCTGCTGCCGACAGCAATGCGCGGAAATACTCAATCCCGATTCATCGTTTAGTCCCTTCAGCCCAGGAAACAGCGTACCACAACGATGGGTCCGGCCCTTCGCGCCAACTTTGGAAGGATGTTATTATCCGATCAAATTTTCTTTCTTCGAAAAGTCCCTGCCGGACTATTTCTCCTCTAGCTCCATCAATGACTCCGATCAGATTGTCGATGTATACATCAAAACGCTTTTCGCCTTTGCAGCTTCCGAAAAAAATCCATGTGTTTCTGACGGGGAGAGCCCCTGCCTCATGCAGGATAGAAACGAGCCTCCTTCCGACAATCGGATCGTTCCCGAGTTTAGCGTACGTTTGCATATATGCCGCCCACAGATCCGCAAACTCCGGTACTTCCGGGTATAACCTTAGGATATCGTGGTCGTCATCTGCGAGAACGATACGTCCTCCTTTCCTAACCGCTTTCACCATCTGTTTCACCACATTCAACGGATCAGGAACGTGCTCGAGGACAAATCGTGCGGTTGCCAAGTCGAATGTTCCCCACTCTTCTTCACGGAGAGGGAGTTGTCTCGCGTCGCCCTCGCGAAACTCCGTCAATTTTTCCTCACGATCCGTCTTCGCCTGATGTATTGCCTCCTCAATTTGTTCGCGGCTCCTCTCAATACCGAGGACGGCAGCTCCCGCCTTTCTTGCCATCGCTCGAGAAAACTGGCCTAATCCGCTTCCCACGTCGAGGATTCTTTCTCCCCCGGAAAGTGCGAGTTCTTCCAGGCAGGCTTCGTTCAGGAGAATGGTATTCAGGAGCGTGAGGCGCTGCTGCTCTTCAGAACTTGTTCCATGTATGTACTGCGACATTGCTATTCTTTCATACTGCAAAGTGAACATTGAGAACGTGAGAAAACAAACCCGTCTGCCACATAGCTGTCGACAGATGTAAGGGTCGAGCGGTCATAATCTGGTCCTTGGCCAATATCGTTGTCTCATCCCGCAATATCAATAATGACTTTTTTGCCGACGAAGGTTCCGTATTTCTCTGCTGCTCCTCTCATCAACTTCTTCTCCAATTTCTTCACTCGTCTGAACATTTTCGTTGAAATGACGACGGTGTCTTTCTTGAACATTCGGCTCCATATGCCCGCTATTCTGCCGTCGATGGCCGCCATTCGCTTAAGGATTCCTCCGCACACTGGATGAAATTGCGAAAGAAAGAATAATTGATGCAAGTTACGATCGAAATGATGCCATTCGTACTTTGCTCATCGCCTCTCCCTTTCACAAGTTGAACGGAGTTTAAACACGGATATTTTCAAATGCAACATTTGGCTGTTATATTCTCTCGGAGATCTTAAATCCCCGGAGGGTTTCAATTTTATGCCCTCGTTCGGAAACTCTTTCTTGGAAGCCATGGTTATTATATTCATCACGCGTTCGCTGTCAAATCATTATAATACATCTTTATCCGGAGAGAATTTCGTTGAAATTTCTAGAGCGTCTGAAATCTGAATATATAATGCTGGCAATTTGGTTTCTCTCTTCCGTGCCATCATTTGCCCAAATAAGGTGGTGGGGGATTTACGATTTTCAAATTTTGAAAGGCGGTGCGGATAGCAGAGAGGACCTGAATTCCCTTCCTAATGACTACCTTCAGCTCAATGTGCACGAGTTTCAACTCTTCTTAGAAGCGGATGTCGATGATAATATCACATTTACGACAAGCATCGCAAACAGTCCTCAGGATTCGCCGAACTTCAAAGGAGTCAGTTTCCAACTCGCTTACGCGACATTTTCAAATCTTGCAGGCGATGCTCTCTCACTCTCCGTCGGAAAAATCGTGACCCCGTTCGGATTGTTCGCAAAGCGCCAGCTTGCGACGGAGAACCCTTTCATCGGCTATCCTCTTTTCTTTGTTTATCCTCAGAACGTTTCTCCGCAGACCGGTTACCTCGATTCGAGCGAAGTCTCCGCAGCGAACACCCAATATGGCGGGCGTTTGAATACAATGTACACGGGCGGTTATTACATCGGCGCTGAGGCGTTCGGTTCGTTCATAGATAACTTCCTGCAGTACGACGTCGCCCTGACGAATGCGCCGCTCTCCTCCACGTCGAGCGATTACAACTTCAATGACAACCCGTCAATTCAAGGAAGAGTGGCACTGCACCCGGCAATCTGGGGAACGTTCGGCATTTCATATGCCTCGGGACCGTTCATGACTCCCTCGAGCGCGAATCAATACCTTTCTCTAGACCGGTATACACAGACGACATTAGGTGCCGACGCGGAACTCTCTTACCTGTATTATGAACTTGATGCCGAATATATTTTCAACCGTTTCAAATCGCCGTACATTAGTTATCAATATGCGAACGGGCTGCCGCAGGGAGGCTGGTTGAATCTCGACAGTCGCGAACTTCTTCTCGATTTAAGAATCGACGCCGGGTTTTATCCGGGACTCTTCTTAGCTTTCCGTTACAATCCTCTGTGGTTCAGCAACATCACCGATCCGTATCAATACTCGACGACTTACGGCAAGAGCATACCATGGGACAGCAATACAACCAGATATGCGGTGGGGGTTGGATACAAGCCGACGCATTCCGTGCTGGTCAAGCTGGATTATCAGAGGACTGACATTTCAGTAAATCCCAGGCCGAAGCTGGACATTTTGGGTCTTGCTGTTGTAATTTCCTTTTGAGAAGTTCATAGATGAAAATTTCATTTCTTTTTATTATAAGTATGTGGTTGATTGCATCCGGTCTTTCGGGCGGTACAGAAAACGGACGGCACACCGGCGGGTTTTCTCAACCAAGGAACGGGACACTTCAAGGAACCGTCGAACTCCACAACGCCACCCAGCTCATCCGGAGGGAGCCCGGAACACCGTACGGAAACCAGATGCCGAATATGTCTGACATGCCGAAGCATATCAATGAGAATGAGAATGTCGTGATTTATTTGGAAGGGAAAGAACTTCACACCGATGAAAATTCCGAACCCCGGCATGAAACCATGAATCAAAAAGATGCAACGTTCATTCCGCACGTCCTTCCGATCTTGAAGGGGACCTTCGTTGATTTCGTAAATGAAGATGATACATATCATAACGTGTTTTCTCTGTCGCCAACCAAGCGGTTCAATATCGGCCGGCGTCCCACCGGTGTAGTGGTTCCCGTCAGGTTCGACAAAACCGGTGTAGCGGAAATTTTCTGCGATATTCATTCCTACATGTCGGCTTTCATCATTGTCCTGGACAATCCGTTTTTTACAAAACCAGATGCTCATGGATTTTTCAAGATAGAAAACATTCCGCCCGGGACTTATACCATGAAAGTCTGGCATGAAAGACTTCACTCTGAAAGCGAAACCGTGACTATCACAGCGGGGAGCACGACTACGGCCCATCCTGTGTTGGAATGAGTATCCGAAGATTCCATGGACAAGACGAAACTAATCCGCAATCTTTTCGCTCCATCGCTTCGCAAGCGTATGCTGATTCTAACTTCGGCCCTTGTTGTATTGATCAGCGGCGCTGTCATTCTCATAGTAAGGGACGAAGTTCACGACCTCACCGACTCGAAAATCCAGCAGGATTTTGCAAACACTTACCAAACTTTCAAAAGATTTCTTTCCCTCCGCAACCAGAGGCTTGTCGAATCCTGCAAGTTGATCTCGGAGCTCCCCGTTTTAAAGGCGCAGCTCTCCACGAAGGACCCGGCGACGATCAGAGACTATGTGCTCAACCGGCAGGAAAGCCCCGCGAAACTGGTTCACGTCGATCTATTCACGCTCACAAACGAAAAAGGAGAGGTGCTTTTTCGGCTCGATCACCCGGAAAAATTCGGTGACACTCTTGCTTCACAGCCTTCCGTCAGCAGGGCTCTGAGCGGAAAAGATCCTTCCACGGACGACATTTCGATCTGGATAATCAATGACAAGCTTTACCAGGCGGTTACCGTCCCGATATTCCAGGATTTTCTCATAGGAACTCTTACGCTGGGCAATCTTATCACTCAGGAGGAAGCTCAGTCCCTAAAGCACGACACACAAAGCGACATTTCATTCATACAAGGCAATCGTGTCGAAGCTTCTACATTATCCGATATTGCCCAGCTCGATCTCTTGAAATCATATCTGGTGAACAGAGGATCGATCGATTCGCTGTTGAATGCCGGAAAAACATTTGAGCAAAATGTGATGCTAAACGGGGAGAATTTTTTGTGCGCATATTCGCAGGCATCGGAAGGAAATAATGCGGTGTATGTAATGTCCGTGTCTATGGATCACGCGCTCGCAAGCTTCCGGACAATCAAGAACGTCATCATCGCAGTCGGGATTGTCGCGCTCATCGTCGCGATCGTCGGTGCGTTCCTCATTGCCCAGGGCATCTCATCTCCGGTAAGGAAGCTGGTCAGCGGAACAGAACAGATTCTCAAAGGCAATTATGACTTTCAGATCGAGGTCAAGTCCAAAGATGAAATCGGCATGCTGGCACACTCCTTCAACGAGATGATCTTCGGGCTGAAGGAGCGATTTCTTATGAGTAAGTTTATTTCATCTTCGACCGTCAGGATGATCCAGCAGGACGGCGGAAAGATTCAACTCGGCGGCGAGCGGAGAAACGTTACGGTGCTTTTCTCTGACATCCGCGGCTTTACATCTATATCGGAACGCGTCGAACCCGAAGTCGTAATTGAACTTCTGAACGCATACCTCAGTTTGCAGGCAAAGATTGTAACGAAGTATAACGGTGTCGTCGACAAATATGTCGGTGATGAGCTGATCGCGATCTTCGAAGGGGAAAAGATGGCCGACGAGGCTGTCCTTTGCGCGGCCGAAATCCAGAATGAGATAGGCAAGATCGACGCAAGAGACCGCGAAGAAATCAAGGTGGGAATCGGAATAAATACCGGCATGGCCATTGTCGGAAATGTCGGAAGCGAAGACAGGATGGATCATACTGTGTTGGGAAACAACATGAATCTGGGAGCACGGCTATGCTCGATTGCTCAGCCAGGACAAATAATTATCTCGGAATCATCATGGAGACTGCTGACAACAAAAGAAATTCATACGAAGCCGCTGGAGGCAATCGCGGTGAGGGGCATGAGCCGTCCGGTCCAAACCTACGAAGTGGAATACTGACGGACCGTTTTTGACAAACTCTCCAGACGGCAAAGAACAATCAGCTGTTACCGGGATTCCAACCTTTACTTGAATTATCGGCATTTTTGAAACATCGGATGTAGTTATTTAGCTATAACTTCACCTCCGCATGCTTGACATTGAAGCGAGCACCTCTCATATTGTAACTGTCAGTTGAGCGTATTATGAAGGGATCCCTTCGTAACACACGAAGGTGGTTTGCGGTGAGAGGAAAGACCGCAGCAAGATCTTGACAAGCAATCATCGCAGATTGATACCTTCCAGGAAAATTTCAGGCAAAAAATCAGGAGGAGAACATGAGGTATGCCACATCATTGGTCATCGTCGGGCTTATGACCGCGAATGTATGGGGGCAGCAGGACACGCTTGCTAGCTGGTCGTTTGAATCAGCAGGAATATCTGGTTCCGGGACGGCACCTGCGATAACTAATCAAACAGCAGACGGAGGAGTATCGAGAATTGGTTCTTCCTTTACAGGTCAGCATGCTGCTTTATCAACATGGAGCAGTCCCTCTGGTAATGGCTCCGCCCATTCATTTTCAGTCAACAATTGGTCTGTCGGAGATTATTACCAATTTGCGTTCAGCACCAACGGTTACGGTAGCATTCAGATAATGTGGGACCAAACTGCAAGCAGTACAGGACCTAGGGATTTCAAGGTCCAGTACAGTACAAATGGTTCAAGTTTTATCGATCCAACGGGTACAAACAGCACATATTTGCTCACGGGTGATACTTGGAGTTCCAGTTCCAGAAAGACAGCCTCAACAAGAACGCTTGATCTAAGCACTGTTACAGGGTTGAATGACAAATCGACCATTTATATCAGGCTGGCTGATGACTCAACCGCAAGCATCAATGGTGGAACTGTAGCAAGCAGTGGAACAAATAGAGTTGATAACTTCACCGCATTTGGCACTGTCGATGCTTCCCTTCCTGTCACCATGAAAGGAATTACTGCGAAAGTCGACGCCGGAAGAATCTCTCTGAGCATCTCCACCGCAGCGGAGATCGACGTCGTCGGATTCAACATTTCTCGCTCGCTTGTGAAAGACGGACCCTACGAATTGATCTCCAGTTGTTTATCGAACCCGGCCTTAAAAGCTTCGGGCAACCCCACGCATGGCGGCACGTATTCGTTCGTCGATGCAAAAGTGGTCGGCGGACAGACATATTATTACAAGATAGAATCCGTGAGCAAATCCGGCGCGACTCAGCAGGCTGGTGAAATCTTACAGGTGCAAGTGCAGCTTCCGAAGGATTACGCTGTCTACCAGAATTATCCGAAAGGATGTGTTGCCAAAGAAGGCGAGTTCGAGGATTGAGGAAGCATCCACAAATGGATGGATATTTCATCACCGGCTACGGTTATCTTCTCGGTGATGGTTTCGACGATCTTCCGTTTATCCTCAAAGGTGAGGTTCGGCCAGTGTTCCTGAAGGTTTTGGGCCTGATAGACCACCTCGTCCTGGGAAAGCCTCTGAATCTTCAGGAAGTCGATCTCCGCCTGGAGCTCAGGTATCTGGTCGTTGATCTGCTTCAAGCGCTCTTCCAGGGGCTTGTAATGGACGGCCACGGAGTCTTTGGGCAGCTCCCGGTCAAGATATAACCTGATAATCTGGTTCATTTCCTCCCTGAGCCTTTTGGCTTCCCCCTCGATCGAATCAAGCAATTCTTGTTTCCCCCTCAGAGCCCCGTCGGTCTTCTCGAAATATTCCCGCATGTCCTCAGGCGAGAAGACGAAGGATTTGAGCTGGGTCTGGAAAATCTCCTCAAGGTCATTGATGTTGATCCTGTTCCTGCACTTCGTGCAGGTATAGCTCGTGCATTTGGAAAGGACCTTCATCTTCTCCCCGCAGGAACAACGGACGAAGCCGGTGAAGAGGTGCAAGGACGGTTTCGATTTCGGGGCCAATTTCTTTTTCTGCTCGTCGAGGATACGGTTGCATTCCTCCCAGACCTCTTTCGAGACGATGGGCTCGACGGGCGTATGTATCCACTCCGATTCGGGCTTGAATTCCCACGTGCTTCCTTTCCCCAAGGTATGGGTGTAGTTCTGGAGGTACTCTCCCTTGGCGCTCGGATCCCGGAGGTTGCGGCCCACGGTGGCATCCGAGAATTTCGACCCGCTCCTCGTCCGGTACCCCTGCTCATTGAGCTTCCTCGCCACGATCTTCTTCCGCCTGTATTCGAGGAAGAGGTCGTAAATATGTTTCCTCACGGGGGCGAACTTCGGATCAACAACGAGTTTCTTTTCGACCCACCGGTATCCCAAGGGAGCCACTCCGCCCAAGGGTTTCCCGAGCTTCGCCCGTATGGGGACTGAAGCGGCAACCCTGTCGGCTATTTCCTCCCTTTCCCACTGTGCCATGGCCGCGATCATGGTATAGAAGAAGCGGCCGGATGGGGAAGATGTGTCGATGGATTCCTGAAGGGATATGAGATCAGCATTGTACTCCCTGAAGTATTCTGCAAACTCCAGAAGCTCCTTCGTGTTCCGAGCAAGGCGGGCGAGCTTGGAGAAGATAAGGCCGGTGATATGACCTGACTTAATATCATTGAGCATCCTCTTGGCTTCTGGATGTTCCTTGACCGACTTACCTGATACCGCTTCGAGGTGGTACACCTCTTTCACGTCCCAGCCTTTGGACTCGGCATAGTATTTCGCACGCTTCTCGTGATGTTCCGGGCTTTCGCCTTTAACCTGGTCTTCGGTCGAGACCCTTATCCAGATGCCTACGGCTTTGGTTTGCCCGTTTGATCCATCATATTTCATTTTAATTCCCTCCCAAGAAAGTTACGGGAAAATATATAGACCAATTCGTACCGATACAAGGAAAAGGAAATTGCCCCTTTAGTAAAATTTGCCCGTCTTATGCCACCGTTTCTCCCTCGATATGATGGACTCCAGTTCATCAAAAGAAAGGAGATGAGATTATGGAAATTGCGATCCACTATGCTGGGACGGCGGAGAGTTCTGAAGCAACCGGAGAGCTTACAGTCGGAAGAGCGAAGGCACATCATGCGCAGTCGAGATTTCGCGGTACTCGGGAAGTTAAGAGCGCCTTTTTATTTTCTCGATTCTTTGGTAAAATGAAGACAATGCACGTGGAAATTCTCGATGTGAGAAGGAAGAAACTCCTCCCCAAGTTCGGTTTCCTCAACCGGTACGGCTTCTACCTGGCCGGCGGCACTGCCCTCGCGCTCCAGATCGGCCACCGGACATCCCTCGATTTTGACTTCTATACGAAGAAGGACTTCGATCCGGATAAGTTGCTTAAGAAACTTGAGACAAGATTTGAGGAAGTCGTCCTTTTACAGAAAGACAAGGGGACGCTCATCGTTACGGTTGATAAGGTCGCAGCGAGCTTTTTCCAGTATCAATACCAACTCATCAAACCGTTAAGAGAAGTTGAAGGCGTAAAGCTTGCATCGAAGGAGGATATCGGAGCGATGAAGATCGTTGCCGTGACCGGCCGTGGTACCGAGCGGGACTTCGTCGATCTGTACTTTCTCCTCCGGGAATTTTCCTTGGATCAGATCCTTAAGTTCACCAAGAAGAAATACCCCCAATTCAACATCTACGTGGGGCTTCGGAGCCTCACCTATTTCGCGGACGCGGAGAAAAAGCAGGCGAGGAAACTCAGGATGCTAAAACCAGTTTCCTGGAACGAAGTCAAGAAGCGCATCGTTGAAGAAGTGAAACGGTACCAGAACCATGCGTAAGAACGGAATTAAAATCCCCGAATCTATGGAATGGCTTTTCTGGTCGTATGACCCGGAGAGCTTGGACCTACGGGCCGACAAGGAGTACATCGTGACCCAGGTCCTGAACTACGGAAAGTGGGAGGACGTGCAGTGGCTTTTCAGGAGGTACGCGCGCAAAGAGATCGTCGAGATCGTGAAGAATCCCCGGAGAGGGAGCTGGTTCCCCAATGTCCTCGGTTACTGGCAGATGATCTTCGGTATCCGGATCAGAAAAGATATTGCGGAGAGGGCGATCAGGTCAGTGGGGTGATGGATACATGGAACGTGCTCAACACATTACTCCAACCGTTGCCAATCAAATAATGCTTTCCACCAGCCTGACCAACGGGCTGGTTTTTTTGTTCACCTTAGACTCCGATCTCATTTTCGATAAAACACAAAGCACCTGAAGTCATTCTGGTCTGCCGAGAGTAAATTCGCAGATCAGGATTTGCCGCTTTCGTATATTTTGCCCTCCTTATGCCATCTCTTCTCTTTCGATATGATGAACCTCAGTTCATCAAAAGAGAAAGGAGATGAGATTATGGGAATCACGATCCACTATGCCGGAAAGGCCAAGAGTATTGAGGCAATCGACGCACTAATAAAGGTCATGACTGTAAGAGCTTCGGTGCTCCATTGGCCAACGAAGCTCATCGATCAAGATTTAAATGGCAAGCTCTATCCCAACTGGGGCCATGGGTATGAATACGTCCCTTCGAAAGAAGAAATGAAGGAGGACAAGATCGAATTCTTCCTCAAGATGGTCACGAAGAAGTGTAACGGCCATTTCGAGATATTCGACAGCCCGTTTGCAAGAAAAGTACGGAATGCCTTGAGGAGAGGGAAATATCCGGAGTTCCACATTGACACCCATGCAAAGGGAATACTCCTCTATCCTCACAAGAAATGCGAATCATTAGAGTTTGTCTTTGATCTCAAGACCATGGAACTTGTGAGTTACGAAACATGGGACAATGAGCCGGGCATGGTTTATGGGGGAGATAATTCCTGTTCCTGCCGGACACAGTTCTCGAACTTCAGGATTCATGCGCTTGTGTGCGAAACAATCAGGTTTGCCGAAAGATACATCAACTTTTCCGAGATCAGAGACGAGACCGGATACTACCACTCAAAAAATCTCAAGTTGGGAGCCAAGAAGTTCAATGATATGATCTGGTCCATAAAGGAAATGGAGAAAATACTGGACGAGATCGGAAGGATGTAGGATTGAAAGCGACTAGTGGAAAGACGTTTGATATAATAACCTCACCGTGGTGAGGTTATTATTTTTGCCGAATGGTTTACGCCGATTACGATTTCAATATTTTTCTTAAAATCACTGCCCTTAAGAACTCAACACAAATGTCCCCAAGTTTGTCATTGTTAAACTCATCATCTGAGTATGGATAACACTTTAAACCCTTTCGAACTAGATCTGGAAAACTACCTGAACCGACATATTTTTCAGGAGTAAGTACGAACATCTTTGTCGCAATTTTGGATGAGTTACTATACTTAGCAATTTCTTCGCCAGCACCCCTTGATGCATCTAAAGCAATGATTGCGTCCGCAATTAAAGCTTGTGCTCCTTCCTCGTCTTGTTCATCGAGAAAACGACCACCTGTGAGGATTTTAAGATCTTTGTCCTCACTCATCCGAATATCTACATTGGGCAAATCTCTCTTAACTCTATCGACTATTGCCTGTCTCTTTGGAAAATCCGGGCTTACCGTCCCCGGCCCCCAAGACAAGACTAATAATGGCCACGCATCTATCTGCAAACATAATTTCTTGTAATCTTCATCCCAAGACACTTCGGTTACCAGATTTGTTTAGTTGGAAGTCCAATCGTGAACATACTCAAGTCAGAATTTTGTTGAGGATTCTCTTTATAAAATCTTTCCCTTCGGGGGTTAATATAATTTCATCTTCCCGCGCAGTTATGAGTCTTGTTGTAAAGAGATTAGCGACCGCTTTTACAAATGTATCCGGAAATTGTTTCTGAATTTCGGAGAACGGCAGTGCGCCCGATTCATATAGCTGGTGCACTATCCCGAACGCAGTGCTGTTATTTAAAGCATCTGCCCTTTGCAGTTCGAGGTTATTTGATTCAAGTTCCAGCAGCAAAGAAGGGTCGGGAGTATCTTCGAGTTGGCCTTCCTTATTTACGATCAACTTGGAAGAAGATTGTTCGCTGAGAATAAGCTTTTCCGATAATAAACCGATAAGTTTATCCACATCTTCAATACTCACGAAGGGATATTTAGTCTGTGTCCTCGCGCTTCGCGTGACCAGGGTAAACGTCTGCTCAGCCCATTCATAGTGGTCACTATTACCGCTGAATACAATAATGGAGTCGCTCGGACTTAGGCCAAGGAAATTCCGTTGCGCTGTTAGAACTCCATATGTCAGCATTATGTTTTCGCCTATTTTTTGGATCGTGTCTCCACCTAAGAACTGGAGTGCTACAGGGACTTGGTCTTTCTTTTCAAATAACATTCCCCATTGGTTGGACCATTTGATCTTCTTAAGGTTAATCTGAGGCGTAACCTCTATCTCGGAGTCGTCCAATCTGGTTTTTATCAACTTGCGCAGATTGTCGTAAGCGATCCTATCCTGCCACGACAATGGTTGCATACCTACCGATTTAGGTAAGACCAAGAAACTTATGGCCGCTATGGATTCTACGAAACCTAATATTTTCTCACCATCAAAGGAGTCAACATCAAACTCACTGCAAAACCATTTATAGTTCTCATTTTTTTTAAGTTCATTCCGCTCAAGTAATTTTTTAAGCCATCTCGAATATTTCCTAGGAAGGTTTTTGCTAAACACGTCCAAACCATATGAAGATAGATATTGATCCAACACTCCATCGTCGTGAAGGAGTACTTTTTCATTTTCAATCCTTACGCTAAATGTTAATCTTCTATCGTCATACAGCATAAAGGGCGTTTCAACCGATACTTCCTTGACATAACCTTTCCCCATAGTCTCCTTGGCGGTTGTAGCCGAAGCGATATGTTCGGCAAGCAAATTTACTATCCTTTTTGATAACTCGCTGATTGTCTCACGAGGGTCCATTAAATAAACCTCCTTGTGTATGGTTCTCAATCAAAGGAATTTTTTCAATATTCGAAATTTTCCAGCAGTCTTTTACCAAGGTGAGGATTCTTGATATATTTCCTCCGATCTCATAGTAAATCGGAGTATTTAAGACATAGTCATGTTCGTCGTAAATAAACTCCGCCCATTTGCCTCTGATGGCGTCGTGTCTTATTTGGGCAACCTGCCTCTCTTGTTTTGCTGCGGTGCAAGATAGTGTGAAAACCATTTTTGTGACTGGTAAAACAAGATGAAGTCTCAACTTAGATGACAAATCGTCACTCTTACCAGCTTTGAAGTCTAATTTGTATTCTTTGTAAAGTTTTTTCTCTTTCGTAACGATAAGCTTGCGGGGATTTCTGGATATTATCAATTCCTTTTCGGACACACGAACGATTTTGTAAGCCTCATTGGGAGGGATTATAAGAGTGTCATATGAATCCATCTCGATGAAAAGATGTAAAAAACTTACATGAAAATCAACTTTATGTGAAAGGTGTTCCCCTAGATATTTGCTAAAAAATCGGCTCACATTTGTCTCCCACATTTTAAAACACCAAGCCTTTCTTTAACAATTAATGATGTTTGACGGAGAAACTATTTTTGAGGTAACCTAATCTTAGGAGCTTAACATGGTTATTGAATGTTATTGATTTGATAATGGGGTAGGTAGGATAGTATTTGAAGCTAGATGTTTAAAGACCGGAGGTAGATATGATCATCCATATCTTTGACACTATCGAACCACCAAAGTTTGGAAGTCATATAATTACAGATTGCGGTAAAGAGACCCTCTTTATAACAATCGACCGTTCTCGGTATCCGAAAGAAGGTAACCTTTGTGATAAGTGTACTAACCTTCATCGAAATATCGGAGAAGACCAATCCATTCAGACTTTCGCTGTCGTTGATCGCAATTTTCTTTGCAGGCGATGCAACGGAATCTTAGTTGAGGTACGGAAAAACTCGGAAATGAGAAGTGTCTTCAACTGTCAAACATGCAACCAGAACGAACTTTTTGAATGTACGGTATGCCATATGCCACGTTCAATATGGTCAGATGACGGAGACGTATGTGGCCTATGTGCTTTGGACATGATAGAGGGTAAGAGGGAGCCGACGAAGGTTCAACTGAAAGGAATCGCGAAGTGGATGGTAAGGTTGATGCCGTGGTGACCCCAAACTTTTTCACCAAGATCGCAGATCAAACAATTCTGCGATCTTTTATTTTTATGAACCATTAGGTGAAAACATCGTCTACCTTTTTTTTCTTGACGGGTTTTTCGTGATACATAGTGTACTGCCGTCGCTTCTTAGTTCACCTGAACGGTGGGCAAAATATCCGCTCTCATCAATTCTGCCCCTCTTATTAACCCTTTCCTTCTGACCCACACTTAGGGAGATCCCCCCATGATCTACCAAGAAAGGCTGGAAAAACTCAAACAGTTATTCAGAGAGGACGGCATCGAAATATCTGATGCTGCCGCCCTGGAAGCTGGCCTCTGGCTCATTGAACGGGTAAAAGCTGTCTGTGTCCCTATCCCTCCTGAAAAGGAAGCTCTGTACCATGAAATAGCCAGGGAAATAGAGCCTCTCTGGGCCCTTTACAAAAATCAAAAGGCCTAGAATAATTGGCCAACTCCATGCAAGGAAACATAAAGGGGCTCATCATCATCCAATATCGCCGGAAGTCAACGGAAGGAGACGAACGGCAGATCGCATCATTGCCTGACCAAGCAACAGCCATTCTGAGCCTGAGAGAACACCTGGGCATAGAACCTCCCCAAATCTTGGATGACGTGGAGGAGGCCAAAAGCGCCAAGGAGCCGGGAAGGATCGGCTTCAATACCAAGTTGATTAATCAGATCGCCAAAGGTCATGCCAACGCCATCATGTGCTGGCACGCTGATCGGCTTTCGAGGAATGCTATCGACACAGCTGCCCTCGTGAACCTCATGGATGTGGGGAGACTCCAGGCGATCATCACGAACCAGCAGATATTCTGGAACACCCCGATGGACAAGTTCATGCTGGCACTCCTCTGTGGTCAGGCAAAACTTGAGAACGATAACAAGAGCATTAATGTCAAGCGTGGTCTTCAAGGAAAGGTGCGGAGAGGCTGGAGGCCCGGTGTCGCTCCCATCGGGTACCTCAACAGCAAAGTCAAAGAAAAGGGTGAACGGGACATCGTGATCGACGAGGAGAGGTTCCCTCTAGTACGGAAACTCTGGGACTTGTTCCTTTCAGGAAAATACTCCGTGAGGCGGATACACAGGATTGCAAAAGATGAGTTAAGACTAAGGACGAGAGAGACAAGAAAGAAAGGCGGGAAACCGTTATCCGTCTCCCACATATACAAAATCCTAACCGATCCATTTTATTACGGTTCATATCTTTGGATTAACTCCGATACCGAGAAGAAGGAGCTCGTGAAAGGCAGCCACCGTCCCATGATATCCGAAGATGAGTACCGGAAGGCTCAGATGATTTTGGGAAGACCTCTGAAACACCAATCTCATACCCATTTCTTCCCTTATACCGGCCTCATTCAATGCGGCGAATGCAGAGCACAGGTCACCGCCGAGGAGAAGTGGCAGGTTATCTGCGGCTCCTGCAAGGAGAAGTTCGCCTCAGAGAACAGGGACAGGTGTCCTTCCTGTGATACCCGTATCCCTGATATGGAGAACAAGAAACTCCTCCACTACGTCTATTACCACTGCACGAAGCGGAAGAACCCTCACTGCTCGCAGAGATCGATCCACGCCGAGGAGATTGAGGAAGAAGTCAAACAAGTCCTCAAGGCAATCAGTATCAAGAAGAAGTTTCTGGAATGGGCAACCGACGACATGAAGGCTGAGACGGAGGAAGACACAGTGCCGAAGCAACGAAGCCTCTCCAATGTCAGAAAGGAAATATCGAAACTCGAGGAGGAATTAGCCGAGACCAACAGATTTATCATCCACCAGGAGGCTTCAGGCTGGACAATTATGGCAAAAGAGGATGCGATGGCTGAGAGGTCGCGGATCGAAGAACAGCTCAAGGAACTTGAGGAGCATGCCTCCAAAGAAAAATTGGAGGCCTCCCTTGATGGTGCCATGGATACGTTGAGATTCGTCTATAACGCAAATTTCTGGTTCCGTGAAGGCGCCATGGCACAGAAAAAGGCTATTGCCGAAGTTCTCGGTTCGAACCTAACCTTGAAGGACAAAAAACTCAGTATTAATCTCAGGTATCCACTCCCTGAGATCGCACACATGATCCAGATCGCTCCTTGGATTTCAGGAGAGTTCGAACCTAAGAATTATGAAGAAGAGAAAAGGGCTTTTGACTCTTTTCGAGCAAAAATTCCTTTGCTGCGGCGGAGTCTGAACGCTGTTCGAACCTGCCCACTTAGTCAACTTCTTCCGTTCAGTGAACTCGTGAGATCATTTTCTGATAAAGAGAATCAGAAAACAAGTAGGGCATAGTTGCTACTTACGGCAATTTTTTTGATTTTTTTCCGGCTGATCTTTTTGTGAATTCTCTCTTCAGGTAATCCAGCCAGATTTTGTTCTCTTTTACTATCTCCTTGTATTTATCCATCATTTCCTCGGGGATCTGAACGCATACCGCTTTTACACGCTCAAGAAGCCATAAACCAGCCTCCAATGCGGCACCATCGGATACCTCGATCCCGTCCTCTTTGTATAGCCTCTTGAACTCGTCAAGATGCTCTTTGGTGATGGCCATGGTACTAGATAGTACCGGCCTCGTTAGGCTTTATCAAACTAATCCTATTGGATTTATTATACTACGCTCCTCGGAGTTGATTTACTGACTACTTAGTACTATTCGGTTTTTCAAATTTCTTTTTTACTTGGTTGTCGAACCTCATGCCTCGCTGGACATTTAGAGTAACTTGTTTGGATGATCTTTTTACTATCTCTGATTTGTATGGCTTGCTAAGGTAATCATATATTTTGACTGCATTGTTACATGCCTTCTTATAGTTCCCAATTATCATCCAGGATACATGCACTGAATCCCAATCTGTGTCGCTACCATTGACTATGTTTTTGAATTCAGGGTGATTTAATAAATGTCTTCTGGCCTCAATTTCTCCGAAGGCGTTGCATAATTCCTGGGACAGTTTTGGAATACCCAGTTCTTGAGGAATGAGGTATTTTATTTTCTGATCCAATCTTCTCTTCTTCCATTCCTGTGCTTTACCAAGACCCCGTGAGCATTCTATCGCAAAGTATTCGAGCGCTAGGTATGAAAATAGGACAACACACTGAGAATGAAGAAAAAAGTCCTCGATCAATTGATTGTCAAATACAAGACGACAATTCGATTTATCAAGAGGTTTAGAAAGTATCTCCTCACGAAGTTTTTCAGCTTCAGCTAAGTGGTGCTTTGCTGCCTTGAAATAAAAATCGGTGTGGTCAATAACCGGGAACATGACCGCCCCGTATACAGGATCGATTGCAGTTTGAGTGAGCACGAAAGTCGAGCCTGCTTCATGTGCATGGGCAAGACTTTGTTCACCAACTTGTTTTTGTTTATTACCTGCCATAAACGTAAGAACTAGTTATCGCTTTATCCTCGTGGTGCAAGATTTCTAAAAGCGTACATGAGTGTAATTAATCCCAGAGAAGATCGTGTAGATCTGAATCAATATCTTCACGTTTTGCCTGGTGCTCGTAAAATTCCGCCATTGAGCGAAGCATTAACGCCGTCCGCGGCCATTTTGTTCTAACCGCATCGCTCATTTTCTTGAACTTTTCAGCGAGCTCTCGTTCTTGCTTGCCGCCGTCATTGAGACCTCTCGAGACAACACCGCGACTGTTATAAATTTCATTTTGAATATGCCGATCAACGGTCTCATTGTTCAGACGTTCTATGAGATTGCGGACAGCGACATGAGGCCATGTACCATCACTGTCCGCTGGAGCGTGTGCCAAAATAAACCCGATCTCCAAGTCTCCACCTGTCACATGACCAGTTTCCGCACATTTCTTACGAGCGGTTTCAACCCACTCGGTAAGTTCTTTTTCATCAAGTGTACCATTGTCTTTAAGTCCTGGTATCAAATACCAAGAATCTAAAACATCACGGGTTACGCGTGCCCGCCCTTCGAACATTTCCTTATTCATGCCATCACGAGTAGAATCCGGTGCTCGGTCATCCCGTTTGTATATGAACGTAATAAGCTGTGCGAAAAATTGTGGATCTTTCTGTAAAACACGATGAAGTGCCATCGGAGAAGACGTGTAGCGTTTAAATTCATTAAAGAGAGCGGCGAACGGCCACTCTAGCTTTGCTATTTCTTCAATAGATAGTTCGTTCTTCTTGTACAATTGATTGAACACATGTCCTAGGTAGAATTCTTCCGTTGTCGCAGCCCAAAGTTTCTTATCTCCCATCATCAAAAGCTCTTGAAGTAAGCGTTGAAGTAATGTGCTTGGAATAGAAACCTGGGGGTCGCCGGCAATATGAAGTGCAGCTTCCGGTCGTCTGACCTCCAGCAATTTTTCGACGGCAATAAGGGCATCTTTCTTTCTACTGGTGTGCGAAAATCCGCTCGCTTCTTCCCAGTATGCACTTTCAACATCTTTGCCTCGGACAGCTACCGCTGACCAAGTAGGCTCACCTTCTGGCAAACCAAAATACAGAAGCGCACATGCTGCAGGTGAATAATTACCTTTTGTCGTCATTCGTTCGATCTGTATATCTATCCAGCTAGATCCGTTAATCTCAACCCGGCCGCCAGCATATCCACGAATGAGGGCCTGCATATCAGCAACGTGCGGCAAAATGGCATCTAGCACGGCGACATCTTCTTTTTCATCACGCACTGCTTTTGCAAGAGAATAACCGAGGACACCGGGATACTGAATCGTGCCAGCAAACTCAAGAATTTTATCTAATGATGCCTGATCTAAAACCTCTCTCGCGGCTTCTTGTTGCGCTGTCTTTACAACGTTGTCTTTGGCATCGTATTTTTCAGGTTCGCCCTGTGGCAAACGTGGCCATGGAGTACTCAACAACCAAGCCACACGGTCAATTACATCTGTAGGCGCAAATCTTTTCAATATATGATTAAGAGTTGGTACCTGCTTACGCCGTTCTTCGTCGCCATAACTGTTTGTCCAGTTCAAGGCATCTCTGATGCATCGAAGCAATTCTGCACACTCGTCTTTTGAAAAAGTTGCCGGATCTGTTTTTCCCAGCACCTCAAGTAATCGCTCCCGTATGTCACTGGGGAGTCGTGTAAAACCGTCAGCAGAAGTTATAATATTTTCTTTTGCAACCGCAAGATCACTTAACTTTGGTAGAAAAGCAGTGAGGTATTTTCGGTCGCTCTCTTTATCTTCTGGCTCCAATCCTATGCGTTCACCGCCGTCGTCGCGCCAACGAAAACGATGCGATTCACTAAAGCTTCCGCCACTGAAATAAACTTGTGAAAATTCCCAAACCTTTTTTGGGAATTTGGCGATAAGCGAATCCAAAGCAGTAAGTCGCTGTTCTGGAGTAGCGTACGTTTGGGGATAACCCGGCAAAAAAACATCCTTGATACTATTTATAGCTCGATTGCTCCACCGGCCGCCCGGATCTATACTGGCCAATTCAGCCAAAACATTTACAGCACGAGCAAAATATTCCGGGCTCCATGCTATGCCTTCAAGGGCCCAGAGGAGACCACAATGCCGACATTCTCCCAATACACCCGGATCATCTTTCATCAGCTCTTGGAAAATTGCCGGATTTTTTGTCATAACTTGCTCAACTACCTCTATAAACATATTGGGTGCGGCTTCCGAAAGCAGTGGCGTTGCATCTTTCATAGAAGCCCATGCCTCCCACTTGTTTGCGGCAGCAAATACCTCTCTCACAACGTGATCAGCAAACGCTTGAGTAGAATCGACGTGTGGAGATCGATCACCGTAAACAGCGAGGAGTACGAGTGATTCAACAAGACCAGTCCGAAGCCATTCAGAGCACGGGTTTGATTTGTCATATATGGCGGCCGCCCAACGCTTTTCTGGTTCCAAATCGTATTTGGGGTCTGTTTTTGTAAGTACGCTTAGTAAAGATTTTTCGAAGAGTTTTAAAGAATCCGGCGTAAAATGTTGCGCGAGAAGAAACCATGCATCTAATGGCGATTTAATCATCCAAACACTTCCAACTTTGCGTATCGGAGAGTCATCCATGGATAAAAAAGGAGTGAGGGCTTTGACAAAGTCATCATGGCTCATGCCCGAAAGAATTTCCATTACTTGGCGATCTCCACCTTTTTTCTCATCCCATGCATTGGCAAATAAAACTGGTAAAAGTGTGCTTGCTGATACACCGTTAGCCCACGCTGGAGCACTGACAGCATTGGATTGAAATAGGTGTCGGCGAAGCACTGGGATACTACGTCCAGAGTCCCTCGCAATACGCTGGGCGTCAGCATCTGATAGGCCGCTCTCATGTAAAATCTTTTCTACAACCTCGCGTCGCGGCCGAGCCAACCGAAGAATATCCCTAATACCAATAACCGTCGCGTCCATACGGATAAATACGTGGTGACCTTTAGCAATGGCGAGAGGAGCGGCGTTGATGCATTCGCCAGGTGCAGCAATGATCAATGGGTAGTTTTGGAAGGCTTGAGTTACCTGCCTCAAATCGTTGATATTTTCAACCACGATACAACGTGCAAGGGCCTGAGATTTTGCGGGTTCAGGGAGAGTAATGATCGATGCGTATAAAAACGCGAAAGCTTCATCAGGATGATCTCCTTGGACCTCAAGAATTCTTGGGCTATCAGTGATCCATTTCTGAATTACTTCAACATCTTTTGCACGACCACCTATCACAAGAGCTGGTGTCATGACCGGTTTTGTTCCTATAGACCATTCTTCCCAAACTGCCTCCAAATCACGAATGCCATTCGAGACTACTTTGCCTATCTGCCGCGCAAGCCACAAAGCAACCGCGGGCGCGGAATCAAGCCACTGTTCAAGGCCATCCGCGTTTATTACACAGACATCTTTCCATTTTCCACTTTTACGTTTGCCGTTCTGCCACCTTATGCGTCCGGGCCATGAGCGCGGAGTTACAAATACAAAAGTTGTATCGGCAACTGCAAATCCTAAAGGATCTCTTGTACGTTTTCTGTAGTCCGATTCAGCTTTTGTCCCCGCAGATTTTTCAGCACCTAGTTCCCAGCCTGAATGTCCACTTGGGAAGAATGGCGAGACAACCGGCGTTTTAAGACGGCCATCCCAGCCGCCGGTGGCGATACTATCGCCGCTGGGAAAATCAAATTCCTCGATGGCATTTGCTGTATGAGCCAAAATAAGACGACGAACAAGCTCTGGCAAAGTCTGCTCACAATGCCTTTGCTTGCTGGCAATCCAATTTTTAATATCTCCTGTGTTGATCCACTTCATATTATTTAAATGTAGATGTTAACTTAGAAAACTACAGTCTCCGAACTGACTACTTCGGTCATACTATACAGCAAAAACACCCATCTTGTAAGGTGGGTGTGTTGGACTAAGTGGTCAACTTTTGCTGCGGAGCTTGAACGCTGTTAGAATTTGTGGACTTACTCAACTTCTACCGCTCAGTGAACTCGTGAGATCATTCTTGCAGAAAGGGGATTGAAGGAAAAGAGAAGAGAAAATGACTGAGGGAACAACTATTGAGGAAACGATCCTGCATGACATTGCAAAGAAGTTTGAGGAGGAGTCATTCGGTGAACGACTGACAAAGAATAGTTAATGAAACTCGTGCCATTATTCCTCTGCTTTGATCCACTCCTGAGCCTTTCCATTTGATAAGCGATAACGAGACCTTAGTCGCTTTCCACTAGCGCGTTCTTTCATCCATACCGTCATCTCCGAATTCTTGTGAATCATAATCTTCGACTCCCTCCAAACATTTCTGTATTTAGCAATTACGGTTTTTAGAAGGTAAAGCGCATCTACAAGCACATCTCTGCTAAGCGGTTGTATATCGAGAACAACTAATCCCGGGCAACAATTAGGTGGAAATTCACGGTCATTGAGGAAATCTTTGTCATAGGTTAGAAGAATTCGATCTTCTTTGTAAGCATAAGCCATATGTTCGGTGTCATCTCTATGAACAAGGCCTGCTTCATTCGCAGTCACAACATCTAATTTTAAATCCCTCATGATTTCTACAACGACCTGTTCAATGTTCTCGTCTGTATAAAACTTCGCTTTCCGGTAGAATTCTCGTTCAAACGCATCTAATGTAGCCTTGTCTACTTCTATGTCATTCCACATGTAATATCCTGATCTGTTTGGTTGTCTAGTTTAACCGCAACTCGTTACCCGTCAATTCTAACCACTTCTGAATTAGGGATAACAAATTGAATACTCTGTCAACGGCAAGATTTAATGTCTCCCGTTTCATCATGAAAGTCTGCAATAATCTGTCGAGGTCGTCCGCTCGGAAGTCGCCAAAATCCTCCACAACATATTTTTCGTTGTTGAGACCACGCATAAGTAAGAATCTATTTGGGAACTGCCGGTTCTCTGGATTCAAACTAGCACCCACTACAACCCTGTATCCTGTTGCAATTTCCTCAGTTACGCTGAAGTTATCCCCATTTGAAAAAAAGTCTTCTATTTGATATAGGGAATTCTTAATCTTAAGAACTATCAGAATTTGTTCATCATTCAATCTACTCATCACGAAATTGTTCTCTATGACCTTTGAGAAATAGTCATGGGTATAGGACCATGATTTAAAAAGCTGAAAGCCCAAGAACTTTCTGCCTTCGAGCAAGTTTCTCAAAGTCTCTGTATCCAGCCTTGGTAGCCGCATGGTTTCACCGAGAGATCTACCTCCTTCGATGCCGTAAATCATTTTAGATAATGTATGCAGAATTGAAAGCATGTTACTATCTATGTAGCTGCGCGCGTATCCGGAAATTTCCTTCTTGAGTTCCTTCTCGGATTTGGATTTTATGATTTCATAAAGAAAGTAAATCAACAAAACCGAGATCAAGTTTGCCGAGATACTCAAAAACCAGTTGCCCCAAAAGGCGTTCTTGAAGGTTAACACAGCAAACCAGAGAAATAGCGCCGTTGAAACTATAAGCGAGACATATGGAATTGTTTTCCAAAATACGCGATTCATTTCAAAGTGCCCAGTTTCTTGAGATCAATAACATTCTCTATTGGGCTGATGTTGTAGTCCCATAATCCAGAGTATCTGCGCGATTGATTTTTAGTCCTCTCTATATAATCAGCTATCTTTTTCTTCATCTCTTCAACATTTCTCACATCAAATAGGTCTTTTATCTTTTCGAAATACTGAAGCGAAACCATCCTGTCAAATAAATCAACATTAGAACGATGTGGTTTATATATCGAGGTTCTGGGAAACCATCCATCAGAGTTGCCGTTCAACTCCGTTATGTAGTACAGCATGAGATCAACTTGTACGATCTCTTCAAATTTAATATCCTGCCTAATGGAATGTGCTTTGATTAGGTCCGCGGTCATGCTGACACGATTCAAGTGGAGTCTATTATTTCTAAACTCATCCAGTGAACGACAATGCAAATTGAACGTCCCTATGCCTTCGCTTATTAGCTGGCTGTACTGCGGCAGACGGAAGAAATACTGCGAATTTATAAAATAGGCAATTGCCTTGTATTTCTTCAGTTGAATTAGTAGTGCGAAAAAATTCAGGACCAACTCATAGATGAAGAATTTATAGTTGTCACAATCCACCTGTGTATAGCTCTGTACATTCTCAGGAGGGTAAAAGAACGGTAAGAGTCTTTCAAGGAAAGTCTGGAATGCTTCAAGGTCAACGTCGTCCTTGTACTTAAAGACGCTGAAAGCAAATGCAATAAAATCATCCCGAAGCGGCAACATCTTTTCAATACTTTCAACTACTTTGTCATCGAACCCGGTTTGCGATCCGCCCGAAAGTCGGAAATCGCCTAGAGACTCGATGAAAGCGTCAAGATAATCCGTAATTAGTCCATTTACACCCGTTCGGCCGCTTAGGATAGCGTTCTTGATTTCAGTAACCTTGTGAGATGTTTTTAATATAATGGATTGCTCCTCCGTAATGTATGCCGGAGGCATTCCAATCGGTGGCTTCTTCAGAAGGGGCCTGTTGTAAAGATTCCTGATGAGTTTCTGGTAGTTCCCTTCAAATATTTCGTCGGAAGAAAGATCAATGTAAATCCGGCTTGCCATGTAATGGGGGATGCATGGCTTACCATCCTGGTCGTATTCTTTCACTACTGGGATAAATTTCTCCTGCCCAGTATTTTCATAAACTTCTCTTGAAATTAGCTGCGTTTCAGTCCCGACTCCTCCTTTTCTGTCATCCGCCTTGCTCTGGTACCCCCGATCGCAAATAACTAGGACCTTACTAATGCCTTTATCATTTACCATTTGTTCCATGAAGACATGTTTGTCCTGTCCTTCCTTTAAATCCCATTTATCCAAAATGACAATAACACCGTCGCCAGAGAGGCGCTCAGCGAGATCCAGAACCCACTGTTCGTGCTGCACACTTGTCCAACTGTAAGACAAGAATACTTTTGGTTGAGTTGTACTGCCTTTCATGTTCAGTCAAATTATGGGTTCTTCTTGAAATCCTCTACTTATATTGCAGCTATTTTGACGGTAATATACCACAATAGTGCCCACCTTATAAGGTGGGCACTATTGTCTAAGTAGTCAACTTGCGGCGGAGTCTGAACGCCATCCGAGCTTGTCCAATTGAGCAACTTTTGTTGTTCAGCTCTGTGGTGAAATTATTATCGCAAGGAAAAGATTGATCGGGAAGGAGGGAAAAAATGACGGGAAAGAGGTTTTTTCATTGAATGAATTCCGCTCTCTGAAACTCTCATTTAGTTGCTATAAAGATTTCAGACAGAGGGATTCTAACCCTCGAGCCCTAAGGGCTAGCTGCTCCGCTGGCAGTTGCAATCAACCACTCTGCCATTTTTCCATTTTGCGGGTGTCTAAGGCGGTATTCGGACCCGCACGACCAATTTGGCCACCCTCTTTGGAAAATCGTTAATGCGAGCAACGACTTTCCGAAAAGTACGTCTGCCGGTTTCAGTACTTGGGCCTAGTGACACGAGGTATCACTTGAATTAAAGATGTCAACACAATTAACCGAGATAAGACTTCTATCAAAAAGTCATCGCTCGAATTATTCAGGAAAATTAAATAAGATTAGATTATACCTATGAAATGGGATGATGGTTTAAAAGAGCCGGATTTATTAATTGCCAAATCTACGGCCAAGCGAATCGCTGTCAACTAAGGATATGAGATGGGACGAGACGAGGTAGACGAGTTTTATCCCAAGAAGCCATTCTTCGAGCGTCACGAATTTGTTGGCACCCTTTTCAAAGGTGACAAATCCGCGCCTGATTTACAGGTAGTTATTCAATATTCCCTAATAGAAGAAGGCGAAATCATCGCGAAAGTAGTGGGTAATGTGGACACATTCAAAAAAATACAAAGTGTCATCCATTCGGCTGGCCCGCGACTTAAGTTGTCCACAAAAGATACGCAATCTTCGGTATTTTCATTTTCTTCAGACAACGCGCTCATAGGTGGAATTATCAGCAAGCCATACTTCGGTACAGACATGTCCTATAAGGTTGCGGATCTTCGTTTTCTCGACTTGACAATGAGAAAGAAAATCCCCCTCACAGACAAAGAAGAGCGGTACCTCGTTTTCTATCTTGCGGGCCCAAGAACTCTTTGGACAACTTTCGAGACTGGCGAGGTGTCGTTCACCGGAGAAGAGAAGATAGATGTTCATGGAACGAAGATTGAGTTAGATGAACAGTTTCCCTTTGAAATTGAAACGCGCCCCTGGTATTTCTACGATACTTCTCCTTCC
Organism: Candidatus Acidiferrales bacterium; assembly: GCA_035515795.1. NCBI lineage: Bacteria > Pseudomonadati > Acidobacteriota > Terriglobia > Candidatus Acidiferrales > Candidatus Acidiferrales bacterium. Next base: position 13,502 of record DATJAY010000003.1, on the reverse strand, counting down.
GAAAAGCACGTCAATCTAAAAACAAAGATTCAGGCGTTATCATTCAAGGCTACCGTGCCAACATCAGAACTTAGCGACGATGATTTTGTCGCGCTTGCCAGTTCTGTGGCGGACGATCTGACATTGCTGATCTCGTTCTTATCGCGTCATTGGGTGATGTGGTTCAGATACGAGCTGGATAGTCAAGACGGAATGCGGGCATTTATCAGAAATATTAGGAAATGTTCATCAGAGGATGTTGAATACTATGATTCTGTTGTTCCATTTGATCACGCCAGAAATTTTCTCAAAGTAGCGTTTGGCGAAATTCGGAAATTGCGGCAGACAGGTATTAACCTTCACATGCCTCTTGTGTATTATATCTCAGCTTGTGGAAAGGAATTCATTGAAGAGGGCTTTTCCACTCTTTTCCTATCACTTGAGAAGATCAAAGACATGTTTTCCATGAAACAAAACCTGCTCGAAATTATCAAGCCCGCGAAGTTTAGTAAGCTGTCTCATTCAGTCCGCGATGTGATTAGGCGAGAACTTGGAGATGACCAATCATTTGAATTAATGTCGGCAAAACTTTCCGAACTTAATCGCCCATCACTTCGCTCTGTTCTGGACAGCTTGTTTGAAAGATATGGTGTAAAATGGGATGACCTATACCCAATTAATTCTCTGTTCACGCTTATTAAGACGAGAGACATTCTATTTCACTCTTCCGATCTTATTGATGTTAACATCCTTGCAAAGGAGGAACTGCGCTTACGGTCACTACTTGAACGGCTAATGTTGTCTATGCTTGGTTGGAAGGATTCTTCGCATTCACCAGCCTATTACGAAAAGAAATGGTTGTTGGAAAAATGAACGCAATCGCGGATAGTACACCGCACTAGGTTGTGAGGAAATCAATGACTCTAAAAGAAGCTCGCATTCGAACCGGATTTGACCTACTCTCTGATGATGAGTTATCGTATTGGAGTTGGAGCACAGGCTCGGGAAGTGTCCGAGAAGGTCAGCGGTCGATGGAGAGAAAATATCCACTACATCGATTGATACGAAGAACTGCATTGAAGTATTTCAAACAACATAAATGGGACATTTATCCGAGAGGAATTACTGTGAATGGAACTGGTACATGCCCCGACTTTGCGATCTTTAATCAGCGGAAGATTATTTTTATCGAATGTCTCACGGAGCGTTTTGTTGAGACCAGCAACGTGAAAAAGAAACGTGGTGTCGAGAAGTTCGCTGAGATTCGTTTCGTTGTCGAGGAGAAGCCGAAAAACGAGTTCGATAGTAAGAGAGATTTTGACGGCTATATCAATCGTGTAAAAAGACTCGCACGAAAATGTGTGGTTTATTGGTGTAATGCAAAAAATCGACAAATAAGAATTGCTCGATTTAAGTAGTAACAACAAAACACTGGGCCTAACGCGCCAGTTCGTCATCTAATTCAAGGGAGTTGCTATGCGCCTACAAGAAATACCATTGCATCTGCTTTTCCTATCTTCCCAGAATACTCGCCATGACTTACAAGCTGGCCAAGAGGATTCAGGGATTGACGAGCTCGCAGCCAGCATACGGAAGCAAGGGTTGCTATCTCCTCTGACCGTGAGGTCAATTGTTGGCGGCAAGTATGAGGTTATTGCTGGTCAGCGTCGATTAGCGGCGTGTCAAAAAGTTGGTCTTGACCCAGTTCCTTGCTTGGTTCGAGACGATATTGATGACGCTGATGCGGTGACTATATCACTGGTCGAAAATGTTCACCGTGCTGATATGAACCCGCTAGACAAAGCGACTGCCCTTAAAGCGCTTTACGAGAAATACAACTCATACGAACGTGTTGCCCAAGAGACCGCTTGGTCAACATCAACAGTCCGTAAATACATTAAGCTACTCGACCTTCCTAATGAGCTTCAGCAGAAACTCTCGACCTCGGAAGGCCCTGCAGGCGTTGCAGTGCTGGCTAAACTAGCGTCGACTTTCTCCAGCGATGATGCACTCGATGTTTACAACAAGCTGTCCGGATTTCGGCAATCAGTCCAGGAGGAGATTCTTAAGAGAAGCGGCGGAGATGTTTCAAAAGTGGATGCGCTTGTTGATGAGGCTGTTGAAGGAGCCTTTGACATTCGCCAATGTGGTGGAAGATTTCGCTGCGAAATCATTAAGGATATCTTGGAAGGCCACTTGCGCCAGAGTGACTTCCAAGCACTGGTCACAGAGGTTGCGGATAACCTTGGTTCTGAACTCAAGAAATCTTCCTTGCGAGAAGCAGCAAGAGATTTCTGGAGGTCACTTGCTAGATCTTAGACTGCCGCACAATGCGAACCGGCGCATAAGGGACAGCAATTCACAAATGGTTCCGACGAAATAGTATCAATTATCATAATCGTAATCACCCTCGAAGCCCGGTCTTCTCTCCTCTTCAAAGATCGGGCTTCTTTTTTTGCTCTTGCTCTATTCCCCTATAAGGCTCGCTAATAGTCGTTGTAAACCTTAAGAACATAAACAATACGTATTGTTATATATATCTTGTTACTTATTATTGTTTGTGCCTCCATTTTCACACAGGTCAGTTGCTTCTGATCTAACATCCCCTGTGCCACCAGGGAACATCTGAGGAGGAAGGAGCCGATACGTGTTCCCTTTTCCTACAGCTTTTGCACAGGCTATCAACCCGCGTTCTTTGAGCTTTCTCACCGCCTTATTGACCGACCACCGAGAACAGCCGAGCATCTCAGCAATGTATCCTTGGGACGGATAGCAGGTCTGGTTCTGATCGGCCATACTGGCTAGAAGCTGGTACACCAGGGCAGGCAATCGTCCTACTTCCTTTGTGTACCTCTGAATAATAACCTTATCGACCCAGTACCACTCACCGTGCTTCATGGAACGGATGTTTCCCATGGCCAAAGAATATCAAGCCGGGTCACAAGAGATAAGGTGGGCGAAAATATTATTTCCATCAAAAATGCACCTGGTAGAGTTAGTGAATTTAAGGGATTTGCACTTCATGGAAGCGGAGAATAAATTTGGAGGTGAATTAGGAGAGGCGTCCATTAAGGAAAAAAACACACCTAAGTGTGTTTTCCCACTAGGTAGTTGCAAGCACGCCTTCCAACAAATGAGGATGTAGCCGATGATTCGAAGAAAGAGGATACTTGTAAATGATGACGAGAAGAAATCCTTTGAGCTTTTAGACGAAAGCCTTCGACATCGGAATGTTCGATTATATACAAAGGTTCGGATTGCCGATGCGCTCGACATTAACAATAGCGGATTGTCAAATGAGGAGTACAGTTTTGCACTGAAGGGCCATTTCGATTTCCTGGTTGAACCCAACGACCAACCTGTTGCTTTTGCCATTGAATTTGATGAACCCTACCATGATTCCGATCCTAAGGCTCAACATAATGACGAACTGAAGAATCTAATCTGTGAGAAGCTCGACTTGCCTTTACTGAGAATCCAAATTGACCAACTGCAACAAGTTGGCAAGTTCACCATCCTTGGTTGGCTAGTTGAACTATGGTTCCTATATCAAGGATTCATTGAGGCTCAAGAGTCTGGCTTGGTTCCCTTTGATGAACCCTTTGACTATTCGTCCATCATAACCTCTACCGATTCACAAGGAAAAACGGAGTGGTATCCATACGACCCTTTTCGTCATTATCGCGACTTACTCACAAAGCTGGTTATGTCCGATGTGGCGTCCGCTTGCGGTTCGATGAGGATTCCTTCCCAAAGCGGTTATGACGAGTGCTTTGTCAACATAACTTTGTCCGACAGTGGCGTAATAATCGGGAGAGCAAGGTGTCGAACGTTTTCTTTCCCGCCACTTGCATCATATGAATTGGCGGAAGAACTTGCGGTCAGAGATGCGTGTATCAAATACTCGCAATACAAAGACGACAGATTCAAACCAATTACCCTACAAGAAGCAGAGGCTTTGTACCAGAGCTATGAAAAACAATATAGCTCTCCTCTTGTCGGATTCAGCATGAGCAAAGGAGGGCATACCAATATTGATGATTTTTTCAACGCGCACAATAAAGGAAGGCGTGCCAGCAACTAACAACCGCAAAAAAGACGCTCGATTATTATATATCATGGAGTTCGCTTCATCACGCTTCGCCGCGCTCATCGAGCTATGCACATTTATGGCGTCGAAGCGTGACGAACTTTTTTGCGGTAGACGTTATGCGCAAGCAAAGATTCATCTTGGAATGAGGTTTCGTGGTGACTTTGATCGCCCCAAAATAACATATAATCATCAGGAGATCTCATGAAAACGAGAAATCTTTTGATAGGAATAATTGTCGCACTCGTTCTTTATACAGCAGGGATTGCTATATACGGTATGATCGTTTTCATAACTTTTTCTGATTGCCATGGAAACCTCAGCAATGCAGGTTCGTTCGGCGATATGTTCGGTGCGTTCAACGCCTTTTTCACTGGATTGGCTTTTCTGGCAGTTGCTATGACTGTCTATCTGCAGTTTCAGGAAACCACGCGGTTGCAAGCCCAGATATCCGAATCGAAGATTGAGAACAGAGTAGCTGAACGCCAAAAGTATCTCACAACCCTCATCACTATTCAGAATGAACTCGCCTTCTACAGGACAAAATTCATACAGTTATCTGGTGAAGTCGCGGCTGCTGTCATTGCGGCGCAGAATAACCAGCCTGTGATTCTTCCAACCTATCGATTGTATCCCGATTTTCTTGAGAACCAGAAGATCGAACTAAGTAAGTTTCATTTTGACAGCGAGTTGATCAAAGACGTCGGTTACTGTCATTTCGAATTGCGACATATAATTGAGCGGCTTACCCTGTACCTGGAGCAAATGATCTCCCTCAATCCGCAAAATGCTACCGTTTATCTTGGTAATGCGCTAGGCTTTAAGGGTCTGTTGGATGGTGATACCAAGACGTTCGAGGACACTATCAACAGATTCCAAGCTGAAGTTGACAAAACAAAGGACCAGATTGCTAAAAGAATTCCGTAACCTAAAGCCGGCCACTAGCCTGCGTGAGGGTGCTTGTTGTTGGCAAAGATGCCGTTCCGCAAAACGCTATTGGTATCGAACTCTGCCTATGTACAACAAGCAAGAAAAATTCTATTGAAATAAAAAGCGCACGATGAAAATTCCCATTAAGACACAGTGTCCCAAATGTGGCCGTGAATTAGACCTGTTCATTCGCCTTGATGAAGCCGAGATCCACGATTCCTGCGAATGCGGGGAAGCCCTCAACGCGACGCTGCAGGGATTTACAGTTGGAGACAAATTATTGTCTCGAGGCCGTTACGAATTCTATCACAATTCTGACTATTCTCTGTGTATTGTGTTCTCAGCAACCGCCATGGAGTGTGAGCTTTCCAGGCTATACTTCAAGTGGACACGAGCAACTCCGCCATTTCCGACCGATTCCGAAATTGAGGAATCGCTGCGGAGATTTCGAAACGTTGCTTCTAGAATTGATGAAGTCACGAAGCTTATGAAGCCTATTGGAATAACTGGATTCGTCGCCGCCAACACTGCCATAGCTAACGCAATCAAGAAAGATTTTCCAAGCTTTGACATGAATGACTTGTCTCAATCTTTTCAGAGAGAGCTGTTCTGGCCTAGGAACCGAATTCTCCATTTGGGACAAACTGGATTTGACACTAAGCAAGCGGAGCATTGCTTCAACATCGCAAGCTTAGGCCTGACAATTCTTCAGATGATGGAGAATCAACCTTAAAGGTAACTTTGCCTGCGCATAACACTTTCGTGTAATCAAAGTCGAGAGACAAAATAATCCTTTCATCGCAGAATAATAGGGTCGGAATGTCTGAGTTAGACAAAGAGACTACCGTTAGTTATCTGAGACTCGGTGTCTCAGTCAACAACTTTTCGACTTTTTCCATTTTCTCAGCTTCCGGTTCAGATTCACCTCGTTCCCATTTGCGGAGGGTCTCCGCTGCGACTCCGAGGAGGTTGGCGAACTTTCGTTTGCTGAGTCCGTGGAGGAGACGGTAAATAGCCATTCTCTGCCCTAGGGTCTCCCTCGCGTAAAAGGACGGGATGTGCCCAAGGAAATCCATGATTTTGAGACAGCTCGTGGGATGCGGCTTCTTTTTTCCGCATTCCCAGACGTAGAGGGTGCTCGGCATGATCCCGAGCATGCGGGCAGCCTCTGCGCTCGTGAGCCCCAGCTCCAGCCTTCTCTTTCTCAGGCACTCGCCCCATGTTTTGGGATTTTCAATGGTTTTTGCGGGCTTCCGCCACCTGAGCGTGACCCCCACTTTGGCAACGCGACCTAACCCATTCAATCCTGCGACCACGATTCGATTCGACCTCAAGTCCGATGCAAAGGTCACCGTCGAGATTTACAATTTACTCGGCATGAAAGTTAGAACGCTGGACAACGGAATAATGAGCGTCGGGACGCACGCGATACCCGTGGATATGTCTGGGATGGCTTCTGGAGTGTATTATTATAAGTTTATCGCTGTTGATAATTCCGGAAATTCATTTGTGCAGATACATCGTATGCTCCTGATCAAGTAGGCGTACGTACACGAATGAATTTGCCGTGCAAAAAAGTCGTCCTGGACTGAAAAAGATTTAGCTGCGGCTTACTTTCTGGTTCCGAAGGCGTCTCATAGGGAAAGAGTGGAACATTAAGTAAGTCGCAGTTTTTATTTCGTAAGGTTATATTACACATGAATCGATTGTATTGAATCGGGAGGTTAAGATGAAGTTTGCGTCCGCTGTAATTTTTGTCTTGGTTGTAACGACGAGTGTGTGGGGACAAACCACTTTGGTCGGTTGGCAAGTTTCCGGGCAAAGTTCCTTTGGGACTCAGAATCTGGCGGCTTCAACTGTCGCAACAGGAATTACCAACAGCACGGGACTGACGCGAGGCGGCGGAGTCGGGACATCAGGGACGGCCACATCGAATGCATGGGGCGGCAACAGCTGGAATTATACCACGGCAGCGGGGGCGCTGGCCTCCAACGTCTATGTCACGTTTGGCATAACGGTAAACACAGCGTACTCCGCGTCATTGGGTCAGATCGGTTTGAATTACCGGAGGTCAAACACCGGTCCACAAAACGCCGAATGGGATTATCAGTTGAATGGCGGCGCATGGACGAGCATCGGCGATTTTAGCGGTCAATTTCCGTCAAACAGTTCCAGCGGGAGCACCATTACCCCGATCAATCTGTCGGGAATAACGAATCTGCAGAATCTTCCGGCAGGTACCATTGTCAAATTTAGAATCGTTCCATATGGTGCATCGAGCTCGAGCGGAACATGGTACGTTTACGGCTCAGGAACCGATCTGACAGTCAATGGTGCGATAACATTCGTTGGCGAAGCCGGCAACGGAATTGGCTCTGCTCAGATATCCCCCGCCGCGTTGAATGCTGGACAAACTTCAGATTTTTCTATTAAGCTTGTCAGCGATCAATCAGACACTATCGGCAAGATTATTGTCGTGGTTCCTTCGGCTTTCTCATGGTCCTTGAATAGTTCTGATGTTTTGCTCTCCGGGAATTCCCTCTCGGCTGCAAGTTTGTCCGTTTCTCAAGACACCATAAGAATCAGCAATGCAGCAGTTACAAAAATAGACACGGCGCAAATACTGATTCATTCTGTTACAGTTCCGGATTCGAATCTAACCGGGATCTTTCTCGTCGAGACCGCCGTCGATACGGCCGTTCCATCACCCATTCAGAAGCAACCGTCCGTTTACGTAATGAAAGTTGAACCGATAATCGATCTTCATACAAATGATTCTCAAGGCGTTCTGGCTTCTCCTTATCAGAAGGGTGTCGTTGTCACTGTGTCGGGGATAGTCACGGCAAACCTCGTCGGCGCATCGAATATAAATTTATTTATTCAAGATGCGACCGCTGGTATAAATGTTTTCATCAATTCTTTGAATTCTCCGTTCCAGGTGGGCGACAGCGCGACGATCACCGGAGCGATAGACCAGTATCGTGGTATAACGGAAATCCACCCCGATTCCACAAAGTGGATCATTCATTCTCACGGCAATCCGCTGCCCGAGCCGCTCCTTTTGACTTGTGCGGACGTAAACCAAACATTCACCGATGACTCCACTGAGCCGAATGAAGGTCGTCTGGTTAGAGTGAACGGCGTTACGTGTAACTCATCCAACGGCACAATCACCGATATCACCGGCACGACAGGCGGATACATTCCAAAAACGTGGACTATTCCAGCCGGAACTTTCGACCTAATCGGAATTTTGAAGCAGTACAAAGGAGTGGGTGGACCGGATCCGGGGCCACCATATCTTTCCGATTATGAAATCGATCCCCGAACCCAGGCGGACATAATCGGTCATCCCGGGCCCGCTTTCACAGCAAACCCGGCCGAAAATAATCTAAAGCCCAATTCCGTCACTATCGATTTTAAAACTTCGGACAAAGCCACGGCCGTCGTCAGGTATGGCGCGACCTCGGATTATAAAGACTCCGTTGCCGTGTCTTCTTCAGACACGATCCACTCCGTTTTGCTGGATTATTTATCACCGGCGACAGTTTATCACTATCAGGTTTCAGCTACAGATAGTGCTGGCACGAACACGACGGGCGATGCGATCTTCAGCACCGCATCTCCGGCTGGATCGATAGGAACTATAAATGTTTATTTCAATCATTCAACAAACTCTTCAGTCGCCGACGGCGAGTTTGCACAGACTGTGGACATCGTCAACAAATTCCTGGCGAGAATCGACTCCGCAAAATATTCGATCGATCTTGCGTTGTACAGTCTCAGCGGCGGAGTCGGCGGCGCCATAACAGGTGCGTTGATTAACGCCGAGAAGCGCGGCGTAATGGTAAGGTTAATCACCGAGAACGACAATTTGGGCGAGTCAGGCACCGGAACTTACTTGAGCAACCTGACGGCAAATGGAATCCCCCATATCACCGATACCTTCGACCGGATCTATGCCGGCAAAGGTTTGATGCACAACAAATTTGCCGTATTCGACTTTCAGGACACGACGTCGTTTATCCATGACTGGATTTGGACAGGATCGTGGAACGCCACTGATCCAGGTGACAATGACGATGCGCAGAACTCGATCGAGATACAGGATAAGGCATTGGCGAACGCCTACACTATGGAGTTCAACGAAATGTGGGGAAGCCCGACCAACACTCCCGATGCATCTCAATCTTGCTTTGGTGCCGACAAGAAAGACATAACCCCACACAAGTTCAATATCGAAGGAACCCCGGTCGAACTCTATTTCAGCCCATCGGATCAGACTACTCTTCACATTTATCAGACTCTTGCCGCCGCTGCGCACTCTATTGACATTTGCATGTTGACCTTTACTCGTGCAGACTTGGCACAAGAGCTGGTCGCGCAAAAGGCTGCAGGTGATAGAGTTAGAGTCGTGATGGATAATAACAAGGATAGCGGGAATCAGTTTAGCTTCCTTCAAACAAACGGCGTTGATGTTCACCTTAAAGGAAGCGATGTGACCGGTCTTCTTCATCATAAATACGCCGTCATCGACGCCGAGTATCCAAACACCGATGCGATTGTAACAACCGGCTCACATAACTGGTCAACATCCGCCGAGACCTCTAATGACGAAAACGAACTCATAATACACAGCAGGCGAATCGCAAACTTGTACTTACAGGAGTTCAAAGCAAGATATCTGAATGCGGGCGGAATCGACAATATCGTTCTCAATATGAAGCGAGTTGATGGTGGCATACCAATGTCATTCGAGCTGAGTCAAAATTATCCTAACCCGTTTAATCCGACCACAATCATTTCTTATCAATTGCCGGCGGCCAACTATGTTACTTTGAAAGTATACGACATGCTCGGAAGAGATGTGGCAACTTTGGTCAGCCAGAAACAGAACGCGGGATATTATGATGTTACTTTCAATGCCGGGAGGTTCGCGTCGGGAATATATTTTTATGTGCTCAGTTCGAGCGGAAAAATGTTCGTGAAAAAAATGGTCGTGATAAAGTAAAGAATTCTGAATTAATTGTGCTCGCCGTTGTCTAGTCAAAGGAGATAGTTCACTAGATTTCGTGCACGCAAGCTCTTCGGTCTCAAACACACCAACCCCAGGGCGAGGTGACCCCGATCACTTCATGGGTATTTCAACTTGACATTACAATGATGTTCAGTTACTTTCTTCCGTAAAATATCAGGAGTGGATGTATTGGAAAAGTGGTCTGCATTAGGGCTTGAAAACCCACGGAAACCATCTTTAGAAGTGAGTGAAGCAGTGGCGTGCGTCTTGTGTCGCCTGTTCATGCAAAGCAGCGATCAAATCGTCCATTCCAGCCGTAAGTTTCATCCTACCAAGAATTATTCTCGCGTTTTCGATATAGACTATTCCTGACTAATAGTTTAGCTGGGAGAGCGTACCATGATGTACCGTGTTGTTTTTCAGAAAACCGTACTTGAAGCTGGCAGGTGGAGGTTTTCCATGTCAGAAATCGTTTTTGCTCATCGGCAGGGATGTTTGTCCAATCCAAAACGGTTTTTGAGTAAGACTTGAAGAACCCGTGGCACACCTGATGAGAAACACTCCGCAGTATCAGTTTGGAAAATCATTCTAAATAGACTAGTTCTCCAAAAATAGAAAAATCAGAGGCGGCGGAGCGCTTCTGCAATTAGCGGTCGCTTGGAAAAGTGAGAATTTTATTCGGATTCTCGGAACGCGCTCTCTCATAAAGTACACCTGAGCATAGCAGGGTATTGGCAGGTCAGCCTGACTTTTTTGGAGAGGTTTAGCATTTAGAAATGCATTCTCAAGCAAATAGGAAAGGAGAAACAATGAGATACTTTACGAAAGGCTGGTTTCCATTCTCGAACCAGTTGAAAGTTGTTGTACTCACACTTCCGTTCATGTTTGGCACAGCTCTTACACAAACGTCTAATTCAATCAAATCCATCCTCAATCCGGATGGAAGCTTAAAGACTGCCGCAACAATCGGAAGCTTCGATGCCCGCGGATACAAAATGGTCACGGAAAAAGACGGTGCACCACGATTCATACAAGCGACATCCGACCCCAATGACAAAAATTGGGATCAGTCGTTCACCGTTGCCGGTATCGGGGGATGGGGATATATTGCTGCCAATAGCGGCGATACGGTGTTATACGTCGGCGGTAATTTCGGCAGCGCTGGCAACCTCGTAACAAACAACATCGCCGCATACAACCTTACTACGAACACATGGTATTCGCTCGACACGACGAGTGCAAACCTAGGTATAAATGGCCCGGTTGCTTCCATAATTATCAACGGCAATGATGTCTATATCGGTGGAACCTTCTCATCCGCCGGCGGCATTGCCGCAAACAACATCGTTGACTATAACACATCGACAAACACCTGGAATCCGCTGGGCTCAGGTACAAACGGTGTGAATGGCGGAATTTGCGCCATGGCATATTTCGGCGGCAACTTGTACGTCGGCGGTAGCTTCACAACGGCAGGCGGAGGTTCTGTAAGTGACATTGCCCGATGGGACGGCTCTTCATGGCACGCCCTCGGGTCCGGCGTCGACAATGTGGTTTATGCGCTCGGTGTCAGTGGTGGTTACCTTTACGCCGGCGGGTCATTCACTCATGCCGGAGGCGACACTGCGCATAACATAGCGTCATGGAACGGAACAAACTGGAGCTATGTCGGCAAATCCAAAATCGACGTCAGCAACACCGTTGAAGCACTCGTTTTCGCAGGAAGTTCATTGTATATCGGTGGTTCATTCACAACTGCCGGCGGGATAACTGTAAACGGAATCGCAAAGTGGAACGGAACTGCATGGAGTGCAGTCGGAGCGGGTGTTAGCGGCAACGTTTACTACCTCACATTTTATGGAAGCAAGCTCTACGTTGCCGGTTCATTTATCACAGCCGGCTTAAGCACCGTCAACAACATCGCTGCAGTTGACACTTCGACCAACACCTGGTCTGCGCTCGGCACAGGCTCAAATGTTGGGACAAACGGTATCATAGAGTGGCCTGAAATGGGTGTTGCCAACGGAAAGCTCTACATAGCCGGTCAGTTTTCCACAGCTGGCGGAATTAGTGCAAAAGGAATCGCAAGCTGGAATGGCACGAACTGGTCGTCTCTCGGCGGCTCACCAAACTCTCCGGGTGGATCCGTTTATGCACTCGCTTTGAGTGGCTCTAACATTTATGTTGGAGGTTCATTCCCCACAGCCGGCTCCATTCAAACCAACAATATTGCCGTTTATAATACCAGCACACATACATGGTCGTCACTCGGAACAGGGACCGCTAACGGCGTAGACAACCAGGTCTATACGATTGCCGTTTCAACAGGCAGTGTTTATGTCGGAGGCGCTTTCACACATGCAGGCGGCAATCCGGCCAACCACATCGCCATGTGGGACGGCTCAAAGTGGAACACACTCGGGACTTCACCGAACGACGGAGTAAATAATTCCGTTTACGCTCTCGGAATGTTTGGAACAGACCTATACGTTGGAGGAAACTTCACCACTGCAGGAGGGTCTGCTGCCAACTACGTCGCAAAGTGGAGCAGCAATGCCTGGTCAACGCTCGGCTCGGGAGTCAACCATCAAGTCAATGCGATCGGCATCGGTGTGAACGAGATTTATTTCGGCGGTGCATTCACAACTGCCGGCGGGAGTTCGGCCAACTATGTAGCGTCATGGAACGGAACAAGCTGGTCGGCTCTCGGAACACCAACCAATGGAGTCAATCACGCAGTGAACGCTTTAGCAACTTATGCCGACACAGTATTTGTAGGAGGTGCATTCACAACCGCGGGCGGAAATGCTGCCAATTACGCTGCAAAGTGGAACACGCACCAATGGACTCCCCTTGGAGCTGGCGTTAACGGCTCCGTGAACACTCTTGCGATCAACGGCACAAATCTGTTTGTCGGAGGGAACTTCACGGCAAGCGGACTCAACAATGCCTATTATGTAGTCGAGTGGAGCATTGCGGACAGTTCTTTCTCTACTCTCGGTGATGGATTAAACGCTCCGGGTGAGGCAATCATTTCAACCGGAAATGATACCTATGTCGGAGGTGGTTTCAGCACCGCTGGCAATAAGCCATCATATTGTTTTGCGCGTTACAATACGAACATCGCTTTGATCCCGACAACTCCTGTCCTCATATCGCCTCTTAATGGTACTACCGGAGTCGCAAGAAGGACAACCTTCAGCTGGAATGCTTCCACCAACGCCACGAGCTATCATCTTCAAGTAGCAAGCAGTAATGCGATTGACAGCGTCGGAGGCTTCGTCAGCGCAAACGTCATATTCGATACGACGTTGGCCGTAACGACCGAGAAGCTTTCGACTCCTCTTACGGCTACTACTGTATACTACTGGCACATCAGTGCGACCGGTACCGCAGGAACGAGCGCCTACTCTGCTGCAACGCTGTTCACGACCGGAGTAGGGATAGATGCCGTTGACAACCCTGGCGGGATCCCGAAACAGTTTG